>JBIIAV010000030.1:0-14228 GCA_044239745.1 Rickettsiales bacterium
GCGCCTTCAACAACATTCGAATGACCGGCATCAACGGGGGCAAAATTATTTTCGGTGATGGTAGCCGCGTGAATGGCCTCACCATTGATGGAATCAGCGCTGAAATTACATTGGGAGATGAGGCGCACGTTAACAACATCACGGTCAACGATAACTTCCGTATCGTTAATCTCTCGATGGGTAAAGATGCCACACTTTCAGGCTCGAATTTAAGCAACGCCACCATCTCGATGGCGAGTAAGTTTGGAAAAGGCGCCACCCTACAGAATGTCGACCTCGGCCCTAACGTAAATGGGCTCGATTTCAGCAACCTCGCACTCAATAACGTCACCATCGATGGCGTACCCATCAAGCAAGGTAGTGACCTTGCACAATTTGGCATTAGCTACAATGAAACAACCAAAATCAATGGCGTCGCTATCGGATCGCCCGCGCCCAAGGTCGCCGCCATGCCCGGTATCAATAATCCAGGCGATCTGGCTAGTATTATTGCCACCGCCAGCAACTGGCAGTCGCAAATAGATTCGCGCGCACCAGTAAGTGACGCATCGCCATCGGCCAATCCACCCACCCCTCTTGCCAAAGCGAACGGGCTTGGCATCACCGGCGGCGAAACGGTGGACTTCAACAATATCACCCAGACCGTGGCCGTCGCCAGCATGGAGCGCACCGTACCGCTGAACGAACAAGCCACCGGCGCCAACATGAACATGGATAGCCTGAGCCAAGCCTAGGCCTTGCATTTTGCGGCAACTTCCCTATATTCCGCCCTCATTTCATCCATTGAGGCCTTATGTCGTCGCCCCTGAGCGTTACCAAATCCAAGCCGATTGCCGCCAACGAGAACCGTCAATCGACCGCACGCCCATCTGCGGATGAGGCCAAGGAAGCCGTGCGCACACTCATCCGCTGGGCCGGCGATAACCCCAGCCGCGAAGGCCTGCTCGACACCCCCCAGCGCGTGATCGACGCCTATGAGGAGTTCTTCGCCGGTTACGCCGAGGACCCCGAAGCCATTCTTGCGAAGACCTTCGAGGAAGTTGCCGGTTACGACGAAGTGGTATTGCTGCGCAATATGCGCTTCGAGTCGCATTGCGAGCACCACATGGTGCCCATCATCGGCTTTGCGCACATCGCCTACCTGCCGGATAAGAAAGTCGTCGGCATCAGCAAAATTGCCCGCCTGCTCGATGTATTCGCCAAGCGCTTGCAAACGCAGGAACTGATGACCCAGCAGATCGCCGATACGATCGAGCGTGTGCTGCAACCGCGCGGGGTCGCCGTCATCATCGAGGCCACCCACGAATGCATGTCCACCCGCGGCGTGCACAAAACCGAAAGCACCACCCTCACCACCCAAATGCGTGGGCTGTTCAAGAACGATACCGCCGCCCGCGCCGAACTGATGGGGCTGATCGCCGCCCGCACACTGGGCTAAATGGCCGTCATCCAGCATCGGCCGCTGGTGCTGGCCTCCGGCTCGTCCATCCGCCAGCTGATGCTGAAATCCGTCGGCCTCACCTTCAGCGTCGAGCCTAGCGGGGTCGAGGAAGACACCATCAAAGCCGCCATGCAGGGCGCGCCTATCCCCGAACTGGCCATGGCGCTCGCCCGCGCAAAGACCCTCGCCGTCAGTGTCCGCCATCCGGATGCCCTCACCATCGGCGCCGACCAGATCTGCGTGCATCGTGGCGTCGCGCTCTCCAAACCGGGCAGCTACGAGCGTGCCGAAGCGCAGCTTGCCCAACTTTCCGGCAGCACCCATGCGCAGCATTGCGCGATGACCTTGGCGCATGGCAACACCGTGCTGTGGGAATTCCACGAGGCGGCGGAACTGACCATGCGCCCCCTAAGTGCCGCTGAGATCCGCGCCTATGTCGCGGCGGATGCGCCCCTTGCCTCCTGCGGCGCCTATAAGTTCGAAGGGCTTGGCCGCCATCTCTTCCATCATGTTCGCGGCGATCACGATGTGGTGCAAGGCCTTGCGCTGGTGCCGCTACTGGCACAGCTGCATGCGCAAGGCGCCATCAGCCTCGCCTAGGGCGTACGCTTTATATCACAGCGGCCAAGAAAATCCCCGCGCACGTGCACCGGCGGGGGCTAATCCTAGCCTACGCCCGTGTGCTTAGTGTAGACTGGGGCGCTATGAAAGCCCCATCCACCACGCCCGTTGATGCGCTCGCGCTGGTCAAGCGCCTGACGCATATCGGCAAGGCATTGAGCAGCGAACGCGACCGCGATACGTTGCTGGAACATATCGTGCTGGCGGCCAAGGAGATCGCCTACGCCGACGGCGGCACGCTCTATGTGCTCTCGGCCGAGGGCGACGTGCTGGAATACGTGATTGTCCGCACCGATTCGCTCGGCATCGCCTTTGGCGGCACCACCGGTAAGAAACCCCCGTTCAAGATCGTCCGTGTCTATGACCCCGAAACCGACGAGCCGGATCTGCGCACCCAAGTGGTACGCGCCGTCGTCAACAAGGAATCGATCAATGTCGCGGACGCCTACGCCTCCAAGGAATTCGATTTCACCGGCACCAAGGAATTCGACCTGAAATACGGCTTCCGCACCAAATCGGTCATCACCATCCCGATGATCAACCACCGCGGCGAGCCCATCGGCTGTGTCCAGCTCATCAACGCTAAGGATCCCAAAACCGGCGCCACCATCGCCTTCAGCGACGAGACCGTCGAGATCATCGCCTCGCTTGCCAGCCAAGCCGCCGTCATCGTCGATAAGGAATCGCTCATCAGCGAGCAAAAGACGCTGCTCGAATCCTTCATCAAAATGATGGCACAGGCAATCGATGCCAAATCCCCCTACACCGGCACCCATTGCGTGCGCGTACCGGTGCTGACCGAAATACTGGCCGAGGCCGCCTGCAACGACAAGGAAGGCTTTTTCCGCAGTTTCCAGCTCAGCGAGGAAGAGAAATACGAGCTGCATATCGCCGGCTGGCTTCATGATGCGGGCAAGATCGTCACTCCCGTCCACATCATGGATAAGGCCACCAAGCTCGAGACCATCCACGACCGTATCCACCTTGTCATCGCCCGCTGCGAGATCCTCAAGCGCGACGCCCGCATCCGCTACCTCGAGGCTGCCGCGGCCGAAGGCGCCAACAGCAAGGCGCTGAAAGCGCGTTACGAACAGGAAATCGCCCAGATCGACGACGACCTCGCCTTCCTCAAGACCTCCAATATCGGCGGCGAATTCATGGAGGACGAAAAGATCGAGCGCCTGCAAACGCTTGCGAAACTGCCCCTGAGCATCGAGGGAAAAAGCACCAGCTTGCTGACCGAGGACGAGACCCACCACCTCAGCACCCGCTGCGGCACCATCACCCGCGAAGAACGCCAGATCATGAACGACCACATGGTGCATACCGTGAACATGCTCGAATCCATGCCGTGGCCGCGCCACCTGCAACGCGTGCCGGAATATGCCTGCGGCCACCACGAAAAAATGGATGGCACTGGCTACCCGCGCGGCTTGCTTGCCGGCACCATGTCCATCCCCGCACGAATGATGGCGATTGCCGACGTCTTTGAGGCTCTGACGGCGGTCGACCGCCCCTACAAGAAGCCCAAAAAACTATCGGAAGCGCTGGCCATTATCGGTCAGTTCAAGAAGAACAACCATCTCGATCCCAACATCGTGGATTTCTTCATCACCTCGAAGACCTATCGCAAATTCGCCGAGATGTTCCTCGACCATGCGCAGATCGACGAGGTCGACGAAGCCAGTATTCTGGCCATCCAGCCCGAACCAATGCAGATGAAACAAGCCCCGAAAAAGGGCTAGGCGGCCTTCTTGCCGCCCTCTTCCTTTGCGGGCTCCTCGAACTCGATGATGAGCTGGCCGGAGGTGACGCTGGCAGGCGCCTTCACATGCACGTCCTTCACCGTTGCGTCGCAATCGGCGTAGATGATGTTCTCCATCTTCATCGCCTCGATCACGAACAGTTGCTGGCCCGCACGGATCTTGTCGCCTTTGGCCACATGCACCGCCGAGATGAGACCGGCGATCGGCGCGGTGATCTCAAACTGCGAGACCGTGCTTTCACGCACAGGCATGTACTGCCCGAGCTCGGCCACGCGCAAGCTGCGCAGGGTGGCTTTCACTTCCGCACCGGCGTAATTGAGCTGGTAGCCCTCGGCCAACGGCTGCACCCGCACGCTGACGGGCTTGCCGTTCACCGTACCTTGGAACAAGCGGCGCCCCAGCTTCCATGCCGAGCGGATGACGACCATGCCATCGTCGTAGCTGATGTCGTAGCCATAATCTTTTTTACGCGAATAGACCGAGACCGAGTTGCCGGCCAGCGTCACCACCCAACGGGCGCCGATGGCGGGGGCGCGATTAGGCAATTGCCCCGTGATTTGTGCGGCGCGTTCGATGTCGCGCAAGGAGCAGAACACCGCCACCGCCATGCACACTTTCTGCGCCTCGGTCGAAAGCTCGGCACCGGTGAAACCGGCCGGCCATTCCTGCTCGATGAAGTTGGTCGAGATATCGCCTTTGCGGAAGCGGTCATGGCTCAGCACCGCCTGCAAGAAGCTGGTATTGTGGGCAATGCCTTGGATCACGAAATCGCCCAGCTGGTCGACCATCAGGTCAATCGCGGCTTCGCGGGTGGGCGCGTGGGTGCAATATTTCCCGACCATGGGGTCATAGAACATACTGACTTCGCCACCCTCATAAATGCTGGTGTCCATCAAGGTGCCGGCCTTGGCCTCCGGCTCCTGATACTTGATCACGCGGCCGGTCGAGGGCAGGAACCCGCGCGTCGGGTCCTCAGCATAAATGCGCGACTCGAACGCCCAGCCGTTGATTTTAACATCATCCTGCGTGAATGGCAGCTTCTCGCCCGCGGCGATGCGGATCATCTGCTCGACAAGGTCGATGCCGGTCACCAACTCGGTCACACGGTGCTCAACCTGCAGGCGGGTGTTCATCTCAAGGAAGTAGAACTTGCCGGATTGGTCGACGATGAACTCCACCGTCCCCGCGGAAACATAGCCCACTTGTTTGGCCAACGAGATCGCCTGCGCACTCATTTGCTCGCGCATTTCCGGCGTCACGAACATGCTCGGCGCTTCCTCGATCACCTTCTGGTGGCGGCGTTGGATGGAGCATTCACGCTCGCCCAAACTCACCACGTTGCCGTATTTATCGGCAATGACCTGAATCTCGATATGGCGCGGATTATCGAAGTATTTCTCGATGAAGACGCGTGCGTCGTTGAAGCTGTTGCGCGCTTCGCTCGTGGCCATCTTCATGCCGTCGGCCAGCTCTTCATCACTGCGCACCACGCGCATGCCCTTACCGCCACCGCCGGCCGCCGCCTTGATGATGACAGGGTAGCCGATTTCCTTAGCGATCTTCAGCGCTTCCTTGGGGTCGGAAATGGCCTCAAGCAGGCCGGGAACGCCGTTCACCCCTGCGGTACGGGCAATCTTCTTGGATTCGATCTTATCCCCCATGAGGCGGATGGCCTCAGGATTCGGGCCCACCCATGCCGCGTTGGTGCGCTCCACCACCGCACGGGCAAAGTTCTCTTTCTCCGATAGGAATCCATAGCCCGGATGCACGCAGTCCGCGCCGGACTGGTCGATCGCCGAGATGATATTCTCGATATTGAGGTAGGATTTCACGCTCGGCGACGCGCCGATATACACCGCCTCATCCGCATTTTTCACGTGCAGGGCGTTGGTATCCGCCTCGGAATAGACCGCGATCGTACGCATACCGAGCTTCTTTGCGGTCTGCATGATACGGCTGGCGATTTCGCCGCGGTTGGCAATCAGTATCGAATGAAACATAGACGGGTTTTGTAGTGGAAACAGCGCGTTGTGCAACCCTTTTCGTACCCCTGTGGAGGAACGACCCCTGCCCATGTTTTCTGGCTGGAACTGCATGATATTGATGGAAAATTAAGGATTGCATGCTACGCTTCTTGGTATGCTCTAACGCGATCGATATACCCTAGGCAAGCCATGGATCCATCCACCCCGCATCCGCAATCGCTACCCAAAACACGCCGCGCGATCGAAGCACTGGTGCAATCCCTGCGCGCCGAACATGCCGCCGCGCCGGACAAGACCGTTTTCTACGATACGCACCGCACCCTCTTCAACTGCTACGCCTATGCCTCCGGTGGGGTCGGCAACCCCTTCGTCATGGACGCTTACGACACCCCGACGCTTACCATGGCCATACCGGGCGCACGCGCTGGCAAGCCCATGCGCTTCGTGGATGCCGAGGAGCTTGACCGCGCCGTCATCGCCGACGGCTATACGCCCGCCATCCCCAAGGATGCACAACGCACCCTCAGCGCCGATGCCCTGCTTCGCATGCAAGCCAGCATCGCCACAGAGATCCGCCCCGATCAGTTATTGGTCGCCGCCCTGATCGATGACCGCGGCCTGCGCCGCGAGCGGCATTTCATGGTGCGCGATCAGCAAGGCCGCTGGTCGCAAAAATTCGGCGCCTCGGCAGTGTTGCATTCCGACTACCCCGACGGCCCCCTCACGCCACCGCATCTGGCGCAAAATAACATACAAAAGCACTATCCCCATAGCGAGCACAGCTACCGCTTCGTCGCCTATTATTGGCGCCCTGTCGGTGGTCTTGCGGTGCAAGCCGGCATTCCCCCCGCCATCGGTATTCCTTCTCCCGCCGGCGGCTACCGCACCGATATCTGGCGCAACGGCAATGAAAGCCATGTCGAGGTGGCCAAAGAGGTTCGTGGCTGGAGCGTGAAAAAACATCCCGATGGCAGCGTTACCCTTGGGCTGGAGCACGACAACCAGCAACGCACGTTCCTAACGCTCGACGCCGCGTCCATCCCCATGCTTGATAAGCGCGTCTATGGCGAGAATATCGGTTACATCGCCGTGGTCGATCCCAGCGGCCCCGCACTCCAGCTCCAGCTCCTGCCAGACGGGCGCGTCAAGGCAAGCACAGCCGAATATCCAACGGCCAAACGCCCGTCGCCGTTCCGTCCCTAGCGCTTCACGCCTAGTGGAACTGCTCTTCTTCGGTCGAGCCTTTAAACGCGGTCGTTGATGCTTGGCCGCCTGAAATGGCTTCGGCCACGGCATCGAAATAGCCCACGCCCACTTCGCGCTGGTGCTTCACGGCGGTGAAGCCTTTGGCGGCATCGGCGAATTCTTTGTCTTGCAGGGTGACGTATCCCGCCATGCCCGCTTCCTTGTATTTGGTCGCAAGGTCGAACATGCCGTGGTTGAGCGCGTGGAAACCCGCCAGCGTGATGAACTGGAACTTATAGCCCATCGCGCCCAGTTCTTTTTGGAACTTGGCGATCGTCGCGTCATCGAGGTTCTTGCGCCAGTTGAAGGATGGCGAGCAGTTATAAGCAAGGTATTTACCCGGGTGCACCTTGTGCAGCGCCTCCGCGAATTTCTTGGCCTCGGCCAAGTCCGGCGTGCTGGTTTCGCACCATACCAGATCAGCATAGGGCGCAAACGCAATGCCGCGCGCGATCGCGGCGTCGATGCCACCACCGTAGTTGAAGAAGCCCTCGACCGTCCGTCCGCTCTTGATGAATGGCTTATCGCGGTCATCGATATCGCTCGTCACGAGGTAGCTGCCGTTCGCATCCGTGCGCGCAATGATAATGCTCGGCACCCCGCAGGTATCCGCCGCTAACCGCGCCGCCACCAGCTTCTCAATATGCTCGCGCATCGGTACCAGCACCTTGCCACCCATATGGCCGCATTTCTTGGCGCTGGATAATTGGTCCTCCCAATGCACGCCCGCGGCGCCTGCGTCGATCATCATTTTTTGCAGCTCGAACGCATTCAAATTGCCCCCGAAGCCTGCTTCCGCATCCGCCACGATCGGCTGGAACCAGTCGCGCGCCGCTTTGCCCGCTTCGCTCACTTCGATCTCGTCGGCGCGTTTCAGCGTCGCGTTGATCCGCCGCACGACGGAAGGCACCGAATCCGCCGGATAAAGCGATTGGTCGGGATACATCATGCCCGCCAAATTCGCATCCGCCGCCACTTGCCAGCCACTCAGGTAAATCGCCTTCAGCCCCGCCCTGACTTGTTGCATCGCCTGATTTCCAGTAAGCGCCCCCAGCGCATTCACATAGGTCTCGGTCGCAAAATAATTCCAAAGTTTTTCGCTGGTGTGTTTGGCAATGGAATATTCAATGGGCAGGCTACCGCGCAGCTTCACAACATCCGCACCGCTATAGGGGCGCGTCACGCCCTTCCAGCGCGGGTTCTCTTTCCAGTCTTTTTCAAGCGCCTTTGCGTCAAGCCATGCCATGCGGTTCTCCTGTGCCACGCTTTATTGCTGCATTGCACATCAGACCAAAGCAACGGCGCGGATGCAACTATAACGGCAGGTTGTCGTGCCGTTTCTTGGGATTTTCCAGCTCTTTGTTGCGCAGTGTGGCAAGCGAACGACAAATGCGCCAGCGCGTATTCTGCGGCCGGATGACATCGTCGAGGTAGCCGCGCCCCGCGGCAGCGAACGGTGATGCGAAATTATCGCGGTAGCTTTCGACCGCCGCATCCACCTCGTCCTGCCCCTTGAGCTTGCCTTTGAAAATGATCTCAACCGCGCCGGCCGGCCCCATCACCGCAATCTCGGCGGACGGCCACGCATAGTTGATGTCGTTGCGCAAATGCTTGCTGCCCATCACGATATACGCGCCGCCATAGGCCTTACGGGTGATAACGGTGATCTTCGGCACCGTCGCTTCGGCATAGGCATACAGCAGTTTCGCGCCATGGCGGATGATGCCGTTATGCTCTTGGCTCGAACCGGGCAAAAACCCCGGAACATCCACCAGTGTGACGAGCGGAATATTGAACGCATCGCAAAAACGCACGAAGCGCGCGGCTTTGCGGCTGGCATCGATATCCAAACATCCGGCCAGTTCCATCGGTTGGTTGGCAACAAAGCCCACCGTGTGGCCTTCCATGCGCGCGAACCCGACGATGATGTTCTTGGCGTAATCCGGCGCGATCTCGAAGAAATCCTCCTCGTCCACCACGCGACGCAGCACCTCGAACATGTCGTAGGGCTTGTTCGCATTATCGGGGATGACGCTGTTGAGGCCCATCTCCACGCGGTCGGCGGGGTCTTCGGTCGGTCGTGCCGGCGGCTTCTCGCGGTTACTTAGTGGCAGGAAGTTGATGAGGCGGCGTACCTGCAGCAGCGCCTCGATATCGTTATCATAGACCATATCAGCTACGCCGGTATGCTTGCCGTGGACGTCCGCACCGCCGAGGTCCTCTTGGCTGATATCCTCGTGCGTCACGGTCTTCACCACGTCCGGCCCCGTCACGAACATATAGGAGCTGCCACGCACCATGATGGTGAAATCCGTCAAGGCCGGCGAGTAGACCGCCCCGCCCGCGCATGGCCCCATGATGACCGAAATTTGCGGGATGACGCCGCTGGCCAGCACATTGCGTTGGAATATCTCGGCAAAGCCGGCGAGGGAATCGACCCCCTCTTGGATGCGTGCGCCGCCGGAATCGTTAAGGCCGATGATGGGCGCGCCCATCTTCATCGCCATATCCTGCACTTTGCAGATCTTCTTGGCGTTGCTTTCCGAAAGCGAACCGCCCAGCACGGTGAAATCTTGGCTGTAGACGAATACCAAGCGGCCATTGATGGTGCCTTGCCCCGTCACCACTCCGTCGCCAGGGATCTTCTTGTTCTCCATCTCGAAATAGGTGCAGCGATGCTCCATGAACATGTCGTATTCTTCGAACGAATCGGGGTCGAGCAGCACTTCGAGGCGCTCGCGCGCGGTCAGCTTGCCCTTCTCGTGCTGCACATTGATGCGCGGTTGTCCGCCGCCGACACGGGCAGCTTCGCGCTTGAGTTCCAGTTCTTTAACAATCGCAACGGCGTTCATGCAACCTCAGGGGTTTAGTGAAACAAATAGCGTGATTGGCAAACGGTTCCTATCCACGCGAAACCTGCGATTTAGCACAGGATAATCGCCCACGCAAAGCGCCATTTTCAGGGCGTGTGCACAAGGCGCGCATTTGGTTTTTTATCGTTATTTTTCAGTTAAATAGCTGTCAAGAAAAAAGCGGCGGCGCGCACGTCGCGGCACTTCGCATTCCACTGGCGGGCAAGCTGCGGGTCCGCGCCCCAGTGCTTTTCCTGCACGGCCTCGTCAAGCCGCGCGGCCACCAATGCTACCTCCACCGCGATACCGCCCTTCCAGATCGCCAGCGCCAAAAGCGCCGAGCCCAGCAGCGGCACCATCATCGATAATGCTGCGAGCGTGTGGTCGTCGGCTGCAGAAAAAAGCTCCGCCAATGTTTGTATCGCCTCGGCAGGTTGCGCCACCGGCATCACCCCTTGCGTCACCTGAAATCGCATGCCGTAGCGCGCATCCAGCCATTGCAGTATGGGCGTAAAATGCTGCATCTGTAGCGCGGCAAGTTCCTGCGCCGCCGTGTCGATGATCGCTGCGTCCTGAGGTTCCGGCGCGTGATAGCATAACAGATCGGTCTCAGCATACCCCGCGATGTCGGTAAGCAGTGCCGCGCGGTCGGCGGGCACACGGTCGAGCGCAATATTGAGCAAGCGCGTAAGCGGCATCGTATCGGTATCGATGACGCCGACCTGCGCGTTCCATTCGGCAACGATTTGCTGCGCCAATTGCTGCGACGCACAATGCAGCAATTTTTGCTGCGGGGTACGCACCTTCTTGCCATCGAGCGTGATGACAAAACCGCCATCCATCGGTTCGCATACCGCCCGCTCATAGAACCGCTTGGGCAGCGGCTTTTTTTTAGTTTTTGCGTTACTCATATGCACCATCATATTCTCACTTAGCGTGCGCTTTCAATGTTGTCGAATACTAGGAGTTCAAGGCGAGAAGCTGCGCCGTGTAGCAGCGCTACATAAGCAGCTGTGAGCCCGCAGAACGACAACGTAGTAGGCAGCATTCAGGGCGCACCGAGTCCCAGCGCATCAAGGCTGGCTTGAATATGCGGCGCCAGCGGCGCCTGATAGGTGCGGGCAGGCTTGCCGAACATTGGCGGCAGCTCGATGCGCCATGCCTGCAAATGCAGCTTGCCCGAAAGCTCCACCCCGCCCTTCACATGCGCCGCGCCACCACCGTATTTTCCGTCGCCCACGATGGGGCATTGCATCTCGGCCATGTGCACCCGCAATTGGTGTGTGCGCCCCGTAATCGGCTCCAGCTCGACGAGTGCCATCTTCTTCGCCAAATGCTCAAGCGTGCGGTAGCGGGTAATGGCCCGCTTGCCGTCCTCGTCGACGCTGCGCACCATTTCGCGGCTATCCTCGCCACGGGCCACCTTATCAAGGTTCGATTCGATCTCGCCAGTGTAAGGGTTGGGCACATTCACCACCAACGCAAGGTAGGTCTTGCGGATGGTTTTATGCACAAACCCGCGCTGCAACTCCGCCGCCGCTGCGCTGTGGCGCGCCAGTAGCATCACGCCGCTGGTGTCCTTATCCAACCGGTGCACCAATCGCGGAACCTGTTTGCCATCGAACTGAAGCGCGGGCAGCAGGCCGTCCAAATGCTTCACCACTTTGCTGCCACCCTGCACCGCCAAACCCGCCGGCTTATTGATGACGAGGATGTCCTTATCTTTATACAGCACGTAAGCTTGCGCTTCGGCAGCCAGCTCCAGCGTCAGTTTCATCGGCTGTTTTTCGCGGGGGGCTTGCGCTTTATCGGGGTTGGTAATATCGCCGCGCACCTCCACCACCATGCCCTCGAACACGCGCACCGAGCCTTCGCATTTCTTGCCGTCCAAGCGGATGCGGCCACTGCGCAGCGCCTTTTGGTAAACGGAATTGGGCGCTTGGCCGAGGATGCGCTGGCACCAGCGGTCCAGTCGCGTGTTGCCGTCCATCGCATCGACCACATAACTTCTGCGTTCCATTGCCATTATCGCCCCATTGCATAGCCCGCAGCGACCGCCGCAAGCGAAAGGAATACACTACCACCGATATAAAGTGCGGCACTGCCGAAGGCCCCGCGCTGCAACAATTGCAGCGCATCCCACGAGAAGGCCGAGAAGGTGGTGAACCCGCCAAGCACCCCCGTTATGAAAAATAGCCGTGCCGCCTGCGAATCATGCTGCAGCAATTTTGCCATCAGTAGCCCCATGATCAACGACCCAACGACATTGACCAGCAGCGTGCCCGAAGGAAATTGCTGCGGGTGTAATTGCATGACCCACTGCACACTGCAGTAGCGTAATAATGCGCCGATCGCCCCACCGGCGGCGACATACAGAATCGGGATCAAGGTTACCATCAACATAGCCGCTTATGTAGCAGAGTCGTTCGCCTTGTCACGCGCGGATTCGCTCAGCACCCTAGGATTCGCCGCGTTTTGCCCGTAACTTCGTCCAATAATCCAGCCGCTTGGCGATATCGCGCTCGAAGCCGCGTTCCACTGGCTGGTAGAAGGCTTGGCGCGGCATTTCGTCGGGGAAATAGTTCTGGCCGGAGAACCCATCCGCTGTGTCGTGGTCGTAGGCATAGCCTGCGCCGTAGCCCAGCTCCTTCATCATGCCTGTGGGCGCATTGAGGATATGTTTCGGTGGCATCAGCGAGCCATGCTGCGCCGCCGCTTTTTGTGCGGCCTTGAACGCAACATATTGCGCGTTGCTCTTAGGTGCCGTCGCCAGATAAATCACACTTTGCGCAATCGCCAGCTCGCCTTCGGGGCTACCCAAGCGCTCATAAGTCTCTGCCGCCGCCAGCGCTTGAATATGTGCCTGCGGGTCGGCCATACCAATATCCTCGACCGCAAAACGCACGAGGCGCCGGTTGATGTAGCGCGGGTCCTCGCCGCCGGCGAGCATGCGCGCGAACCAATACAGCGCCGCATCGACATCGCTCCCGCGCAGCGATTTATGCAAGGCGGAGATCAGGTTATAATGGCTCTCCTGCGCCTTGTCGTAAATCGGCGGGCGTTGTTGAAGGAGTTTTCCTAGCGCCGCGCTATCCATGGACACGCGGGCATCTGCGGCCCCAGGCGCGTTAGCGCCAAGCAACACGGCGTTTGCAATCGCCTCGACCATGCTCAGCAAATAACGCCCATCGCCATCGGCCATCGCGATCAGGGCCGTGCGCGCATCCTCTGTTAGCGGGAGTTTTGCCTTCCCTGAATCCCGAATCCCGAATCCTGAATCCTCGGCTCTCTTTAAAAGCCGTTCCAGCGCCTCGGCGCTCAGCCGGTTTAGCACCAGCACCCGTGCCCGGCTGAGCACCGCGGAGTTCAGCTCAAAACTTGGGTTCTCCGTCGTCGCGCCAATCAGCGTCACCGTGCCGTCCTCGACCACCGGCAGCAGCACATCCTGCTGCGCGCGGTTGAAGCGGTGGATCTCATCGACAAACAACAACGCGGGGCGTTGACCCATTTTTTTTCGGTCGCGGGCTTCGTCAAAAATCTTCTTAAGCTCCACCACACCACTGGCGACCGCCGAAACCTGCACCAGCTCATACCCCGCCGCATCCGCCAGCAGCCGCGCGATGGTGGTTTTGCCGCAACCCGGTGGCCCCCACAAAATCATCGATTGCAGTTTCCCCGCTGCCACCATCCGCGTCAGCACGCCATCGGCACCCGTTAAATGCTCCTGCCCAATCACCTCGGCGAGCGATTGCGGGCGCAGACTCTCAGCCAGCGGTGCGCCAAGCGGCGCGGTCGTTTGAAAGAGGGAATCCTGAGCATCTGTTTTTTTGCGGGTAGTCATGAGGTGGTTATAACGCATTGGCTGAGCAACACAATTGTCATCGAACTGTCATGAAACCGTCACCGGAATGACATCTAAAACACGTAACGTCAGCTTCAGTTACATAATAAAGGAGACGACAATGGGTAAAGATACGAATCAACCAGCTTCACAGACACCAACGAGTACAGTTTCAACGTTGGGAACGCTACTTGAGACGGTAGTAGGAGTGCCTGCGCTACCCCTACAACCTATGGATTCAAAAGCCCTAGATCGTACGATAGCGGCATACAGAACCAACGCCGAGGCGTTTAAAGAGCAGTACGGAGAGATCGTAAGGAATTTTGCGGAGGCCGTGTACACAGCCTATACACAGACAACGTATCAGTATGAATGGTATAACAAGGAACGATGTCCCAGATTTTATACGAGGCAAGATGTCGATAATGGAAGTTATGTTTGTTTTGAGGGTTTATTTAGCACACCCGGCAAAATAGG
>JBIIAV010000119.1:0-3658 GCA_044239745.1 Rickettsiales bacterium
CATGCTAATCGCCATCCGCCGTCGGTGGATTTTCATATCCTTAACCTATGCTCTCGGTTGACTTGTCGGTTGGCGCCGCTACAACAGTGTGGAACGCAACCATAGGAACGAACATGGCCAAGAAAAAAGAAGACACCGCAATGGAAGAGACCGAAGCCAAACGCTCGGAAACCGAAGGCGAAGAGGGTGCCGAGGGTGAACCCAAGACGGGCAAGAAAAAACTCCTGATCATCGTCGGTGGCGTCGTGGCTGTGCTGGTCATCGGCCTTGGCCTCATGTTCTCGGGCGTGCTCGGTGGTGGCAAGGAAGGCGAGCACAAGGCCTCGCCCGAGGAAACCGCTGCCAAGGCCGCGGCCGATGCCGAGGCGCTGAAACCCGTCTACTACGAATTGCCGGAGTTCTTGGTCAATCTCAACTCCACCGTCACCCGTGTAAGCTTCCTGAAAATGTCGGTTACCCTCGAGCTGCGGGATGTCGCCACCGTCGCCATCATGGACGCCAACAAGCCTCGCATCCAAGATACCTTCAACACCTACCTGCGCGAATTGCGTCCGTCGGATATCCAAGGTTCTGCAGGGCTTTACCGCTTGCGGACGGAGCTTATCGCCCGCCTCAACGCGACCTTGGGCGAGGGTACAGTCAAAGATATACTTTTTGGCGAAATTATTGTACAATAGCAGTTAGTTAGAATGCGGTTCACGCATCGACGCAGGAAATATGGTGTGCTCTGGCAGGGATATTGCAAGTACCGAAACGGTAGGTCCGTTTCGTAGTATGGCAATGGAAATACTGCTCGTAATGTAATTGCGATAGTTAAGGAGCAAGACCAATGGCAGAGCTAACCGAAGACGAAGCCGCCGCCGCTGAATGGGAAAAAATGATGGCCGCCGAAGCCGGTGGCGCTACCGACGCTGCAGCCGGCGCCGAAGCAAAACCGGAAGAGCCCGCCCGCGTCCTCAACCAAGACGAGATCGACCTGCTGCTCGGCTTCGATAGTGGCAACGCCGGCAACGACCGCAGT
Source organism: Rickettsiales bacterium (assembly GCA_044239745.1). Taxonomy (GTDB): domain Bacteria; phylum Pseudomonadota; class Alphaproteobacteria; order Rickettsiales; family UBA3002; genus QFOX01. The sequence continues at coordinate 1,022 of JBIIAV010000119.1, forward strand.
TCCGGCATTTACGCCATCCTCGATCGCTCGATGATGGCCTACGAAAAACTCCCCATGCTCGAGGTCGTGTTCGACCGTCTGGTGCGCATGCTTTCGTCGTCGTTGCGTAACTTCACCTCCGATAACGTCGACGTATCGATCGAATCCATGGCCTCCATGCGCTTCGACGATTACCTCAACTCCATTCCACTGCCTGCCTTGCTGGTCGTTTTCCGCGCGGTGGAGTGGGAGAATTTCGGCATCGTCACCATCGATTCGGGCCAGATCTACTCCACCGTCGATATTCTGTTGGGCGGCCGCCGCACCACCAAGCCGGTGCGCGTCGAAGGGCGCCCCTACACCACGATCGAGCAGGATATCGTCAAGAAAATGGCCGATATCGTGCTAAGCGACATGAGCTCCTCGTTCGATCCGCTCAGCCCTGTTTCCTTCCTGTTCGACCGTATGGAGAACAACCCCCGTTTCGCCCAGATCACTCGCCCCAACAGCCCCGTGCTGGTGGTGCGCTTGCGGGTCGATATGGAAGAACGCGGCGGTGTCATCGAGATATTGCTGCCGCATGCCACGCTCGAGCCCATCCGCGATCTGCTGGTGCAGCTCTTCATGGGTGAGAAATTCGGTCAGGATTCCGTCTGGGAACGCCATCTCGGGCGCGAGGTCGGCCAAGCCGACATCGAGCTTGAGGCCGTGCTCGATGAGCGCAAGATCTCGCTCGGCGAGGTCGTTGATCTGAAGATCGGCTCCACCATCCTGCTCGATGTCGCGCCCGATGATCCGGTCGGCATCCGCTGCGGCGGCGTGCCGGTCACCACGGGGCAGGTCGGGCGTGTCGGCGATCGCATCGCCATCGCCATCAACGATGATATTCGCCAATTCCGTGAGCTATTGCGCGAACAAGGGGCCATCTGATGCAAAACCAAATTCTTTCGATGCTGCTGGATATCATCATGGCAGGCTTGCTGCTTGCCACCATCGTCTATTGCCTCAAGCTCAACCGCCGCATCACCTTGCTGCAAGATAGCCGATCGGAGCTGGCACGCATCATCCGCGAGTTCGACGCCTCGACCACGCGCGCCACCCAGAACATCAACGAGATCCACACCGCCACCAATCGCATCAGCGAGAACATCCAACTGAAGATCGATAAGGCGAATTACCTCGCCAACGACCTTGAGATGATGATCGAGCGCGGCAACAAAATGGCGGGAAAGACCGAGGCGCCGCCACTGCGCTCCGCACCGTCGGCGGCACCGTCGCGCACCATGGCGGATATCATGCCCGCCCGCAGCCCCGAAGCACCGCGGGCGGAAGCCGCACCGTCGGCCACGGAAGCAACGCCGGAGGGGGCAACGCGCCGTCCGCTGCGCATGCGTTCGCGCGCGGAGCAGGAGCTGATGAGCCTCATCGGTGGTAAGAAACAGAACGAATCGGGTGGATGAATTTCATGGTAAAGAAAAAACAAAAAAAAGAGAAAAAACCACCGCGCGCCATGCGTCTGCTGCCCATCACGGTGACCATGCTGTCGCTGTTGTTCATCATCAAGGCCAACGAGGTCTATATCGGTAGCCGCCAGCTGCAAACCATGTACGGCGTGCGCGATGCGATCGCGCAGGACGAAAAGAAACCCGAGGAAAAATCTGCCGCCCCTGCGGATGCCAAAAAGGAAGGCGAAGCGAAGAACGAAGCGTCCGATAAGTCCGCCAAGCCGGAGGAAAAACCCGCCGAGGATATCAAGGCCGCCGACGTGAAGGAACCCGCTAAGGCTGAAGCCAAAAAAGAAGAGGCCGGCCACGGTGCCGATGCGAAAGCCGAAGCCAAAAAAGAAGAGGGCGGTCACGGTGGCGGCGATAAAAAACCGGTCGAGGAGCCGCGCACCAACGGCACCGGCAAAAGCACCATCAAGGAGATCGAGGCGATGAAGGCGCGCGATGCACAGCCGGCATTCAGCAAGACCGAGATCGACCTGCTACAGAACCTTGCCAAGCGCCGCGAGGAACTCGACACCCGCGAGAAGGATCTGGATATGAAATCCACCGTCCTCGATGCCACCGAAAAACGCATCAACGACAAGATCGCCGAGATCAAGACCCTCGAGGCCGAGTTATCGAAGGTGCTCGTTCAATACAACGAGAAGCAGGACAGCCAGATCAAAAGTCTCGTCAAAATTTATGAGAGCATGAAGCCGGACGAGGCCGCCGCCATCTTCAATGAAATGGAGATGCCGATCCTGCTCGATGTCATCGCTAAAATGTCGGAGCGTAAGGTGGCGCCGGTGCTGGCCAACATGAACCCCAAACGCGCGCGTGATGTCACGCAAGAGCTGGCCGAAAAACGTAAGAAAGTTGGCCAGAATCCTGCTGCGGCTGGGGCAGGGGCAGCGCCCCGCCCGTAATGAAGTGGTGCACCAGCGCGGAAAAACTTCGAACCGGGTTTTGGAGTTTATTGAGGCAATTAACCAATTCAAGCGGTTAATAAATAACATTATTATTCCGCCATTAATGTTAACAAGTGTCACAAAACCTTAACAATTTTCTGTTATAGTATTTACTAATTAGATTGATTGTGTTATGGTGCCTGGATTATGGCACGAGCATATTCAGTTGATTTGAGAGAGCGAGTGGTTGAGTACGTGCATAA
>JBIIAV010000120.1:0-3642 GCA_044239745.1 Rickettsiales bacterium
CTGCATGGGGCGTCGAGCAGGATGGCGTCGTAGCTGCGGGTAGGCTGCCACTGCTCGGCATCCGCCACGATCATGTTCGCCTGCATGCCCATACGCGCCATGTTCTCCTTGAAGCGCTTCATGCGTGCCGCGGAGCGATCGAGCGCGGTGACGAACGCCCCCGCCTGCACGAGCTGCATGGTCTTGCCGCCGGGGGCGGCGCACATGTCGAGCACTTGTTGTTCGCGCACATCGCCCAGCAACCGCACGGGATAGCTGGCCGCAATATCCTGCACGAAGAACGCGCCTTGCGCATACCCCGCGAGCGATTCCACTGCGGCATGCGCCGCGCCCACGCGCAGGATCTGCGCATCAAGCCGCACCCCTTCGATAGCATCGGCGGTGGTATGGATATCCAGCGGCGGGCGCTGCGTCGCCAATTGCGCCATCACCGCCACCGCCTCGTGGCCGTAGGATTTCTCCCAGCGCGCGCGCAACCATGCCGGCAGGTTGTGGATCGGCTCGGGCAAGGCGGGCTTTTCGCGGGCGATCTTTTGCAGCACCGCATTCACCAACCCCGATAGCCCCACGTCCTTACCTTTCTTGATGAATGCCACCGCTTCGTTGACCACCGCATGCGGCGGTGTATGAAGCAGCAGCAACTGCGCCGCGCCGATACGTAAGGTATTCATGATGGCAAGGCGCTTGGCCGGCAGCGGCTTATCGAGATAACGGGCAAGCACCGCATCGATCTGGCCGAGATGTTGCAGCGTCGTCAGCAACAGCAGCATCGCGAAGCGCTGGTCGGCATCGGTTCCCGTCGCGGGGCGCTGCGCCAACGCTTCATCGAGCATGGCCTGCTGGCCAAGGATATGGGTGAGCCATTGGTTGGCCTGCGCCCGCGCCGAGAGGATGGGTGATTTGCTCATAGTCCACGCTCATGCCAGCATCACTCGCCCATTGCAAGCTGCACCGCATGCACTATATGTTAAGGCATGACCCAGCCGACACGCAATCAGAATGCCCCCCACGAACCTGCCGCCGAAGCCGCCGGCACCGAGACGCTCGCCGCGGCCGAGGCCGCCCCCAAGCGCCCACGGCTCGACCCCACCCGCTACGGCGACTGGGAGCTCAACGGTAAATGCGTCGATTTCTAGGCTTTCCCTAAGTTTTTTCGTTGATTTGCGGTAGCCCCGCCCCCTGCCCCCGCCCCGCCTGTAAAAAATGCTGCGTTAGAGGCTTGACGAAGCACAGCGATTCGCTTAGTGAAGCATCCACCTTTTTGCGTGGGGATGTAGCTCAGTTGGTAGAGCGTCTGCTTTGCAAGCAGAATGTCGCAGGTTCGACTCCTGTCATCTCCACCATTTCTCCCCCTCCATCACGACAGACGAAATAGCGCCACTAGCTGCGCACAAAACCGCTGATGTGAAAAATGCGTGGCGATATGTGCTGCGGCGGCTTCGCCCATGCGCATGGCGGCCGGAATATCGCTGGCCAACTGCACGATGCGCGTAGCGGCGGCCGTCGCATCGCCCACCGCGACGAGGTGGCCGGTGACGCCCTCGACGACAATCTCTTGCGGCCCGCCGGATGCCGTAGCGATGACAGGCACCCCCGCACCGGACGCTTCGAGCACCGTCATCGAGAAGGATTCCGACACCGAGAAATTGAGTGCGGCATAGGCCGTGGCCAATACCGGTGCAATATGCGGCGTGAACTCATGGAAGGCAACGCGGTGGGTGATGCCTTCGCGCGCAGCCATGACCTCAAGCGCGCGGCGGTAGGCGCGATTCTTGGCAAGCCCCATATCGCCGCCATAAAAATCCAGTCGCAGCGTTGCGTCCTGCGCGGCGGCGATGGCGAAGGCCGCCAGCGCCATGTCCTGCCCTTTGCCACGAATGTAATTGCCGACATAGACCAGCGTTTTGACATCACCCACCGCCCATGACGGCGGCACCCGCGCCACGCCGTCGTAGCCATCGTAAAGGATGTCGGCATGGAGAGCGCGGGGTAACCGGCTGCGGATATATTCCGAGACCGCGACGACGCGCTGCGCCGTACGCGCCGCGAGCCACAGCATCGGTCGGGCAAGGAATCCCGCAAAGCGCACAGGGTCGCCGCGCACCCACACAACGATCCGTCCGCGATAGCCAAGCACGCGCAGCAGCGCACCGTGCATGAGATAAAAATCGTTGAGTATGAGTGATGCCACCGCATCCTCCCGCATCGCCTTTTTCAATCGCCACGCCGCGATACAAAGCGCCGGAAGATAATGCAGCAATGCACGCAGCTTCTTCGATGGGGTCACCATCGGCACCGTCATCACCTTCGAAAAATCCTGCAGCGCCGATGGTGCAATGGCATGGCCTTGCGGCAGCACCAGCACCACCGTTGCCGTGCCCGCTAAGGCGCGTGCTATCTGGCGGGCGGCGACGAACGCCCCCGTCACCGCGACGGACGCATCGACGATATAAACGACCGGCAACGCCCCGTTGTTCATCGGTTCCCCGCTTTCGCGAGCGCGTCGCGGATCATGGTGCGCGACCAAAGGCCGACATAGCGCGGAAACTCGAAACCGCGCCGATAATCCGGCAGGTAGGCGAGTGGCTTTGGAAGGTTAAACGGCGCCCGCTCGAGATCCACAAAGCGGAAGCCGACTGCGGAGGGTTGCCGGCGCAGCACCTGCGCCACATATTGCGCCATGGCCGGCCCTGCCTGCGGGAATTTGGCCAGCACCGACAGCGGCTGCGCCTTGACATCGCTGACCTGTTCCAGCGGCAGTGCAACGCTTGCGGCGGTTTGGGCATGGGCGGGCTTGGCCGCCGCGAGTGCGATGGCAAGGGCGAGTGCCACCAGCAGGGTATCGGGGCGCAGCGCGTTCAAACGGGGCGCTACCACGCCCATGGTCGCGGAAAGGTGAGTGGGTCGACGTTGCGCAACGGCCATCGGATACGCCCCTAGCTTGAACCCACCGAATTTCTCACTTCATGGCCGAAAGGTCAACTTTTCTCGTCCGTAACGAGCAGAATCCGGCGCTGTGTGTCTTCTATGACAAGGCAACACAGGCTCGGCACGGCCGCCGCGCTGACATCAAGATTGGCGCGCTGCACCCGAATATCGGGCACCGCGACAGGGGAATGCCCATGCACCACATACTGCTCGAAGAATCCCTCATGCTGCAAAAAGGGCTGGCGGATCCATAGCAGGTCGTCGCGGGATTGTTCGGCCAGCGGCAGCTTCGGCAGCACGCCCGCATGCACGAAGAGATAGTCGCCGGCACGGTAGCTCAGGCGCAACTGCTTGAGGAACGCAGCATGCTGCGCCGGAAAATGCTGCTTGAAACGATCGCGCAGGTCGGCCAACGCTTGCGGCGTCATCGATTCAGGAATGCCGATACCGTAGGATGCAAGGGTCGCGTAGCCGCCGAAATTTCCCCATTCGCGCAGGATGCTCGGCTCCTCGAGAAAGCGCAGCAGCACATCCTCGTGGTTACCAAGCAAGCAGATGCGCGTATGCCCCTGCACCGGCGGCGCCAGTGACCTGCTCCCCATAAATTAGTCCAGTTTGAGGTAGAGTCTGCTAATCTTTTTTCACGAAGGAGCAGACTATGAAGAAGCGATTTACAGAAGAACAGATCATTGCGGTATTGAAGGAGCAGGAGGC
>JBIIAV010000121.1:0-3629 GCA_044239745.1 Rickettsiales bacterium
TGTAGGTAGCGCTGCAAACCCTCGGGGAGGGTGCTGTAGTGGGCAACGAAATTCCCTTTGCTCCAGCCGTCCGGATTGTTCTCGTTCGGGCGGGCAGCGGCGACAAGCGCATCGAACTTTTCCTGTAATGACTTTTCCATAAATGACCCCATGTGGATGATTACAGCTATGGTGTTTAGCCTGCCACGTGCGACATGGGTGTGAAGAGTTGATGACAATGCCCAAGCGTGCATCTTCGGCGCTGCAGCACAACCAAAGGGCGCCAATCGTACAGCCATGGGTTGCGCCCAGGGTCTTAAAAGGCCAAGTTCATTGAAAAATAACCTGAAAACTGCTTTGGCAGCAGAATCTGGCGTGCATCATCATAGGTTGTGTGGCCGTTTGAGCACCATTGTTGGTGCCGGCTTGGCGAACGCTCATCGGCTGCGGCAGGGGCTTAAAATTAGCCGTTGACAGCGGCAGTTTCGTCGCTATATTCCGCGCTCCCGCGAAAACGCTGTGTTTTTGTGGTCTTTTTTATAACCACCTTAGGAGTGTAGCATGGCTCGTATTGCCGGCGTCAATATTCCTTCTGCCAAGCGCGTTGTGATCGCGCTGACCTATATTCATGGCATTGGAAACGCAAAAGCCCAAGAAATCATCGAAAAAGCCGATATCGAAGTGACGCGCCGCGTTACCGACCTGACCGAGCTTGAAGTATCACGCCTGCGCGAAATCATCGACGCGGATTACACCGTGGAAGGTGACCTGCGCCGCGAGACCAGCATGAACATCAAACGCCTGATGGATCTGGGCTGCTACCGTGGCCTGCGCCACCGTAAGAAGCTGCCGGTCCGCGGTCAGCGCACGCACACGAATGCGCGCACCCGCAAAGGCAAGGCGATCGCAATCGCCGGTAAGAAAATGGTCACGAAGTAATTTCGTCGTTAGAGATATAGGTAGGATTTTATGGCTAAACCACAAGCAAAAGCAAAGGCCGCTGCAGCGGATGGCGTCAAGAAAAAGGATCGCAAGAACGTTCCTTCCGGCGTCGCCCATGTTAACGCCAGCTTCAACAACACCATCATCACCATCACCGATCCGTTCGGCAACGCTGTGGCGTGGTCGTCCTCGGGTGCCAACGGTTTCAAGGGCTCGCGCAAATCGACCCCGTACGCCAGCCAAGTCGCTGCGGAAGTCGCCGGTAAGAAGGCGATGGAGCACGGCATGCGTACCGTTGAAGTACTGGTAAAAGGCCCCGGCGCTGGTCGCGAAAGCGCGCTGCGCGCCTTGGGTGCCGTCGGCCTGACCGTCACCAGCATCAAGGACATCACGCCGGTGCCGCACAACGGTTGCCGTCCGCCGAAACGCCGCCGCGTCTAATCATCGCGGCTGTCGTCTACGCATCTTAAGAAATCACGAACGATTTGGGGAATCTGAATGAGCGCTCTACTCAATAAAAACTGGAAAGATCTGATTAAGCCAAGCAAACTCGATGTTAAGCCCGTTACCGGTGATGCACGCAAGGCAGTTGTCGTTGCCGAGCCGCTGGAGCGCGGTTTTGGTATCACGCTGGGCGTGGCGCTGCGCCGCATTCTTCTGTCGTCGCTGCAAGGCGCGGCCGTGACCTCGGTGAAGATCGAAGGCGTACAGCACGAGTTCTCGGCGATCCCGGGCGTGCGTGAGGACGTGGTGAACATCATCCTCAACATCAAGGATCTGAAGCTGAAGGCACACTCGGCCGACCGCAAGCGCATGGTGCTGAAAAGCAACGAAGCGGGCGAAGTGACCGCCGGCATGATCCAGACCGATTCGGACGTGGAAGTGCTCAACAAGGATCTGGTCATCTGCACGCTGGACAAGGGCGCAAGCATCCACATGGAACTGATGGTGGAAGTGGGTAAGGGCTACGTGCCTGCGGCACAGAATCGCCCGAGCGACGCACCGATCGGCCTGATCCCCGTCGACGCGCTGTTCTCGCCGGTGGAGAAAGTATCCTACAAGATCGAGAACGCCCGCGTTGGTAACCGTACCGACTACGACAAACTGACCCTCGAACTCGAGACCGATGGCAGCATCGCTCCGGACGATGCGGTGGCCCTGGCTGCGCGCATCCTGCAGGATCAATTGCAGCTGTTCATCAACTTCGAGGATCTCGCGGAAGTGAACGTGAAGTCGGCCGAGGAAGAACTGAAATTCTCGCCGTACCTGCTCAAGAAGGTCGACGAGCTGGAGCTGAGCGTGCGTTCGGCGAACTGCCTCAAGAACGACAACATCGTCTATATCGGCGACCTTGTGCAAAAATCGGAAAGCGAAATGCTCAAGACCCCGAACTTCGGCCGCAAGTCGCTCAACGAAATCAAGGAAGTACTGAACAATATGGGTCTGCGCTTCGGTATGGAGGTGGTCGGTTGGCCGCCTGAGAATATCGAGGAACTGGCACGCAAATTCGAAGATCCGTACTGAGTCGCGGACAAAGGGAAATAGGAGTATTTTATGAGACACCAAACTGCCGGCCGCAAGCTGAACCGCACCACATCGCACCGTAAGGCGATGTTCGCGAACCTTGCCTGCGCGCTGATCAAGCACGAGCAAATCTTCACGACGCTGCCGAAGGCAAAGGACCTTCGCCCCATCGTGGAAAAACTCATCACTGCCGGTAAAGCCGGTGACCTCGCGGCGCGCCGCTTGCTCATCAGCCGCCTGCGCGATGCAGGCATGGCCGATAAGGTCATCGCCACGCTGAGCAAGCGTTATGCCGAGCGCAAGGGTGGTTACACCCGCGTGCTGAAGGCGGGCTTCCGCTACGGCGACGCGACCCCGATGGCGATCATCGAGTTCGTCGACCGCGACGAAAGCGCGCGTGGTCAGGATTCGGGCCCGGTTGAAGTGACGGGCGAAGAAGCCGCCGCTTAGTAGGGCATCGGCGATAGCGCCTCATCTGCGTTGTCGCATCCCTTGCCGAGTTTCCTCATGTAGCGCTGCTACACTCCGGTACTCGCCAAGGGCAAATGCTCCTAGCATCCGAGACACTCTCACCGATGCGGATCATAAGAAATAGAAAAGGCCACCAAACGGTGGCCTTTTTTGTAGTTGATGAAAGTGGCTTAACTGCGGCCGCCAATCCCTGAGGAGCCTTTTTCGGCTGCGTGATCGGCAGATGTCAGGGAACCCTTGATAGCAAGCTGTTTCAACAACCCAGCTGCGGCTTTGGCTGCCATCCTAGCTTCTCTATCCCCTTCTTTATTGGATAATGTGCCTAGCTTTACTCTAGCTTTAGTAGCAATACTGTCGTGTAATTTACGTGCGTCATTGATTCCGTCATTGATGATGTCTTGCGCCGCGAGCGAATTCGTAATGAACGGGTGTTCTTTTATTTCCGGCCATGCCTTAGCGAAGGCTGCATAGGCATCACATGCTTCAATAAGTTTCATGTATTTTATATCTACAGCATTTTTAGAATATTTTTTAGAATATTTATTGGAAGATTGGCGCAGTTGTTCCAAATCTGCTGGGGTCTTCACTCTATTCGTTTTGAGAAAACCTGACCTGCTCCCCATAAATTAGTCCAGTTTGAGGTAGAGTCTGCTAATCTTTTTTCACGAAGGAGCAGACTATGAAGAAGCGATTTACAGAAGAACAGATCATTG
>JBIIAV010000032.1:0-13733 GCA_044239745.1 Rickettsiales bacterium
AGCCAATCCTCTGGCAGATAGCTTCTTGACCGAGGCCGGAGAGAAGAAGCTCGCGAGCCTGAAATTCGATCGCAGTGCGATTCAAGCTGAACTCAAGCTGGCCGCTGAAAATATTACAAAGGTTAAAGGCTTGAACGAGAGCTTGGCAAAATTGATGACCGAAGAAAAACCCAGTGCAAAAGCTGTGAATGACTTTTTGAAAGCAAACCAAGCACATTTGGCGGAACTCGATCCGGGTGCGGAAGCCATCACGAAAATGCAATTGAATGGCGGTGGATATGATTTCAGCAAGGTAAAAGCGGATTATCTTGCTAAAATTAAAACGCAAGTGACTGAAGCGGAAACGCTTGTTGCCGATCTGATCAAGCATCGCTCTGTTGTAAACCTCAACGATGATGCGGAAGCAGTGAAAAAAGCTGCCGAAGAAGTGACCAAGATCGAAGAAAAGCTTGTGGCCATTCAAAAAGACGAATTCGGTAACGCAGTAAAATCCGGCATGAAAAAAGAGCTCGTCAAGGAGCTTGGCGAAGTACATCCGGAATTCGCTTCCAAATTTGGTGCCGCTGTTAACGCTGCTGAAAAAACCGCTTGGGGCTTGAGCAATGGCTTGAAGCACAAAGGTGTGATGGGCGCGCTTTGGAAAAACCGTGGCATCGCCGGTAAAGGCTTGGTCGTTGCGGGTGCGGGCGCTGTTGTTTACACCATCGTTTCGGCCATTGGTGGCAAAGGCCCCGGCGAACGTGCCGAGGCAGTCACCAAGAGCCGCGAGGCCGATGCAGCGATGGCTCGCTAGTCATTTCTTCAATCATTCGTTACAGGAAAAAGGCGTCCCTTCGGGGGCGCCTTTTTTCGTTGGTGGGGCTGAAAAAGCGTTGTAAAGAGGGCGGATGAAGCAACAACGCTCACTTCGTCTTGGGGTCAATGTCGACCATGTGGCCACGCTGCGCAACGCTCGCGGCGGCGCGCACCCATGCCCCGTGGCCGCGGCGCAATGGGCGGCCGATGCGGGGGCGGACGGCATCACCGCGCATTTGCGCGAGGATCGCCGCCACATCCGCGATGATGATATGCGGCGGCTGAAGGCGGAAGTGGATTTGCCCCTTAATTTCGAGATGGCCGCAACGGATGAAATGCTAGCGCTGGCGCTGGAAATAAAGCCCAATGCCTGCTGCCTTGTGCCGGAAAAGCGCGAGGAGCGCACCACCGAAGGTGGCCTCGATGTGGCGGGGCAGGAGGCGTATTTCGCGGGTTTTTGCAATAAACTGCACGCGGCTGGCATTCGCAGTTCGCTATTCATCGACCCCGAGCCGGCGCAGGTGCAAGCCGCCAAGCGCGTCGGCGCGACGATCGTGGAGTTGCATACCGGCGCTTATGCCCATGGCGGGGCGGCGGCTGCGACGGAACTGTCGAAACTGAAAGCGGCTGCGTCACTGGCGCATTCCTTCGGCCTTGAGGTGCATGCGGGGCACGGCCTTACGTTTGATAATGTAACGGATATTGCTGCCATTCCCGAAGTGGTGGAGCTGAATATCGGCCATTTCCTGATCGGTGAGGCGCTGCGCATGGGGCTCGATATGGCCATCCTTGAAATGCGGCAATTGATGATCGGGGCGCGGGCATGATCTTCGGTATCGGTAACGACATGTGCGATATCACCCGCATCGAAAAATCGCTGGCGCGTTTCGGTGAAGCGTTCGAACGCCGCGTCTTCACGCAAGGCGAGCGCGCCAAGGCACAACGCCGCGCCGGTGGCGGCAAGCGTAACGGCATGGCCAGCACCTATGCCAAGCGATTCGCCGCCAAGGAGGCGCTGGGCAAGGCGCTGGGAACCGGCGTTGGCGCCGGTGGCGGCATTTATTGGCGCGACATTGAAGTGGTGAACTTGCCTAGCGGCAAGCCGACCTTGAAGCTCAGCGGCGGTGCGAAAGCTGCGCTCGATCACCTGACACCGGCCGGTCACCGTGCCGTAATCCATCTCAGCTTGGTGGACGAATACCCGATGGCGCAGGCGTTCGTCATCATCGAGATGCTGCCGCGCGCGGATTAAGGCGCGCCGCGATACTGGGCGATGGCCTCGCGCAGCAGCGAGAATTCCTTATGCAGATGATAGAGCACGGATGTGGTTTGCGGATGGGGAAGGCTTCGTATTTCCTCGGCTTCGATGCTAAGGCCGGCCATGCGGCGGGCGGTGATGTTCTGCGACGCGCCTTTCAAATGGTGGCAGGCCTGTAGCCAAAGCAGCACGTTCTTTTCGCGCTCGGCCGATTCCAGATTGGCAAGGGTCTTCTCGGTGGTGCTGAGATAGAGATCGAGCATGGCGATGACCGTGTCGCGATCGTCGCCGAGGTTGGCCGAGAGCTTCGGCAGATCGAGGCGCTGGAGGAGGCTGGCGTCCATGCGTTACTCCTGCATGGCGGGGCTTGGGGTGAACATTTTTCCGGCGATCACGTCGCGCGGACGGATACCGCGGGCGGCGGCCGCACCGGCTTGCAGGAACAAAATGGCCTGCACCGGTTTGCGGGCTTGTACGTCCTGTGTCATCTCGCCGAGGACGACATTGGGCGCGATTTGGGTGATGGTGCCGTCGGCGGCGACGAACAGCGCATCGACCGCGGTGTAGACCTTCATCGCCGGTAGCGTGAGGATGGCAGGGGAATTAAGCACGATCATGACCCCGCTTTCGGGTGTCAGGGTGTTGAGTGTGTGGATATATTCCAAACGTAGCGATTCCTCCGGCCGCAGCTCGATGCTTAGCGCAATGGGCGGCCGCGCAGGGCCGATATCCTTGCCTTCGGAGGCGATGGTCGTGGCGTGGATGCGAATGTCGGCGCGCTCGAAAATGAGTGACGAGACCTGCGCCATAGTCGGCAATGCCAGCGCCAAAGCAACGACGGCCGCGCTAATGCGCAGCAGCGGAATGCGAACGGATGGGCATGACCTGAACATGATGACCGACTGATATACCATTCTTGGCGGCGCGTCCCGCGTCAATTTCGATGACGCTGGTGATGGGGATATCCGGCCCCAGCGCCTCCTCCGACATCGGCACACCGCGGGCGATGAAGACGATGCGATGGTCAGCATCGACGAACAGGATATCCAGCGGGATCCATGTGTCCTTCATCCAGAATTTTTGTACGATGGGCTTCTCGAACAGGAACAGCATGCCGTCCGACGGGGCGATGGTTTTGCGCTTTGAAAGGCCGATGGCGCGTTTTTTCGCCGTATCGGCGACCTCAAGCGCGAGCGGAATGGTTTTGCCGTGATCGGTGGTGATGTGAACCATGCGCGTGGGCGCCGCACCGGCCCACAGCGGCACGAGTAGCACGGCAAGGGCGCATAGGCGGATGCTCATACGGATGCGGCGGCATCGAGCGCTTGGGTGATATCCTGCATCAGGTCGTCGATGGTCTCAAGCCCGACCGACAGGCGCACCATACCGTCCGTGATTCCGATGGCGGCGCGCGCCTCGGCCGTGAGGTTGCTGTGCGTGGTGGTAGCGGGGTGGGTGGCCAGCGATTTGGCATCGCCTAGGTTATTCGAGATGGCGACGATACGCAGCGCATCGAGGAAGGCGAATGCTGCCGGCTTACCGCCACGCAGCGTCAGGGCGATAAGGCCGCCGCCACCACTGGCTTGGCGTAGCTGAAGCGCATATTGCGGAAAGCTAGGCAGTGTTGGGTAATAGACCTGCGCGACCGCGCGATGCGCCTCGATGCATTGCGCAAGGGCGTGGGCGTTGCTGGTGTGGCGCTCCATGCGCATGGGTAATGTCTCGAGCCCCTTGAGGATGACCCACGCATTGAACGGGCTGAGTGCAGGGCCCGTATGGCGGTGGAAGGGGAGTATTTTTTCCTCGAGCAGTGCCTTGCTGCCGAGTATCGCGCCGCCGAGGGTGCGGCCTTGGCCGTCGAAATATTTGGTGGTGGAATAGACCACCATATCCGCACCCAAAGCCAAGGGGCGTTGATAGATGGGGGTGGCGAACACATTATCGACGATGACCGTGGCGCCCGCTTTTTTCGCCAATTGGCAGATGGCAGCGATATCCGTCAGCTGTAAGGTCGGGTTGGCGGGCGATTCAATGAAAATGGCTTGCGCGGGGGTTTTAAGCGCGCGCTCCCACGCGGCCATGTCGTCGCCATCGATGAGTTCGGTGGTGATGCCAAAACGCGGCAAAATCTCGGTGATGATATAGTGGCACGAGCCGAACAGCACGCGGTTGGCCAGCACGCGGTCGCCGGTCTTGAGGATGCCCATGAGGCTGGCGAATACAGCGGCCATGCCGGAAGCGACCGCGATGCAACTTTGGGCGCCTTCAAGCAGCGCGAGCCGATCTTCGAGCATGGCAAGGGTGGGGTTGCGGTAGCGCGAATAGACGAACCCCGGCTCCTCGCCGTTGAAGCGTTTTTCTGCGGTCTGCGCATCGTCGTAGCAAAAGCCGGAATTGAGGAAAATGGCCTCCGACACCTCGCCGTATTGCGAGCGCAGGCTGCCGCCGTGGACGAGTTGTGTCTCAAGGCCGGAGCTACGGTGCTTTTCGATGGATTCTGCGTCTTGCGGTTTTGGCATAGGGGCGTTAGTGTAGCGGCCAAAACCAAGGCAGGCAAGATGTTCGGAAAAAATCCAAAACGCCCTCCCGAAGCGGGTGACGGCGCATTACTGAAGGTGGTCGAGATATTCCCGACGCTGCAAGGCGAAGGCCCGTTCGTCGGCCAGCCTTCGGTGTTCGTGCGGCTTGGCGGCTGCAACCTTGCCTGCGATTTTTGCGATACGGAATTCGAGCGCTTCGAAGAGATGCCGCTTGCCGCCATGCTCGATGCGATCGCCCACCATGCCGCTGGCATCCGCGATTTGGTGGTCATCACGGGTGGTGAGCCGTTGCGCCAGAACATCGCGCCCTTGTGCGAGGCTCTGTTGGCCAAAGGCCTGCGCGTGCAGATCGAGACCAACGGCACGCTGTGGCGCGAACTGCCGCAAGACGTGCACATCATCTGCTCGCCGAAGGTGACGGACGGCCGCTACCACGCGCTTCGACCCGACCTGCTGGCACGGGTGGATGCATTCAAATTCATTGTCAGTGCGGATGATGCGGATTACCGCGATATCGGCGACGTGGGGCAGGCGGAGCACGATATCCCGATCTATGTCCAACCGATGGACGCCTACGACCCAGCCCGCAACCAAGCCAATGTCGCCCATGCGTTGCAGCTTGCGCAAACGCGGGGTTATCGGCTCTCGTTACAAACCCACAAATTACTAGGTATTGCATGAAAAAAGCGGTGCTCCTTCTTTCCGGCGGGCTGGATTCCGCGACCACCTTGGCACTGGCGAAAGAACAGGGATTCGATGTGCATGCCTTGAGTTTCCGCTATGGCCAACGCCACGCCGTGGAGCTGGAAGCGGCAGCACGCGTCGCCAAGGCTTGGGGCGTGCGCGAGCATAAGTTCGCGGATATCGACCTGCGGCTCTTCGGCGGGTCGGCCTTGACGGCGGATATCAACGTGCCTAAGCAACGCACCGACGAAGAGATCTCCCACGGCATTCCCATCACCTATGTGCCGGCGCGTAATACCATCTTCCTCAGTTTTGCTTTGGCATGGGCAGAGGTGCTGAAGGCCTACGATATCTTCATCGGAGTGAATGCACTCGATTATTCCGGCTATCCCGATTGCCGGCCGGATTTCATCGCCAGCTTCGAGCGTACGGCCAACCTCGCGACCGCCTATGGGGTGGAGGCCAAGCAACGCATCACCATCCACACCCCCATCATCGAGATGACCAAGGCGCAGATCATCCGTGAAGGCTTACGCCTTGGGGTCGATTACGGGATGACCATCAGCTGCTACGACCCGACCCCTGAGGGAAAACCCTGCGGCCAATGCGATAGTTGCCATTTGCGCATCAAGGGATTTGCCGAGAACGGCCAACACGAACCCGCAATGGCACGTTGACCGCGCCCGAAGAAATAGCTAAGGCAAGGGCATGGGTACTGAGAATCTAACGCAACTGGGCGAACAGACGGCACTTCCGGCATCACCGGAGGCGGCGGTGCTTGAACGTGTGGAAAATCCGCACCCGAACGTGGATTACCTCATCCGCTTCACGGCACCGGAATTCACCTCGCTTTGCCCAAAAACCGGCCAGCCGGATTTCGCGCATTTCGTCATCGATTACGTGCCGCGCCAATGGATTGTCGAGAGTAAATCGCTGAAGCTATTCCTGCATAGCTTCCGCAACCACGGTGCCTTCCACGAGGATTGCTCGGTGATGGTCGCCAAACGCATCATCGATGCGATCGACCCGACATGGCTGCGCCTTGGCGGTTATTGGTATCCACGCGGTGGGCTGCCCATCGATATCTTCTTCCAGACAGGTGACGTGCCGAAGCATGTTTGGGTGCCCGATCAGGGTGTGGCGAATTATCGTGGCCGCGGCTAGCTGATCCGTTTATCGTTCATCGTCGCCAGATCAAGGAACGTGAAGCGGTCGCGCGTCAGATGGGCATAGGTACAGGCGAAGCGATAACGTTCCTCGCTGAAGCCGATCTCTTGGGGGCGGGTGGCGGTGCCGCTATGGATGAAGGCGCGCTCGATGCTGTTGGGCGAAGCCATGATCTCAACAAGCGCAGCCTTGATCTCCGGCCAGTCTTTCTCGAGCCGCGCACTGATGCTGTGTGCCTGTTTGCTGTTCAATAGTTTTTTTGCATATTGCTGACTGAGCGCTGCGGCAACTTTTTTACCGAACAGACGTTCGATTTTCTGACCATCGGGCGGAAGGACTTTCACGCTTGGCAGGCCGAGCAGCATCTTGTGTTGCAATTGATTCATGGTCAGCGTGGTCAGCGCGATCATCTCGCCATGCAGCACGTTATGCAATTCGCTGCCATACATTAGCTCCAAGGTGTGGGCGATCATGTGTTCGCCTTGGCTGGCGGGGGCGCTGGAGCCATGCGCGCTCATCGCGTCGCCGGCATCGAGCAGCGCTTCCATCAGCTTGGCGACAAAATCGGTACTGCCGTCGCGGGCATCGGCGGCGGCGGTCATCAGCCCTGCTTCGTGGCGACGCATGCCGTCGAACAGCGCGCGCGGATAGGGGGTATCGAGCAGCCAATGACTGAGCAACATATCCGCCTCGACACTGCTGCGGCACAGCGTATCGGCAAGGCCGGCGCGCGTCATGCGTTTGGGGGCGGCGGCAAGAACGGTGGTGTCGGCGATAATGGCGCGCGGCGTGACAGCAGCGAACGATTGTTTCATGCCGTCCTTATCGAGGCTGGCATTGGCCGAGCTGTAGCCGTTCATCGAGGCAGCGGTGGTAACGCACAAATAGGGCTTCTGGCTTTGTGCGGCGGCGTATTTGGTCAGGTCGTTGACGCTGCCGGAGCCGACCGCGACCAAGCCATCGTAGGCACTCGCTTCCTGAGCGAGTTTTTCGGCGCTGGTGAAGCTCGGCTTAACGCGCCGCCCAAGTGAATAAGGCGTGACATGGCAACCGGCAGGCAATTGGCTTTGGACTTTCTGTCCCGCGGCCGACCAGGTGGTGTCGTCGCACACCAAAAGCAGTGCGCGCGACGGCATCTGCGCTTCGACGACACTGCCGATGGCGGTAATGGCATCTTTTGCGATGATGCGGTGGGGTGTAAATGCGCTGCTCATGTTTTCCACAGGAAAGCTAGCAGTAACCATCTCAGATGCATATGGAAATCCGCGTATCCTTCGATAATGAGCTTTCGGCTTGCCGTGCCGTTACCTGCAAGCCATAACTTCAGTCGTTTATAAGAAATGGGTGTGTGAATGCAGCGGCATTACCTTGCAATACTAGGTATATTAGTGGTGCTGAGTCTGGTGACTCCGGCGCAGGCGGTGCTGCCGACCTATGACCGTTGGCTGGAATCCTTCAAGGCAAGAGCCATTGCCGAGGGTGTTTCCCCGCGGGTATTGGAGGATGCGCTTGCCGGTGTGACCCCCGACGATACGGTGGTGGCGCTCGATAATAAACAGCCGGAAAAGAAAATAACCTTTTCGCGTTACTTGACGAATACTATCTCGCAGCGGCGCATCAATATGGGGCGCGAAATGATGCAAGAACACCGCGAGGTGCTTGCCCGCGTGAGCGAGACCTATGGCGTGCCGGCCAAATACATCATCGCTCTGTGGGCGATCGAATCGGATTTCGGTAATAACAAAGGTGATTTTTCGGTGGTGCAGTCGTTGGCTACACTTGCCTATGAAGGTCGCCGCGCGGAATTTTTTACTAAAGAATTGATTGCCGCCTTAAAAATTATCGAGGCCGAGAATATATCGCCAAGCGAACTGCGCGGTTCATGGGCGGGGGCGATGGGCAATTGCCAGTTCATGCCATCGACCTATCTGCGTTTTGCGGTCGACGGTAATGGCGACGGCCATCGCGATATCTGGAATTCGACCGAGGATACCTTTGCCTCCATTGCGCATTACTTGCAGTCGCTGGGGTGGGATCGCCACCAGCCATGGGGCAGGGCGGTGCATGTGCCAGCGGATTTTCGCGCGGCCGAGGCTAACATCAAGCATGGGCAATCGGCCAGCTATTGGCGCAAGCGCGGACTGACCTATAAGAACGCCATCAACGCCGATGGCGACCGCAAGATCCAAAGAGGCAAGGAAAAGCTCTATGCCATCTATCCGGGAACGGAGGATGAGGGGGTTTATCTTGTCAGTGAGAATTTTCAGGCGCTGTTGCAATGGAATCGCTCGCGCTATTTTGCTACGTCTGTCGGCAAGCTGGCCGATGCCATCGGAGAATGACCATGATATTGAAACGCTGTTTGCCTGTTCTGTGCGCCATTGCAGTGCTGACCGCCTGCTCGACCTCGCATCGCCCTGTCTATTCCGGCCGTGAGGAGAGCACGCAAGGCGTGCCCGGATTCGTCAACGGTAAAAAGGTCTCGCCCCATGTAAAACTGGGGCAGTCCTATACGGTCGATGGTGAGACCTATGTGCCGCGCAACCAGCCCGATTATGTCGAGGAGGGTATGGCCTCGTGGTACGGCCCTGGGTTCCATGGCGGCAAAACGGCCAACGGCGAGCGCTTCGACAGCGCCGAGTTGACCGCCGCGCACCGTACCTTGCCGTTACCCTCCATCGTGCGGGTGACGATGGTCTCGACCGGCAAACAAGTCTTCGTACGCATCAACGATCGTGGGCCGTTCGCCCATAGCCGTATCATCGACCTCAGCCGCGGGGCGGCGGAAAAGATCGGCCTGTTGCGCGCCGGCGTTGCCAAAGTGCGGGTCGAGTATATGGCCGAGGAGTCGCGTCGCTTTACCGATCTGCTGGCGCAAGGCCGCGACCCGAAATCCATTGATCTCGCCAGCGAAGTGTTGAACGCCAATGGCGATGCCACCGCATCATCCCAATTGGCGCAGGCGCCACCGCCCGCCAAAACGAGTGCCTCAAAAGCCGCCAGCAGCAGCTTTTGGGATAGCCTGACGGTCAGCGACGCTTCTGCGACCACCAGCTCGGCGCCGGTCTCGGACGTGGCATCGGCCGATCTGCCGAGTGCGGCGCCCGCCGCCGAGGCTTCGCAAAATGCTGCGGCCGTGCCGGCAAAAACCCTGCAAGAACCCAAGGACGATGAGGAGGACCACTCGCCGTTCGCCGCACTTGCCAATGCCGAGGCGGCACCCCCGCCACGCAAGGTCGATAGCGCACCGCCGGTGGCCATGGCCTCCGCATCCACCGAGCCGGTGGACACAACCGAAACCGAAAAGACCGCCCCTGCACCCGAATCTGCGCCCAGCAATAAACCAAGTGGCGGCAGTGGTTATTATGTGCAGTTGGGGGCGTTCCAGAACCCCAGTAATGCCGAGCGATTACGCACCCAATACAGCAAATATGGCACGCTCAATATCGTGAAGAAATCCAGCGACAAGGGGTTGCTGCTCTACCATGTGCGCATGGGGCCGTATCCGACATCCGAGGAAGGTGACGCGCCGTTGGCGAAGCTGCGCGCAGCGGGTGCGGAAGCACGCCTCGTGCATGAGTAATAAAGTGAATTGATAGGGAGTTGCATATGTTGAAACGTTGGTCGTGGTTCGCGGTTTGCTTTTTTGTGATTACCAGTGCGTTCACGTTTGCGGCGCAGGCAGCTCCCGAAAAAAAGAACCATAAGCAGGTTCAAAGTGCGAAGGCCAAAGCGTCGAAAAAGGCCGCCGCGCCCAAGAATAACGAGGACGAAGGCGGTGAAGTGGGGCTGGACAGCAGTCTGCGCACGAAAGCGGCAGCGATGCCGGTAAAAACGGCGGACGGAAGTGCGCTTGATACCCTTGCTAGCCATGCCATGCTGATCGATTTCGAGACGGGCACGGTGCTGGCCGAAAAAGCCGGCAACGAGAAAATGTACCCCTCCTCGATGACCAAGATCATGACGCTTTACGTGCTATTCGAGCGCCTGAAAGAAGGGGCGATCGGCCTCAACAGCCAATTCATGGTCAGCGAGAAAGCGTGGCGCATGCAAGGCTCCAAAATGTTCGTACCGCTGGGCGAGCAGATCGGGCTTGAGGATCTCATCCGCGGGATCGCCATTCAATCCGGCAACGATGCCTGCATCGTGGTTGCGGAAGGTATCGCCGGCTCCGAAGATGCGTTCGCCAAACAGATGAATGATACCGCCAAGAAGATCGGTATGACCAACAGCAACTTCACCGATGCCAGCGGTTGGCCGCACCCCGAACACACCACCACCGCCCACGACCTTGCGGTGCTGGGGGTGGCGCTCATCCGCGATTTCCCGCAATACTATCACTATGTAAGCGAGCGTGAATTCACCTTCCACGGCATTCGCCAATTCAACCGCAACCTGCTGCTCGACGACCCCTCGATCAAGGTGGACGGCATAAAAACCGGCCATACCGAAGCGGCGGGCTACGGCATCGTGCTTTCGGCGGTCGACCCGCAATCGCAGCGGCGTTTAGTGCTGGTCATCAATGGCCTCGATTCGAGCGCAGCGCGTGCACAAGAAGGCGAGCGTTTGCTGAAATGGGGCCTGCAGAATTTCATCAACCGCACCATATTCCGTGCGGGTGCCGAGATCGCGAAGGCACCGGTATGGATGGGGCATGCGCGCGAGGTCGGCTTGGCGGTGGCATCGGACGTGAAGATCACGGTGCCGCGCACCGGAAAAACGGTGACGACGGCGGCGATATCCTATCCGTCGCCGCTGCTAGCGCCGGTGACGCAAGGCCAAGAAGTGGGAACGCTGACCCTGACCTTCGCCGATGGCAGCACCAAGAAAGTGCCGCTGGTGGCAACAGCTGCGGTCGAGAAGCTTTCCATGCTCGGGCGCGTGGGACGCGCGCTGGGTCTTTAATGGCGGCGGCAAAAAAACGCCCGCGCTTCATCACCTTCGAAGGTGGTGAGGGGGCGGGAAAATCCACCCAGATAAAACTACTGGCGCAGGCGATGGCCGCCGCCGCGATCGATAGCCTCGTCACCCGTGAACCGGGAGGTTCGCAAGGCGGTGAGGCCATCCGCGGGTTGGTGGTCAGCGGCGCGGTCGATGCATGGATCCCCGAAACGGAGTCGTTGCTGTTCATGACCGCGCGTTTCGATCACCTCACCACCAAGATCAAACCGGCGTTGGCCAACGGCACATGGGTGCTGTGCGACCGCTTCTATGATTCGACCTATGTCTATCAAGGTATGGCCAAGTGTGTTGGCGGTGCGTGGCTCGACCAGCTCTATCGTTTGTTGTTCGCCAATGCCGAGCCCGACCTGACGTTATTGCTCGATCTCCCGCCAACGGTTGGTTTGGCGCGGGCGGATAAGCGCGGCAATGTCGCCGAATCGCGCTTCGAGCAAATGGCGCTCGATTTTCATGAACAGTTGCGCGCAGGATTCCTGAAACTGGCGGCCGACCACCCCGAACGCATCACGACGATTGACGCCACCGGCAGCGCGTCGCAGGTGCATGCCGCCATTATTGCAACGGTGAACCAACGCTTTGGCCTTGCCTTAACGCCCGTTGCCGCCGCATAATTCACCCCATGAGCAAAGAATCGAAATTGGAATTGCCGCACCCGCGCGAACAGGCGGTGATGATCGGCCATGCGGCGATCCAGGAACGCTTCATCCGTGAATTCGAGCAAGGGCTGACGCATCACGCCTACCTGATGACGGGTGCCAAAGGCATCGGCAAGGCAACGCTCGCCTATCGGTTCGCGCGCTATGTGCTAAGCCAAGGCGCGCAGGAAAAACCGATCGAGGAGGCGCCGAGCATGTCGCTGTTCGGCGATGCGCTGCCGGCGGCCGAGCCGGCACCGGTGCAGGTATCAAGCCTCGATATGCCTGCCGACCACCCGTTATTTCGCCGCATCGCGGCCGGTTCGCACACCGATCTGCTGACCATCAGCCCCGCTTACGATGCCAAGAAACATGTCGAAAAGAATATCATCACAGTCGATGAAGCGCGCAAAGTCCCTGAATTCCTAAGCCTGACACCGGCCGAGGGGCTTTGGCGGGTGGTGATCGTCGATGCGGTCGACCAACTCAACGACAACGCCGCCAACGCACTGCTC
Source organism: Rickettsiales bacterium (assembly GCA_044239745.1). Lineage (GTDB taxonomy): Bacteria > Pseudomonadota > Alphaproteobacteria > Rickettsiales > UBA3002 > QFOX01. The sequence continues at coordinate 12,557 of JBIIAV010000032.1, forward strand.
AAGATATTGGAGGAGCCGCCGCCACGCGCGATGCTGTTCCTTGTCTGCCATCAGCCGGCCGCGATATTGCCCACCATTCGTTCGCGCTGCCGCACCCTTGCTTTGCGCGCACCGGATATGCAGGCCTTCGGCGAGATACTCAATCGCTTTGCGCCCAGCATCGCCAACCATGAGTATGCCGCGCTCTACGGTTTGTCGCATGGCTCGGCGGGGCTGGCGATGGCGCTCTTCGAGGAGGGCGGGTTGAAATGGTATGCCGATTGGCTGGAGGCCATGCAGCCCGATGCCAGCGCGCAGGTGCGCCAGCGCTTTGCCGATGCGGTGCAGGCCGCGAAATCGTCCCGTAGTTGGGAGGCTGTCATCCATGCGTGGCATGTCGTCATGCAGCGCATCAGCCTATTCCCGCACTACGATACCGCGGCACCGATATGCCGGCAGGAGCAGGAACGCTTGGCCGCGATCGCTGCTTCCACCAACCCCGCACGTTGCCACGCATGGGTGGAGGAGGGGCGTCGGCTCATCCACCAGACGGAAACCTTCCACCTCGATAAACGCCAAACGATTCGCATGCTGGCCGACCCCGCGCAGCTTGACATGCTGGCGGCATAGCGGCACATTCTCTCTCCTGTTGCACTGCGAGGACAGAAGGCCGAGCGAGCCTTCGGCCAAGCGCTGGGAGTACTATGAACGATACTTATTACATCACCACCCCGATTTATTATGTGAACGATAAACCGCATCTGGGGCATGCCTATACCTCCGTCGCCTGCGATGCGATCGCGCGCTATCTGCGCCTCGATGGGGTGGACGTGAAGTTCCTCACCGGTACGGACGAGCACGGCCAGAAGGTCGAGAAATCGGCCAAGGCTGCGGGGGTGCCGCCGCAGGCATTCGTTGATGAAGTCTCGGAACATTTCCGCGATATGGTGCGCATCCTCAACCTCACGAACGACGATTTCATCCGCACCACGGAACCGCGCCACATCGCGGCGGCGCAGGAAATGTGGAAGCGGCTTGAAGCCAGCGGCGATATTTATTTAGCCAATTACGGCGGCTGGTATGCCACGCGCGATGAGGCGTTTTACGGCGAATCCGAATTGGTGGATGGCAAGGCCCCGACCGGCGCCGAAGTGGAGTGGGTGGAGGAGCCGAGCTATTTCTTCAAGCTATCCAAATA
>JBIIAV010000033.1:0-13634 GCA_044239745.1 Rickettsiales bacterium
AAGCCGAACATGAAATCCGCACGCTTACCGAAGAGATCCGTGGCCATGACATGCGCTATTACCAGCAGGATGCGCCCAGCATCAGCGATGCGGATTACGACGCGCTGCGCCAACGCTTGGAAGCGCTGGAACGCCAATTCCCCGAACTGCTGACACCCGATAGCCCGACCCAGAAAGTGGGCGCGGCACCGGCTGAAGGCTTTGGCAAAGTGCGCCATAGCAAGCCGATGCTCTCGCTCGACAATGCCTTCACGGAAGCGGATGTGCGGGAATGGGATGCCCGCATCCGTGATTATTTGAAGCTCGGTGCGGAAGATGAAATCGCCTATGTCTGCGAGCCGAAGATCGATGGGCTTTCCTTCACGGCGCGCTATGAGAACGGAAAGTTGGTTCAAGGCGCCACGCGCGGCGACGGTGAAGTGGGCGAAGATATCACGGCGAATTTGAAAACGATTTTGCCGAATCAATTGACGAATAATCCACCCGCATTACTTGAAGTGCGCGGCGAGGTGTATATGAGCCATGCTGATTTTGCAGCGCTGAATGCAACACGCGAAGAAGCCGAGAAATTCGCCAACCCGCGCAATGCAGCAGCCGGCTCGCTGCGCCAGCTTGACCCAGAGGTTACGCGAAGCCGTAAGCTCAGTTATTTTGTTTATAGTTGGGGAGAGGTGAGTGAACTGCTTGGAGAGCGTCATAGTGATTATATGCACGCTTTCCGTCAATTCAGCTTGAATACAATTGGCAAGCATTTGCAGACTAATTCAGGGCTAATGACGCCACCGGCACCTATTAGCCAGTGCTTAGACTTTTATGGCAAGTTGCATGCATACCGTCCGCAGCTTAATTATGACATCGACGGCATGGTCTATAAAGTTGACCGCCTCGACTATCAGGAACGCCTTGGGTTCAAGGCGCGCAGCCCGCGCTGGGCGATTGCGCATAAATTCCCCGCCGAGCAAGCGGTGACGAAAATCGAAGCGATCGAGATTCAGGTCGGCCGTACGGGGACGCTGACGCCCGTGGCGCGGCTGACGCCCATCACCGTTGGAGGGGTGGTGGTGAGCAACGCGACGCTGCATAACGAGGATGAAATTGCGCGCAAAGGCGTGCGCGTGGGGGATATAGTGACGATTCAACGCGCGGGCGATGTGATCCCGCAGGTGGTCGGTGTGCGCGAGGACATGGCGCGTGGAGCGGAAGACTATGTGTTCCCGACTGTTTGCCCTGCCTGCGGTGCCCATGCGGTGCGCGAGGAGGGCGAGGTGGCGCGCCGTTGCACCGGCGGGCTGACCTGTCCCGCCCAAGCGGTTGAGCGTTTGAAGCATTTTGTCAGCCGTAATGCGCTCGATATCGATGGGCTTGGCGAGAAACAGATCGAGGCGTTCTTCCGCGAGGGACTCATTCGTAACCCTACCGATATTTTTACGTTGGAAGCGCGCGATGCCGAGGGGTTGACGCGCCTTAAGAACCGCGAGGGTTGGGGCGAAAAATCAGCGAGTAATTTATTCGCAGCGATTGAAAAAGCAAAAAGGGTGACGCTGGCGCGCTTCATTTTTGCGCTCGGCATTCGCCATGTGGGCGAAGAGACGGCCAAGCTGCTGGCCAAGCATTTTACAAACGTGGAGCAATGGACGGCTGCGATGACGGCGGCGGATGCGCAGGAGACGTTGCTTGCGATCGATGGCATTGGCCTGACGGTGGCGCACGCGTTGCAGCAGTTTTTTGCGGAGCCGCACAACCAAACACTACTGACAACGTTGCTCGCGGTATTGACGATCGAGCCGTATGTAGCGCCGCGCGTGAGTGACTCAGCGGTTGCGGGCAAGACCGTTGTCTTCACCGGTACGCTTGAGCATATCGGCCGCAAGGAGGCCAAGACACTGGCCGAATCGCTGGGGGCGAAGGTGGCCAGTTCCGTTTCGAAAAAGACGGATTTCGTCATCGCCGGTGCCGATGCAGGCAGCAAATTGAAGGACGCGACCGCGCTTGGTGTGGCCGTATTGAGTGAACAGGAATGGCTGAACATGATCGGATATAAGAATGGCGCATAGCAACCCCTTCATGCAGCCGCAGCAGCCCATGCAGATCACGATTGAAGCCGCGCCCGAGCAGCTTGATATCATCGAGTTGCGGATGGAGGAGGTGGCACTGACACTGACACGGATGGTGGATGCCGTGGTGCCACATGTGAGTGTGATTGTCGATGCGCCGATGGTCGATACCGTGCGCGATGTGGTAGCGCAGGTGGACGCGACGGCCACGGTACGCGTGATGGCGCTGGCCGACATCGACTGGGTGACGCAGGTGCAGAAGGATTTCCCGCCCTTCGTGCTGGGGCGTTTCTATGTCTATGGCAGCCACGCCAAGGATACGCTGCCGAGCAATAAGTTGCCGCTGCTGATCGACGCGGTGGCGGCCTTCGGGACGGGTGAGCACGGAACAACGGCCGGCTGCTTGTTGGCGCTGGAAGTTATCCACAAGCAGCGCCCACGCGTCGGCGAGATACTGGATGTGGGATGCGGAACGGCCATTTTGGGGATTGGGGCGGCGCGCCTGTGGAAGGCATCGCCGGTGGAAGCATGCGATAACGACCCGATGGCGGTGAAGGTGAGCCGTATCAATCTGCGGGTGAACCGTATGCAGGCGCGTAGCAAAGCGTGGGTGAGCGACGGCTACAAACATCGGCCGATTCAGGCGTTGGCAAAGCAGGAGATCATCGTTGCCAATATTCTGGCGCGGCCGCTGATGAAGATGGCGCGTGACGCCAAACGCAAGCTGAAGCGCGATGGATTATTGGTGGTTTCCGGCTTACTCAACGGCCAAGAGAATATGGTGCTGGCGGCGCACCGTACGCAAGGATTGCACCTGAAGAAGCGGCTACGCCGTGGTAAATGGTCGATTTTAGTGCTAGGGCACTAGCCGCGTTGCTGTGCCTGTTGCTGGGCTTTTGCGGTGCCTTCGACGGCGCGTGGCTGCTCGGGCCCGCTTGGTATCGCCACTTCCTTCACGCCGCTGCTGGCCATGACATGCCCGATCTCTTTCACTTGTTGCAAGACGGGTGCGGGTAGCTTGTTCTCGAAATAGTTCGAGAGTTTTTGGATCATCTCGTTCGCGTATTGCACGGCGCGCCCCACCATGCCGCGTGACTCGGCGGCTGGTTGCGATGCGGGTGCTTGCGATTGGAATTCCTGTTGCGGGGATGCTTGCTGTGGAGACTGCGCGGTGGCTTGCGCAGTTTGCTGAAGTGGTGCTGCCTGTTGTACGGGCTGCTGCGATGGGTGCGGTGCATATTGCTGCACTGGTTGTGGCGCTTGGTGTGCCGGTGATTGCGGTATGGGCTGTGCCGGCGCATGAGGCTGGGGCACTGCTATAGCCGGCTGAACCGGTGCCATGTGTTGCGGCGCAGGCTGTGCTTGTGTCTGCGGCGGCTGTGTCAGCAGCATTTGTGCCAGCATATCGCCGGCATTGGGTGCGACCGCGGCCGGTTGGTGCACGTGCTGTGCTTGTGGCTGTGCGGACTGTGCATAGGCGACAGCAGGTTGCGCGTAAGCCACCGCGGCGGTCTGGGCGGTATAGGCCACCGGTTCGGGCACCGCTGCTGCTTGCGGCGCAGCGGGTGCGTAAGCGGCGGATGGCTCCGTCGCGGCATAGTGCTGTTGAAGCTGTTGGGCGCGACGCTCCTGCGCGGCGAGGGCGGCCTGTTCCTCTTCCAGCTTTTGTTGCAGCAGCAGTGCTTCTTGGCGGCGGCGCTGTTCTTCTTGCTCGGCGGCATGGTCGACGGTATCCGACGTGTCGCCGGAAATGACGCCGTTCAGTCGGCGTAGGGTCTCGGGCCCTGCAATCCCATCCGCACGGATGCCGGACATGGACTGGAATTGCGAAACACCGTTGACCGTGGTGCCATCGAAGAAACCGTTGATATCGGAAGCGTCGAAGCAATTGACGGCCGCCAGACGACGCTGCAACTCGGAGACGAAGTCGCCGGAATCACCAAGTTTGAGCGTTATATTCGTCGGCAGGAACATGGGATCTTCTGGGTGCTGGTTTTCAGTTACACGTCAGATGAAGGGGTGGGGACACAAACGCGTGCGATGGTGTGTATCCTAACCGCGCGGGGCTAATCCTCGTCGACGTATTGTTTCTCGGTCTTCTCGTGACGTTCCTGCGCCTCGATGGAAAGCGTGGCCACGGGGCGAGCCTCGAGGCGCTTGAGGCCGATCGGTTCGCCGGTCTCCTCGCAGTAGCCGTAGTCACCTGCTTCGATACGGCGGATGGCAGAATCGATCTTCGAGATGAGTTTGAGGTAGCGGTTACGCGTGCGCAGCTCGACGCCGGCTTCGGTCTCGAGCGAGGCGCGATCGGCGATATCGGCCTGATGCCAGTTTTCCTCATGCAAATGATCGAGCGTCTCGCGGGATTCGTCCATCAGGGATTTGCGCCATGTGAGCAGCTTCTGGCGGAAATATTCTTCCTGCTGGGGGTTCATGTACGGCTCGCTCGCGGTCGGCTTGTAGCCGGCGGGTAGTTTGGCGGGCTTGTAAACGCGCTTGGGCTTAATAGCGAGTTTTACGGGTGCGGGCGCTGCTTTCGCCAGCGGTTTGGCGGGCACTTTAGCTTTGGGTGCTGGCTTGGCGGCGGGTTTCTTGGGTGCAGGTTTTTTTGCACTGGCGGTAGATTTGCTGACGAGTTTGGCGGCAGGCTTTTTCGCTGGTTTCGCGGGAGCCGCTTTTTTCGCCGCCGGTTTTGCCGTTTTCTTCGCCGATGCTTTTGCCATAGATGCAACCTTCATTGGGAGTTGATAACCCACGTAAAATAGGGAAACCAACCCCCCGCTGCAAGGAGCTTCCGCCTGCTATGCACAGCATTCCGAAGGTCGGATCAGACGGTGGGAAGGGTGCTTGGCTCGATGATGCCCGACATTTCGAGTTTGGCCAACTCGACGGCAGCGCGCACCTCGATCTCGTCGAGAATGGCCATCAATGCCGGATCGGTGGCTTCGCCGCGCTCTTGCACGACGAACTGCTCGAGCTGACGGATCGTGGCCACGGGCAACGCGCCGATGAGCAGCGCATCGCGGAGTTTTTCTAACGTATCGAGTGCTAGGCGGCCACGCTTGGTGGCTTTCTGACGGCGCGCCTCGCGCTCATCGACCTCCTGCGCGCCTAACAGGCTACCCATGGCATGTACGGCACCAAGCGCGGAGGGGGCATCGACGCCATCGACGCCGGAAATACCCTCGGCGCGCGCCAGTGCTTCGGCGAAGCCTGCCGCACCCACACTACCTGCTTTGCGTGTTGCGCGGGTGGTGCTGACGGGGCGGGTATATCCAACTTTTTCGACCATGCCGACAACTATAGGCCAGCAACAGTGGCGATGCAACCGATGCCAAGCGAGTTGCGCACAAGGGATTCCAGCAATGGGGCAATTTTTTCCTCAGTCGTATCCGGTCGCCGCGTCATTTTTTAACCCACTGATAAATAGCGTAACTGCCAGCACTTTTGGGAGTTGGCACGATTGTCGCATAAGTGGGTGCAAACCTTAAGAATAAAAGACGCGAAGACGATGGAGCGAATGACCATGCAAGGGAACCAGAACATCATGGCGGATCGGTACAACGAGTGCAAACAAAGCTTAGCGCGCCTTGCGATGCTGGCAGTGATAGCAGGCGTGATGCTGGTGGCGACATCGGCGCAGGCAGCGCGGATCAAGGATGTGGTCGCGTTCGAGGGTGTGCGCGATAACATGCTGATGGGCTATGGTCTGGTCGTCGGTCTCAACGGTACGGGCGATAAGCTCCAGAACAATGCATTCACGGAACAGAGCCTCATCGGCTTCCTTGAACGCCAAGGCGTGAATACGCGCGGCGTGCAGCTGAAATCGAAGAACGTGGCGGCAGTAACCGTGACGGCGAAATTGCCGCCCTTCGCACGTGCCGGCGGTGGCATCGACGTTTCCATTAGTGCATTGGGCGATGCAAAAAGCCTGCTTGGTGGCACCTTGCTCGCCACCTCGCTTTATGGCCCAGACGGGAATGTGTATGCGGTGGCGCAAGGTCCCGTCACGATCGGTGGATTCGAGGCCTCGGGCGGAAGTGGCAGCAGCATTACCAAAGCTGTGCCGACTAACGGCTTCATCAGTAACGGCGCGACGGTCGAGCGCGAGATCGATTTCCGGTTGAACGATATGGCGCATGTGCGCCTTTCACTGCGTAACCCCGATATTACGACTGCAAGCAATGTGATGCGTGTCATCAATCAGCAGGTGGGTGCCGGCGTGAGCCGTGTCGATGACCCCGGTACGGTGACGGTGACGGTGCCTACGGCCTATAAGGGCGATGTGGTAGCACTGCTTGCCGATATCGAGACGCTTTCGGTCGAGACCGATCAACCGGCGCGCATTGTGGTGGATGAAGCGACCGGCACCATTGTGATGGGTGAGAATGTACGCATCTCGACCGTGGCGGTGGCACAAGGCAACCTGATCGTGAAAATCGAGGAGACGCCGCAGGTATCACAGCCCAACCCGTTCGCACCCGAAGGAGCGCAGACCGTGGTTGTGCCGCGTAGCGACGTGACGGTCAGCGAACAGGCCGGCAACAAGATCGCGGTATTGCAAGAGGGCGCGACGCTCAAGGATTTAGTAGGCGGGTTGAATGCGCTGGGCGTCGGCCCGCGTGACCTCATCACGATCTTACAGACCATCAAGGCTGCCGGCGCACTGCAGGCAGATATTGAGACACGATAGAAAGATAATCAGCACATGATTACGCAACCACTTACGGCAACAAACAAACAGACGGATAGCGATATGCTTGCGATCAAGGAAACGACCACACGGCCAACCAACGGCATGCGCCTACGTGGCAGCAGCAAAGTGACGGCGGATAAGATCGATTCGGTCGCCAACGAATTCGAGGCGCAATTCATTTCGCAGATGCTGTCGAATATGTTCGCCACCGTCGATACGAAAGAGGCGCTGGGCGGCAACGATGCCGAGGAGGTCTACAACTCCATGCTCGTCAACGAATACGGCAAGATCATCGCGCGCACCGGCGGCGTGGGCGTGGCCGACCAAGTCAAACAGATCATGAGCAAACAGCAGGAAGTGGAGTAGCACGATGCAGCAGCCACACCAGTTACCCGATGCCGGTGCGATGGCCTCGATGCACATCGATGGCCTGATGCAAGCGACCTTGCGCATGAGCGACCTGATGAGCGAGGAAAGCGAGATGCTGCGCAGCTTCCGCTTCAAGGATATCGGCACGATCCATGAGGAAAAACTGAAGCTGAGCAAACTGCTCGAGGCCTACCAGCACCGGCTGGCGACCGATCCCTCGTTCGTGCAGAACGCCGACCGCAACGCGCGCGAGCAACTGCTGATGCTGACGGACGACCTTGCCTTCAACACCGAAGAGAATTTACGTCAGGTGGCGGCGGCACGCGCGGTCAACCAGCGGGTATTGCAAGCGATCATGGATGTGGTCAGCGAGCAGCATCGCCCCGGCACGTATGGCCCGCAGGGGCAAGTGCTTTCGGCACATGATATGGCGCTTTCCATGAACCTTAACCAAAAGGCCTGACGATGTCGCTTGCCCTTGCACTGAACAATGCGTTGTCGGGATTGCGGGTGAACCAGCAATCGATCAATGTGTTGTCGCAAAACATCGCCAACGTGAATACGAGTGGTTATTCGCGCCAGATCCTCAGCCAATCGGCCGTCAACGTCGAGGGGCTGGGCAGCGGCGTCAAGATCGATGAGATCACACGCAAGATAGATCTGTATCTCCAACGCTCGGTGCAGACGCAAGGGGCGAATAATGCTAGTAGCCAGACCGTCAGCGATTATTACGACCGGATTCAGGCATTGCTTGGGCAGCCCGGTGCCGGTAACTCCATCGATTCCTTTTTGACATCGTTCTTCAACTCCGTCCAAAAATTGGCGGAAACGCCGGAAGTGACATCGCTCAAAAGCAATGCCATCTCGTCGGCATCGGCGTTGGCGAAGCAGCTTTCGGATCTGGCGGCGAATGTGTTCGATCTGCGTTTCGAGGCGGATCGTGAGCTGGGTGATGCGGTAACGACCGTGAACGGCGCGCTCGAGCGGCTTGAGAATTTGAATAAAGCACTGACGCAGGCCAAATCGCTGGGGCAATCGGCGACCGGCTTGCTTGATGGACGCGACAAGGAGCTACGCACCATTTCCGAATACATGAATATCGCGACGACGTTTAACGATTCGGGTGCGGTGACGGTCGCCGGTGGCGACGGTATCGTGATCTTGGAGGAGGGAGTGATCCACCGTCTGCGTTATTCGAAGGCGCAATCGTCGGAGAACTTCATCCAGAACCAGCCGCTCAATCCGCTTGAGGTAATCACCATCAACGAGTCGGGTCAGGAGATCGGTAGGCCGTCGACCTTGTTGAGCGGCGGGACATCCGCCGAGGTGGAAAGCAATGTGTTCTCGGGAAAAATCGAGGCGCTGCGGTTGATGCGCGATGTGAAGTTCGTCGAGGTGAACGACCAGCTCGACCAGTTGGCCAGTAAGCTGCGCGATGCGACTAATGCCATTCACAACAACGGTTCGGGGTTCCCGCCGGCGACCTCACTGACCGGCGACCGCGCGATTCGGCCCAGTGACCAATATAGCTGGGAAGGGCTGGTGCGTATCGCCGTGCTGCAGACCAACGGTAAGCCCGTGGCATCGAGCTATGCCGACGAAGCCTATACCGGCATTCGGCCGCTGACGATGGACCTCTCGCGCTTGAATTCGGGGCAGGGCAACGGCAAGCCCACCATGCAGACCATCGTCGATGAGATCAATAACCATTTCGGCCCCCCGGGTAATAAGGCCAAGCTTGGCAACCTGAACAATATCCAGCTGGCATCGGATACCAACTTATTGCCCAGCGGTGGTTCGGCACTGTTCAACTTCGATCTCGATCTCGAGAATATCAGCGATAAGAATGCCAGAGTGTTCGTCACCGGAATCACGGTAAAAGATGATCTGGCCGTGAACATCACCAACGTGACGCAGACGGCACCGAGCATTTCCATTCAGCCGACGGGCAGTTACACGACCACAGCGGGTTCGTCCGCTGTGACGATCAACCTTGCGACCGCGCCGAGCCTTTCGCCTGGTGATACCATCTATCTCAATGCGCCCAGCGGCCCTGTCAACGGTATCGGGGTGGGTAGCCTTACCGGATTTTTCAAAGTGACGGCGGTGGCGGGCAATCTGGTGACGTTCACTTCCGGCGGGGTGGCGGCAGCGACTGGTTCGGTCAATGATGCCGGTAACATCCAGATGTTCCAGCCCTACCAGACCGTGGCCGGCGGGATCAAGGACCGTACGCGTGACAGCGGCGAGCTACAGGTCGACCTGACGGCTAACGTGACCTCGCTTTTCTACAATATCACCGTCAACGTGACGGTGATCGGCGAGGATAATGTGATCCGTACGGCGCCAATCACTTACCGCGTCAACAACAACGAACGTGATATCTATAACAAACGCTACGATGCCATCGCGGCCGGCGGCGCTGGAACGTTGGTACTACCCAGTAACTCGCAAGGATCGATGCGCGCCATCTTGGTCGATGCATCGGGTAGGGAGTTGCCGACGGTCAACGGTAAGTATGTCGATAGCGAATCGTATCTGAAGATCATCGGCGGTAATACCGGCGAGACCTATTCGGTAGCGATCGATGAATTGTCCTCCAAGCAGCTTGGTCTGCCGGACGGATCGCCGGCCGAGCTTGGCACGAACCGAGGGTTCTCGCATTATTTTGGGCTGAATAACCTATTTGCCTCCAACTCCTTGAACAACACTGGCGACGATGTGCACAACAGCGCCATTAACCTCAAGGTGCAGGATCGTTTCATTAACAATGCCAACCTGATCTCGACCGGCAATCTTGTGAAACTCTCGAAGAGTATCGACTCCAATAACCTCGAGATTTATACCTATGCCCGTAATTCTGGCGACAACGCGTCCGCACAGAAACTGGCCAAGCTCAATTCGCAGGTGATCGCATTCGATGCAGCGGGCGGGCTGCCGCAGACACAATTGTCGCTGCAATCCTATACCAGCGAGGTCATCGGCTTCATTTCGCAGCGTTCCTCGGAAGCGACGGAGAACGCCTCGAACAACAAGACATTGTTCGAAGGATTCAAGAACAGGGCAGACGCCATCAGCGGTGTGAACCTTGACGAGGAACTCGCCAATACGGTGGTCTTCCAAAACGCTTATTCTGCGACGGCCCGGGTCATTACGGTCGTCAACAAGATGTACGATGATTTGCTGCAGTCGTTCTAACTTTATTACTGGATTAAGGAGTAGCATATGACAAGTACTGGTCGCCTCGGGAGCCTCTCGCTGCTGACGGATACGTTGCGCGACGTGAGCGCTTCGCAAGTACGTCTTTCGGATTTGCAGAACCAGATTTCGAGCGGTTTTAAATCGCGCGATTTCGAAGGGCTCAACGGCAACGTGGAGCAGTTCACCCAGCTTAATGGGCAGCTCAGCCGCGCCACACAATTTAAAGCGAGCAATCGGGTGAACATCGCCAAGCTTGAAACGGCGGATGCCGCACTTTCGACGATCACCGAGATTGCCGACAAGATCAAGAACGTCATCGTCGGCGCCAACGGTGGCAACATCGGTAGCTCCAACATCCCGCAGGTCATCTCGGATCTTTTGGCATCGCTGGGCGGTGAACTGAACGCGACCTTCAATGGCAACTATATTTTCGGCGGTAGCGATACGGTGAACCTTCCCGTTCCGGACACGGGTGTTACGAACACGGCGCTGGGACTTCCCGACGATAACTATTATGCCGGTTCGAAGCAGGATGTGATGCTGCGCGCGGATGACCGTACCGATGTGGTATTCCCTGTGCGGGCGGACGATATTGCCTTCCAGAAAATCTATGCGGCGGCCAAGCAAGCGATTAAGGCGGCGGAGAATTCCGACACCACGCTCATGGGGAAGGCTCAAACGCTTATCATTTCGGGGCAAAGCGACCTTATCGCGGTGCGTTCACGCGTCGGCAGTACGGTGGTGAACATCCAGACTATCGATGATCGACTTTCATCGTTGACGACCTACTGGAAAGGCTTGGCGGATGCCGTGAGCAAGACCGATATTGTGGCGGCCTCGACCGAGGTTTCGGGATATCAGGCAATCTTGCAGGCAAGCTTCCAAGTCTATGCCCGACTCAGTCAACTACGATTATCGGATTACCTCAAATAAATTAACAGGAGTTTCGCTAGAATACTTGCAACCAACGACCGCTATGTTAAAGTGCAGAAATACTGCCTTTGGCGTGGTTTATACTATCAACCAAAGGAGAGAAGCATGTATCGAGGAGAATTTCAGATGACCGGAAGCGGTTCTTCGGTTTTAGGGCATGGCATTCTAGCTTCAGCGATGCCTGAATCGGAAGAGCTCGATACCCGTTTCGGCCGTGTCACCGTTTATCCACGTCAGTCAATCGTGTTTCCCGGTGGCTTGCTGGGCCTGCCGGATAAGGAACATTTCTGTGTGACGCATTTCCCCTCGGAGAAGATGGCGCGCTTCAAGCTGTTGCAGTCGCTCGACGATCCGTCGCTTTCGTTCATCACGTTGCCAGTGGACCTTGAGAACCCGATCGTGGAACGTGCGGATCTGGAGCAGGCGGCCGCCGACCTTGAGATGCCGCTGACGAGCCTTGCGGTGCTTTTCATCGTGACGGTACATCGCGATTCCGGCGCCGCGAAGCTGACCATCAATGCGCGTGCGCCAATCTTCATGAATGTTTCCGGCCGTCAGGCCGCGCAGTATGTGTTCTCGCACGCGAAGTATCAAATTCGTCAGCCATTGACCATGTAGTGACGGCTGCGTCCCTCATCGGTAGCAGTAAAGGTCGCGGATGAACCCCACACGCCTACAGACAAATACCGTGGCGCGCTTTGCGTGCATGGGCGGGGATTGTCCGGATACGTGCTGTCAGGGATGGGGCATGCAGCTGACGCAAGAGACGCTGGCCAAATATCGTGAGCAGGCGCCGGAACTGGTAGAGGCGGTGACTTCCGGCGAGGCCGAACTCATCATGCGGCGCGACCCAGTGACGGATCAGTGCGTGAAGCTCGATACCGGCTGGTGCAGCATCCACCGCGATTATGGCGACGCCTTCCTTGGCGATGCCTGCCATTTCTATCCGCGCATCACGCGGGCGCTTGGCACGACCGTGCTGACGACGGCGGCGCTTTCCTGCCCGAAGACGGCGCACGACATGTTGTATATGAGCGATGGCCTTGCCAATGCCCCGCGCGAGGAAATACGGGTGCCTTATTCATTGAAGAATTATTTGCCGGCACAGATGACGGAAGCGGCGGCGCTATCCGTCCACGAAGCGTTTCTTGCGATGGCGGCCGACGAAGCGGCGAACGCCGAACGCTGCATGCTGCGCATCAGTGCCGTTGCCCGCGCGTTGGAGCTACAGCCTGCAACCGCATGGCCGGAAGCGGTCGGCTTTTATGTATCAATCGCCGATGGCCGTATCGCAGCGGCGGAACATAGCCCGCAGGATATGTTTAACCTCGTACATGCGTTGCAGGGGCTGGTGATGGCAAGCCCCGCGCCGCGCAAGCGGCTGACCGATATTGTTCAGACCATGGCGGAAGCGCTGGGCATGCGCTTCGAGCAGGGCGGCACTGTGCAGTTGCAGCCGGATGCGATGGAGCGCGCCCTTGCGGTGATGGCGCGCGCCAAAGAACCGATGCAGGGATTGCAGCCCGTGCTGAAGCGTTACATTCAGGCGCAGCTATCGCAGGCGCTTTTCCCGTTCTCAGGATTCGGGCAAACCCTGACCGAACGCGTGAGTGTCATCGGGGTGCGCCTTGCCACCGTGAAGCTGGCGCTTGCCACAACGGCGGATATGATATCCCCCGATCGGGTCGTGCATGTCATTCAGGTGTTGTCGCGGTTCATGGACCATTTGGCCGACCCAACGCTGACCCTGCGGATCTATCAGGAAACGGGTTGGATTCGCGAAGCGAGACTGCGCGCACTCATCGGCAGTTAAATATGTTAGGGTTCACGGCCGAGTGACAATAGTGGCATAGAAGCCACACAAAAACCGCATGACAATCGACCGAATTTATGCCATGGTGAATTCAAATGGGGTGGCTTGGAAGCATTCTGGGTCGTCTCTCATTCAGGGGTATACTTGCTTTGAAGCGTTTTTCGTGGGGAAGCAAAAATATTTTTGGGTGAAGTAATGCGTCGTTAACGATAATTTAACGAATTATTGGTAATGATGGAACTTGCGCACGATACATGCGGGACATGAGGTCCCAAATATCGGGTGCAAGGTGGGCACGTAGCCCTGGAAGTTTAACAGTCCAAGTAGGAGTCATTTATGCCTAACTCAATCATTTCGAACACCTCTGCGTTTAACGCGCAAGGTAACATCAATATTGCATCCGCAAAAACCAGCGCCTCGATCTCGCGTTTGTCGAGTGGTAACCGTATCAGTCAAGCATCGGACGACGTAGCGGCACTTGCTACCGGTACCGCGCTGCGTACTCAGGTGACCACGCTTCGTACGGCATTGGCGAACGCGGCTCAAGGTTCCAGCCTCCTTCAGGTGG
>JBIIAV010000034.1:0-13609 GCA_044239745.1 Rickettsiales bacterium
TTTATTTGCCGTCGACAGCATGATGGCACTCATCAAGCACGACCTTGCGGATATGGGCATCCACCACGATGTGTTTACCTCCGAGGCCAAGCTGCACAAGGCTGGCAAGATTAAAGAAGCCATCAAAAAGCTCGAGGAAAAAGGCTTCGTCTATCGCGGCACGCTTGAACCGCCGAAGGGCGAAAAGGTCGAGGATTGGGAACCACAAGAGCAGTCGTTGTTCAAATCTACCGCATTTGGGGATGATGCGGATCGCACACTCGCCAAAGCGGATGGTACCTACACCTATTTTGCGGGCGATATTGCCTACACGATGGATAAAATATCACGCGGGTTCGATACGCTCATCTACATGTTCGGTGCCGACCATGGCGGCTATGTCAAGCGCATGGAAGCAAGTGCCGCCGCGCTTTCCGACAACAAAGTGTCGGTCGATATCAAGCTGTGCCAACTGGTACACCTCACCAAGAACGGCGAGCCGGTACGCATGAGCAAGCGCGCCGGAAACTTTGTCACCGCGCGCGATGTGCTCGATGAAGTGGGCAAGGATATCCTGCGCTTCGTGATGCTGATGCGCAAAACGAATGCGGATATGGATTTTGATCTGGCGAAGGTGAAGGAACAATCGAAGGATAACCCTGTATTCTATGTGCAGTATGCCCATGCGCGCGCCAAATCGGTGCTGCGTTTGGCCGCCGAACAGATGCCGGAAGCGTATGCAGCGTCCGAGAAGCAGGCCGATACCACGCTACTGACGAACGCGGCGGAGCTGACGCTCATCAAGCTGCTGGCCGGCTGGCCGCGCTTGGTGGAACAGGCGGCGGTGGCGCACGAGCCGCATCGTATCATCTATTACCTGCAGGAGTTGGCAGCGAGCTTCCACGGACTGTGGAACGTGGGCAGCAAGGACGCCGAGATCCGTATGCTGCAGGCCGATAAGCCGGAGGTGACGGCCGCGCGTTTAGCACTTGCGCGGGCGCTGACGGTTGTTGTAGCTTCCGGCTTGGATGTGTGCGGCGTTATGCCCGTGGAGGAACTGCGATGAGACCGGATATGGATAATTACGAAGATATCGATGATGGCAAGCCTGCCGCCAACTCCCGCGCGATGTCGTGGATGGTGCTGGCGGTGGCGGTCGGCGGTTTTGCTGCCCTTGCGTATTATGCGTATCACTCGGGCACGCAAGTCCCTGCGGACGGCGACACCCTCGTGGTCGAGGCGGACGACGCGCCGATCAAGCAAGCGCCGGAGAACCCCGAAGGCGAACAGTTCCCCAACAAGGACAAGACGATTTACGACGTGATCGCACCGGACGCGGACAAATCGGTCGAGAAGCTGCTTGCCGAGCCGGAGCGCCCCGTGGCGGCCGCCAATGTCGAGGATTCCGAGGATAATATTCCCGTAGCGGCCACCCCGCCGGCGACCATCAAGGCCATCGCGAAGACGGAAGCGAACGGAACGGTCGCCGCGACGACCACGTTCGTGGCGCCGGAAGCGGCGGTGGAAGAAGCGCTGCCCGTGACCCCTGCACCCAAAGCGCCGGCCGTGGTGAAATTGGTCGAGAAGCCGGCTGAAAAGCCAGTGGCGGTGCCAACGCCTGCTGCGGCACCTGTCGCCGCGCCGAAGGAAAAATCCTACGCCGCACCGCAGATGGTGAACGAGAAAAAAGCGACGGAACCGAAGGTGGCGGAAACCAAGCCCGCGCCGAAAGCAAAAGCAGTGGCTGAAAAATCGGTCGCTAAGCCCGCCGCCGGTGGTACCTACATGGTGCAGCTCGGTGCGTTCAAATCGGAAAGCGAAGCACAAGCCAACTGGAAAAAGATCAGCGGCAAATACAGCGATGTGCTCAGTGGCAACTCCATCATCGTGAAAGCGGACGTGAATGGCAGCACGTTCTATCGTTTGCGCGCCAATGGCTTCAACTCGGCGGAAGCGGCGAAGGCTGCCTGCGCCAAGCTCACCGCCAAAGGGCAGGCCTGCTTTCCCGCGGGCAAATAGCGCCCCAACACGCATAGGACGCGCATGATCAAATCGTTCATCTGTGGCGTTTCCGGAACGTCGCTCACCCATGCGGAGCGCGAATTTCTGGCCGCCGAGCAGCCGTATGGCGTGATCCTTTTCGCGCGTAATATCGATAATCCATTACAGGTGCGCGCACTCACGGCCGAAATCAAGACACTGCTCACCCACCCGTATGCCGAGATACTCATCGACCAAGAGGGCGGGCGTGTGGCGCGCCTGAAGCCGCCGCATTGGCGCAAATATCCTTCGGCACAAACGCTTTCGCAGGCGGCGGATGCGGCGCGCGCGGTGTACGTGAATGCGCGGCTGATCGCGCAGGAGCTGCACGATATCGGCATCACCATGGATTGCGCGCCGGTGGCGGATGTACTGGCGCCGGAATGCCACAAGATCATCGGCGACCGTGCGTTCGGCGATACGGCGGCGCAAGTGGCGCAGCTTGCACGCGCGCAGTCGGAAGCGCTGCTCGATGGCGGGATTCTTTCCATCCTCAAGCACATTCCCGGCCATGGCCGCGCAACGATGGATAGCCACGAGACCTTGCCGATCGTGAGTGCGCCGCTGCGCGAGTTGGAGGCGGTCGACTTCGCGGTGTTCAAACAGCTGAACGACCTGCCGCTGGCGATGACCGCCCATATTCTCTACACCGCACTTGATAGCGAGCGTTGCGCCACCTTCTCGCCGGTGGTTATGGCGTATATCCGCAAAGAAATCGGTTTTGGGGGCCTTATCATGAGCGATGATCTGAGCATGAAAGCCTTGGGCGGTAGCTTTGCCGAACGCACCGAGCGCTCGCTCGCTGCCGGTTGCGACCTTGTACTGCACGGCAACGGCGCCCTGATTGGCGAACCCGTGCGCGACCTGATGGCGGAGCTGAAGCAGGTGGCGGCCGCGTCCGTGCCGCTTTCGGCCGAGAGTTTGGCGCGCGCGAAGGCCGCCGCCAGCCAGCGCCGCACCCCCAACGCCGCCGAGAACGGCCGATTACTTGCCGAGTGGCAACAGTTACTTGCCGCCGCCTGAGGCCTGTGCTAGCACTGCCCCAACGCTTACAAGTGAGGGCTTATGTTTAGTTTTTCCCACATGCTGCTGGTGCTGCTGGTCGTCGTGATCCTGTTCGGTGCGGGCAAGCTGCCCAAGGTGATGGGCGATATCGGCAAAGGCATCAAGAACCTGCGCGACGAGCTGGGCGGCGACGATAAAACCAAGGCCGGTACTCAGCAAATCCTGCCGCCGGAAGATAAAGACCGCAAGAATTAAGCGCGATGTTCGACATCGGATTATCCGAACTTTTACTCATCGTGGTCGTCGCGATCATCGTCGTTGGCCCGAAAGATCTACCTGTCGTGATACGCCACGTGGCGCGGTTCGCGCGTGAAGTACGCAGCCTTGCCGAGAGCATCCGCGGGCAGGTGAGCAAGCTGGCGGATGAAGTGGGCATCGACGAGCTGAAGCGCGAGGTGACCACGATCGTTGATTTGGAGGGCAAACCCCAGATCGCCTATGACGTGCGCACGCTGGAAGACCTGAAACCCAAGGCTGACAGCCGCGACGGGACACCCGCACCATGAGCGCCGAAACCCCCTTGATGACCCACCTGATCGAGCTGCGCAGCCGCTTGATGCGCGCCGGCCTTGCATGGATCGTCGCGACCTGTGTGTGCTATCTGTTCGCCGCGGATATCTATCAGTTCTTCCTGCGGCCACTGGCCACCGCATTCGGCGAGAATAGCTCCCACCGCCTGATCGCGACCAGCCTACCGGAGACGTTCATCACCTACCTTAAGCTCGCGGTCTATGGCGGGTTCTTCGTCGCGTTCCCCGTCATCGCGACCGAGATATACCTGTTCATTGCCCCCGGATTGTTCAAACACGAACGCCGCGTCGTGGCGCCATACCTCATCGTTGCGCCGCTGCTGTTCTTCATGGGCGCGGCGATGGCGTATTTCTATGTCATGCCCAAGGCGTGGGAATTCTTCCTTTCGTTCGAGGTGCCAGAAGGCGAAGGCGCCGTGCCCTTGATGCTGGAAGCGAAGGTGAGCGAATATCTCGGCCTTGTGATGCATATCGTGCTGGCGTTCGGCCTTGCCTTTCAATTGCCGATTTTGCTCACGCTGCTCATCCGTTTCGGGCTGGTGAGCGCGCAGACCTTGGCGCGCGGGCGGCGCTATGCCATCGTCATCCTGCTTACCATTGCGGCGTTCATCACCCCGCCGGATATTTTAAGCCAAGTCCTGCTTTTCATTCCGCTGTATGCGCTTTATGAACTGTCCATCATCATCGGCCGCATGATCGAAAAGCGGCGCCTTACCACCGAAGAAGAGATCACCCATGCATGATATCAAATCCATCCGCGAGAATCCTGAGGCGTTCGATGCTGCACTTGTGCGTCGTAGTAAAGCAGCGGAAAGCTGTGCAAAAAGTGAAGAATTATTGCAGTTGGATGCCATAAATCGCCAGCAACTCACCGAGTTGCAAGTGCTGCAAGCGCGCCGCAACGAAGTGGCGAAAGCCATCGGCGAAGCGATGCGCAGCGATAAGGCGAAAGCGGAACAACTCAAGGCCGAGGCCGGCGAGATCAAGGAAAAAATCTTCGCGATGGAAGCCGATCAGGCACAGGGAGGATTATTGCAAGATGCGCTCGCGCGCATTCCCAACCGGCTGGCGGATGATGTGCCCGACGGGTCAGATGAAACAAGTAATGTGCAGTTACGCGTGGTGGGGACGAAACCCACGATTGCCAATCCAAAAGACCATGTAGCGCTGGGCGAAGGCTTGGGGTTGATGGATTTTGAGGCGGCAGCGAAAATTTCCGGCGCGCGCTTCGTGGTGACGCGCGGTGCGCTGGCGAAGTTGGGGCGCGCACTGGCCGCCTTCATGCTCGATATGCACACGAACGAATTTGGCTACACCGAGCACCAAGTGCCCTATCTGGTGAAGCCTGGCGCTTTGTATGGAACTGGCCAGTTACCTAAATTTGAGGAGGATTTATATTCTACTTCAACAGTACATTTGGCGCGGATAATTGAGCTTCACGGCAATATTTATATGTTAGATAAGCTCTTTGAGACGAGTGAAGAGCTTTTTAATAAAATGAAAACGTTATCAGTTAATAACCTCGAATCTATAAAAGCTGCCCAAGAATCATTGGATAATATTAAAAACAGCCGTGAAGCTGCATTGAAGGAAATTAAAGAAATTCAAGAAAAACATCCGTCCACTTCCAAAATATCATACCTCATCCCCACGGCGGAAGTATCGCTGACAAACTTGGTCGCGGATTCGATTTTGGATGAAGCGGCGCTGGCGACACCGATGCGCCTGACGGCGCACACGCCGTGTTTCCGCAGTGAAGCGGGCAGTGCCGGGCGCGACACGCGCGGCATGATCCGCCAGCATCAGTTCTCGAAAGTCGAGCTGGTGAGCATCGCACGCCCCGAGGATAGCGAAGCCGAGCACGAACGCATGCTGAACTGCGCGGAGGAGGTGTTGAAACGCCTTGGCCTGCATTACCGCGTGATGCTGCTCTGCGCGGGCGATACGGGCTTCGGTGCGCGCAAGACCTATGACATCGAGGTGTGGCTGCCGGCGCAGGATACCTTCCGCGAGATCAGCAGTTGCAGTAACTGCGGCGATTTCCAAGCGCGGCGCATGAAGGCGCGCTTCAAGCGCGCGAACGCGAAAGAGACGGAGTTCGTCCATACGCTCAACGGCTCGGCGCTGGCGGTGGGGCGCACGCTGGTTGCGATTCTCGAGAATTATCAGCAGGCCGATGGCAGCATCACGGTGCCGGAGGCGTTGGTGCCCTATATGGGCGGAATGAAGGTGATTACGAAATGAGTATCGATCTGAAGAAGGCACGCATTCTCATCAGCAACGATGACGGCGTGAACGCCGATGGTATTGGGCTGCTGGCGCGCATCGCACGCAGTTTAAGCGACGATGTGTGGGTGATCGCGCCCGAGCATGAGCAAAGCGGGGCGGGGCACTCCTTAAGTCTGCATAAGCCGCTGCGCGTGCGCAAGGTGGCGGAGAAGACCTTCGCGGTGGACGGCACCCCGACGGACGCGGTGCTGCTAGGCGTGATGGAAGTGATGAAGGACAAGCGGCCGGATCTCATGCTCTCGGGCGTGAACCGTGGCAGCAACCTCGCCGAAGACGTGACCTATTCTGGCACCGTTTCGGCGGCGATGGAGGCAACGCTGCTCGAAATTCCATCGATTGCGTTCAGCAATCAAATCAAGGGGACGGTGCATTGGGACGTGCCGGAGAAATACCTCGCCGGTATCATTCGGGCGCTGGCGGCGACCACCATTCCGCATGACCGGCTCATCAACGTGAATTTCCCTGCAGTGGCGGTAGATGCGGTGAAGGGCGTGAAGCTTTGCCCGATGGGGCGGCGCAAGCTGGATGATAACCTCGACCGCCGCACCGACCCGATGGGGCGCCCCTATATCTGGATCGGCGGCCAGCGCAGCGAGCCGTTCCACGACCATCCGGAATCGGATTTCCAAATGATCCGCGAGGGATACATCACCGTCACGCCGCTGAGCTTGGATATGACCGATCATGCGCTGCTGGGTTCGCTCGCCGGCGCGGTCGAGGGCGTGGCGTAGTCGCGCCGAAGCTTCAGGTGCCAGCCATTTTGATGTAAAACCCCCCTGCGGATGCGTTCGTGCTTGCCTGTGCGCTGGCGCTTTGGCGATGGTGAAGGCATGACGCGCAAATCCTCGCAGGCAAAGAAAGAGATGGCGATCGCGGGCGTGCACCCCCTGCTGGGAAGCACGCAGGACGATTGGCTCGAGGCCCAGAAGATCCGCCTGCTGATGAGCCTTCGCAAGTCCGGCATTACCGATACGCGCGTGCTGGGCGCGATGGAGCAGGTGCCGCGCGAGCAATTCGTCGAGGAAGCCTTCCGTGACCGAGCCTATGAGGATAATGCCCTGCCCATCGCCATGGAGCAGACCATCAGCATGCCCTCCATCGTCGCGATGATGACGCAGGCGCTGGATGTGCAGCCCACCCAATGCGTGCTCGAGGTCGGCACGGGGTCGGGCTATCAGGCGGCGGTGCTGGCCAAGCTTGCCCGCCGTGTCCACACCATCGAGCGCCACAAGCCGCTGGCGGATATTGCTGCCCGCCGCTTCGAGGCCATGAAGCTGCGCAACATCACCGCCCATGTCGGCGACGGCAGCAAGGGCTGGCCGCATGCGGCGCCCTATGAACGTATCCTTGTCACGGCTGCGGCGCCGGAAATTCCGCAGGCGCTGCTTGCCCAACTCACCATCGGTGGCCGCATGGTCATTCCCGTGGGGCTGCATGTGGCCGATCAGTTCCTGCTGCGGCTGACCCGCACCGCCGAGGACGCCGTGACCAAGGAAGTGCTGACGCCGGTGCGGTTCGTGCCGCTGGTGCGGGGCTAAGGCCGCCGACCGCCATCTTCAAAAATAACGCTAAATGTATGTTCAATGCATCTGTGGCATTTATGCCCCAAAAAGCGATGGGCAGGGGAATTCTTTTGCTACGCAACTTAATTGCCGTTGCGTTCAATATTTCTGTGTGTTATTTCTCATAGAACCATAGATTTTACCTCAAGAAATCATGGTAATGCATTATAAAAAGGGTGTTTTTAAACATTAAGCCCTAA
Organism: Rickettsiales bacterium; assembly: GCA_044239745.1. GTDB lineage: Bacteria > Pseudomonadota > Alphaproteobacteria > Rickettsiales > UBA3002 > QFOX01. The sequence continues at coordinate 7,666 of JBIIAV010000034.1, forward strand.
GTCGCATTGGCAAGTTAAAAAGGGGAAAACCCTATAACTTATAATCGGGAGCCAGTATGCGCATGTCCGCCGTAGCCTTTCTGATGATCCTCACCACCTTCTTCCTTTCTGGCTGCGATAGCACCAAGGTTGCAGCGGTGGATGACCGTGGCAATAACTTCTATGGCCGCAACGGCACGACCCGCATTTCATCCGCCGTGGCGGCAGTGAAGGCGGCACCGATAGCGACATTTGCTTCCTCGGCGGCGGTATCGGCCGCAGCACCCGCGGCCAGCGTGACCACCCGCGACGTGCCCCCACCGGCTGCCACCGCTTCGGCGGCGCCGGTAGCAACGCTTGCGCAAGGCACGTGGCAATGGCCGGTGCAGGGTAAGATCACCGAGACGTACGGCCAAAAATCCGATGGTATCGCCAACGAGGGCATCGTGATCGCGGCGGCGGAGGGCACTCCCATCCGTGCGGCGCAAGCGGGCGAGGTGGCCTTTGTGGGTAAGGATACGAAGAACTACGGCAATATCGTGATCTTGCGGCATGCCGATGGAGACATGACCTCCTACGCCCATGCGCGCGAGATCAGCGTGAAAAAGGGCGATCGCATCGCGGCCGGTGGCACGCTGGGCTATGTCGGCCAATCGGGCAATGCCAAGCAGCCGCAGCTGCATTTTGCGGTACGCGAGGGTACAAGCTCGATCGACCCGCTGACCAAATTGCCGCATCAGGTTGCGTCGAATTAATTAGAAATCTGGGCGGCATCACGGCATAACGCCCTTCATGATATCACTGGTATGGATGCGCCGCGACTTGCGGCTTGACGATCATGCCGCGCTGGCAACCGCGTTGGGCGAGGCCGCGCCCGTGCAGCCCGTATTCGTATTCGATAGCGAGATCTTGGCGCGCTTCACCAACCCGCGTGACCGCCGATTGGTGTTCCTTGCTGAAACGCTTTGCCATATGGACGCGCAGCTACGTGCGCGCGGCGGCCGCATGCTGGTGCTACATGGCAAAGCGGCGCAGCTGCTTCCAAAGCTAGCGGCAACGCTTGCCGCCACGGCCATATACTCCGCCGAGGATTTCGAGCCCGCCACCCGCGCACGCGATGCGGCGGTGAAGGCCGCGTTGCCCGCGACCACGCGGTTCGTGCAGCTGCTCGACCATTTGATGCGCGCGCCGCAAGCGATGTTGAAAGGTGACGCAACGCCCTACAAGGTGTTCACGCCGTTCTATAAGCTGTGGCGGGCGGATCTGGGGCCGAGCGATTGGGCGGAATACGAAGTGAAGGACGCCGGCCGCTATGCCGATGCAGCGGCCATCTTCAAGGCGGTGGAAGGGGCAGGGCTGCCGCGCGTAACGCTCGATGAAGGCCCCGCGACACTGCTGGCGCAGATTGGTTATGTTTATGAAAAAGACGCGCTGTGGCGGGTGGACGACGTGGACGCGCGCCTAAGCAACTTCATTGGCCAGCGCATGGGCGCGTACCCCACCGCGCGCGACATGCTGTCCATCACCGGTACCAGCCAGCTTTCGCCCTATCTGCGGTTTGGGCTGGTCAGCATTCGTGCATGCGTGCGCCAAGCGATGGCGGCGGGCGGCGGCGAAAAATGGATATCCGAATTGGGCTGGCGCGAGTTCTATGCCGCAATTTTATATCATTTCCCCGAGGTGGTAACGCAGGAGTTCTCTGCCCAATATCGTGATGGAGCGATTCCATGGAACAGCGACGAACGCATGGCGCAAGCGCTGTTCACGGGAAACACTGGCTATCCCGTAGTGGATGCAGCGGTGCGCGAGCTGCTGGAAACGGGCTATATGCATAACCGTGCGCGGATGATCGTGGCGAGCTTTGCCAGTAAGGATTTGCTGCTGGATTGGCGCCTCGGTGAGGAATTCTTCGCCCAGCACCTGATGGATTATGAGCTGGCGAGCAATAATGGCGGCTGGCAGTGGGCCGCCAGCACGGGAACGGACGCTGCCCCCTATTTCCGCATTTTCAACCCCATCCTGCAAAGCAAGAAGTTCGACCCCGAGGGTGCCTATATCCGCCGCTATGTGCCGCAATTGAAGGATGTGCCCACCGCCGACATCCACGCCCCGTGGGAATCGCCCCTCACCAAACCGGCGGATTACCCGCTGCCGGTGGTCGACCATGCCACCGCCAAGGACCGCGCGGTGGACGTATTCCGGCGTGCCGGCCACCGCATGCAATAGGCGGCTTTGCCTGCCTTGTAAAAATCGTGGCAATCAGGTCTTGACAGGGGGGTAAAAATACGCGAGAAAGCGCCCCTCAAACATCCGAGGCACCTATGGCTAAAAAAGCAACCATCCTTGTGAAACTCGAGTCCACCGCGGACACGGGCTTCTTCTATGTGAAGAAGCGCAACCCCCGCAAACAGACCGAGAAACTCAAGTTCAAGAAATACGATCCGGTCGCGCGCAAGCACGTCGAATTCACCGAGACGAAGCTGAAATAATGCGCGCTTTCCTGTTATTAGCGGCTGCTACGCTTCCCGCCTTGTCGCAGGCGGCTGAGCCTGCTGCGGCCGCCGCCGCGCCGATGGGTTCTTCGCCCATCGCGAGCGTTCTGCCGCTGATCCTCATCTTCTTCGTGTTCTATTTCCTGCTCATCAAGCCGCAACAGCGCCGCCTGAAGGAACATCAAGCCCTGCTGGGTGCCTTGAAAAAGGGCGACGAAGTGATCACCGGTGGCGGTATCGTCGGCAAGATCACCAAGACGGACGAAACCGACAAGATCACGGTCGAGATCGCCAAGGGCATCGAGGTGGTGGTATTGAAGGCGACCGTTAGTGGCCTGCTGAACCCCGTGAAGGCGCCGACCCCTGAGAAAAAGAAGGCAGGCGCCAACAAGAACGACAATGTCGTGCCAAGCCGCAACAGCGTCGCCAACGACAACTAGGCATTTCATACACAACCTTACGCGAATCTATGCTTGTACGCTTGTCAGCGGCGGAGGATTCTGTATGCATGGGGCGTCCATTTTACCGGTAGGTTGCTATGCTTGAGTTCCCGCGTTGGAAAGTTGCTTTAGTTCTTTTGGTCACGCTGTTCTTTGGGCTTGCAGCGCTACCGAACGCATTGCCGCCGGCGCTGAATGCCAAGCTGCCAAGCTTCCTGCCGCAAGAGACCGTGCCGCTGGGTCTCGATCTGCGCGGCGGCTCGCACCTGCTGCTGGAGCTGGATTTCAACGCCTATAAGCGCGAGCACTTTGCCAATGTGCGCGATAGCTTACGCGAATCGCTGCGCAAGGCCAAGGTGGGCTACACCGACCTGCGCGCCAGCGGTAACGAGGTGTCGCTGCGCATCCGTAAGGATACGGTCGGCGAGGGGGTGAAGCTGAAGGAGATTCTCCGTCAGGCCGATCCGGACCTGTCGCTCGATGAAAAGGACGGCCTGTCGCGGCTGTATTATGACGATACGAAAATGAAAGCGCTGCAACTGCGACTGCTGGAGCAATCGATCGAGATCGTCAACCGCCGCGTCAACGAGACCGGCACGAAGGAACCTATCATCCAGCGTCAGGGCACCGACCGTATCGTGGTGCAGGTGCCCGGATTGAACGACCCCTCGCAGCTAAAGGCGCTGCTGGGAAAAACTGCGAAGATGACCTTTCACTTGGTGAACGAGGATGTCTCGCCGGAAGCGGTGGCACGCAACATGGTGCCTTCCGACACGATGATCCTGCCGGCGGACGCTGCCGAAGCGCGTACCGGCTTGCCGACGGATTATGCGGTATATAGCCAAGTGGCGCTCGGCGGCGAGAACCTGACGAACGCCAATGCCTCGTTCGCCAATGGCCTGCCGGTGGTGGAGTTCCAGTTCAACACGCTCGGCGCGCAGAAATTCGGTGCGATCACGCAGGAGAATATCGGCCGCCGCTTTGCGATCGTGCTCGATAATAAGGTCATCACGGCGCCGGTCATTCGTTCGGCCATTCTGGGTGGCCGCGGCATCATCGAGGGTAACTTCACCGTGGAAGCGGCGAATGAACTGGCCATCCTGCTGCGCGCTGGCGCGCTGCCGGCACCGCTGACGGTGATCGAAGAGCGCTCGGTCGGCCCCAGCTTGGGGCAGGATTCCATCAATGCCGGTATGCTTTCCGCAATCGTCGGGATCTCACTGGTCATCATCTTCATGCTGGCGGCGTATGGCCTGTTCGGCTTGTTCGCCAATCTCGGGTTGGCGGTGCACCTCATCACCGTGTTCGGCGCCATGTCGTTGATCGGGGCAACGCTGACACTGCCGGGGATAGCCGGTATCGTGCTGACCATGGGCATGGGGGTGGACGCGAACGTTCTTATCTTCGAGCGTATCCGCGATGAGATCCGTTTCGGTAAAAGCCCGCTGGCGGCCATTCATTCGGGCTTCAACTTGGCGTTCGGCACCATTTTCGATTCCAACCTGACCACGCTGATCGCCGCCGGATTGCTCTATACGCTCGGGGCGGGTGCGGTGAAGGGCTTCGCGGTGACGCTAACCATCGGTATCCTGAGTTCGATGTTCGCCTCGGTGTTGTTCTGCCGCATGCTCATCATCTTTTGGGCGCGCCGCACCAAGCCCAAGCGGATACCGATCTAGTGCACGATATTATGCCACCAGTGGGCGCGGGTGCGCAGCTCATCCAGTCCTATGGGGCGGCAGGCTTTCGTATCGGCAATGTGAATTATACCACTCATGTGCTAGTGTTGCCCACGCAAACGACTGAATGGAACGGTGCAATGACCATGGAAGGGTTGGCGCATGTACTGACGGCCGACCCTGCGATCGAGGTGCTGCTCATCGGCACCGGTGCCCGCCACGAAATGATCGCACCGGAATTGCGCACCGCCTTGCGCGCAAGCGGCATCGCCATCGACACGATGGACACAGGCGCCGCCTGCCGCACCTTCAATATCCTGCTTGGTGAAGGGCGGCGGGCAGCCGTTGCATTGCGGTTAGTCGGCTAGTTACGCCGCGACCTTGAAGGTCTGGCCGGCGAAATTGGCGGCCGCGAAATCCCAGTTGATGAGTTTATCGAGCACGGTCTGCACGAAATCCGGACGACGGTTCTGGAAATCGAGATAGTAAGCATGCTCCCACACATCGACGGTGAGGATGGCGGTCTCGCCATGCGCCAGAGGCAGATCGGCGTTGGCGGTCTTGGTGATCTTCAGTTTGCCCGAAGCGTCCTTGACCAACCATGCCCAGCCGGAGCCGAACTGCGCCAGTGCCGCCGCCTTGAAATCGGCGGCGAATTTATCGTAGCCGCCGAGATCCGAATCGATCTTCTTGGCCAGCTCGCCGCTGGGTTTGCCGCCGCCGTTTGGCGTGAGGCAATGCCAGAAGAAGCTGTGGTTCCAGTGTTGTGCGGCGTTGTTGAACAGCGCGGCCTTGCTGGTGTCTTTGGCCGAGGCGAGGATGATGTCCTCGAGCGATTTTTTCTCGAATTCGGTGCCGGCGACCAGCTCGTTGAGCTTCACGACATAGGCGTTGTGGTGCTTGCCATGGTGGAAATCAAACGTATTGGCGGAGATGTGCGGCGCAAGTGCGTCCTTGGCGTAGGGCAGGGCGGGGAGGGTGAAGGTCATGGCGGCCTCTTTCGTGGGGGTGGGGTTAGATTTCATGGCGAAGCTTGGGACAGCGACCAGTGCAGCACCGCCGGCGGCGGCTTTCAGGAAACTGCGACGTGTCATGCCCATACGTAACCTCGGTTGCAGGTTAGTTAGTGCAGGCGGAAGGCAAGTTCAAGGTTTGTCTTGTGCTTGGGGGTGCATCGCGGCGTTGCTATCGGGCGCAATCTGCCCTAGCAACGGCCCTATGACGACCGCACACGGCACCATCGGCGAAGAGGAGGCGCACGCACTGCTGCAGCAGGTGCGTAGCAGTGACTATGACCGTTTTCTTGCGATCCAGTTGGCGCCGCCGGAAAAACGCGCCGCGCTCTATGCCATCA
>JBIIAV010000035.1:0-13551 GCA_044239745.1 Rickettsiales bacterium
CACATCGCCACAAACCAGCGCAGAACCCAGCGTTTGTGCGATTTTTTTGGTTTCTTCAAGGCTGGAAAGCTGCCGCGTGATGTTCATAAGGTGCGATTCGCGTATCGGGAATGTTTACGAAATGTTAAGTGGTTTACGTGTAGAGATGAGATCTGTCGTGCATCATCAACGGGGGAGCCACCATCGCTAATCACGCTCGTCAAGCCAAGCCATTTGAATCGCTTCGAGGATTTTTTCGTTACAGCCGTTTGGCTTGCCGACAAAATCCGGCAGGGCCAGAATCCAATCCCTAAGGTCGGTGAATCGTAAATTCACGTTGTCGGCGTCGGGGTGGGTTTCTTCAAGAGCGATTGCAATTTTTCGTACTTCATGCCAATCCATAGCATCAACCTTTTTCATTAACTCTAGCAGTCTTCAGGTACGTCGTTATGGCAGTCAATAAAAATATGCCCATCCTCATCGTGGATGACTACAAAACCATGCTTCGCATCGTGCGCGGCCTCCTCAACCAGCTGGGCTTCATGAACATCGATGAAGCGACCGATGGAACCATGGCTTGGGAAATGGTTCAGCGCAAGCAATACGGCCTCATCGTTTCGGACTGGAACATGGAGCCGATGTCCGGCTTTGAATTCCTCAAACTGGTGCGCACCAACGAGGCAACGCGCGCGTTGCCCTTCATCATGGTGACGGCCGAAAGTAAGACCGAGAACATCATCGCGGCGAAACAAGCGGGTGTCAGTAACTACATCGTGAAACCGTTCAACGCCCAAACGCTCAAGCAAAAGCTTGAGGCCGTGTTTGGTGCTTTCTAGGGGAGAGCCATGAGCAAGAAACTAACGGTCGAGCAACTCGAGCTCGAGATCGCAAAGATCGCGCAGTACATCGCGGAAGCGAAAAGCGAGATATCCTCCATCTCCCTTCCGAAAGACAAGGCCGGCAACGGCAAGGACATCTCGCAGGCGGCGATGGAGCTGACTGAGGTCGTGCGCCATACCGAGGAAGCGACCAATGTCATCATGGATAATGCCGAGGCGATCCTTAAGCTTGCCGGCGGCCTTGCCGACAAGAAAGCCTCCGCTTCCTTGAGCGAGCACGGCCTTGGCATCCTCGAGGCATGCAGCTTCCAAGACATCACCGGCCAACGCATCAAAAAAGTGCTCACTACGCTGGAACAGATCGAACTGCGCGTGGCGCGGTTGGTGAAACTGTTCGGCGGCGCCCTGCCCGAAGGCAGCGCCAAACCGATCGAGACGGGCCCCAAGCGCGCCGATGAGGACCTATGCAACGGCCCGCAGATGTCGAAGGACAAGCCAAGTCAGGACGATATCGACAAGCTGTTCTCCTCGCTCTAGCGCCCCATGCGTTCACGCACGGATGGACTTGCCGTTGCGGGCGTCTTCCCACAATAATTGTATAACCTGCGACAGACCGGTTGCAATCACCTGAAATTGCGGGAAGATAGGCGTTAGAAACGCCATGCATTATTTGCTCAACATAACCCGTTGCTTCGCGTGTATCGCCATTGCGCAAATGGCCGGATACTCGGCATCTGCTGCGGCCATCGATGCCAGCGCCGGTAAGGGCTACGGCCGCATCAATTTCACGTTCAGTGAACCCAACAAATTGCGCTCGAGCGCCAACGGCACCCAAGCCGTCCTTGCCTTCGACAAGCCCCTCACCGAATCGCCGGAGCGCATCAAGGCAAGTCTGCCGGATTATGTGAGCGGCGTTGCCCTCTCGGCCGATAAGAAAACCATCACCTTGACCCTTACCAAACCGATGCGCGTGCGCCAATTCGTCAGCAGCAAAGGTGTGGGGGTCGATATCGTGGAAGCTGCACCGCAACAAGTGGCCGAAGCTTCCCCCAAAGCCCCACCGCCGGAAACGAAACCCGCCGAAGTGAAACCCGTTGCCGAAGCAACGCCGCCGAAAGAGACGGCAAAACCGCCAGCGCGCGCGCCGATAGAGAAAAAACCGGTCGAGAAGAAACCGGCCAAGCCTGCGGCTGCACCGACGAGCGACGCGGATATGCTGAGCACCAAGAAATCAGCACCAGCAACTCCTGCACCGGTCAAGGAAGCACCAAAGGAAGATGCGATGCTGACGACCAAGGCCGCGCCGACACCACCGCCGGAGCCCGCGGCACCGATAGCGACAACGGCTGCCGTTGCACCGCCGGAACCTGCGCCGGAACTGACGACCAAAAAAGCACCCACGCCGGAAGCAAGCCCCGTTCTTACCACCGCATCGCCGGAAGCAAGCCCGCCGCGCACTGCTGAGCCAGCGGCATCCGTAGCCCCGAAAGCAACGCAGCCCCCCGCAGCAGAGCACGGCAACGTGACGGTAAGCGCGCAACCCTCGGACAATGCCACCGTCATCCACTTCCCGTGGGGGCAGCGCACTGCGGCGGCGGTGTTTGGCCGATCGAAGGATATTTGGATCATCTTCTCGCGCGCTCAGAACATGAATGTCGGGCTGCTGAGGACCTCACTGCCCAAGCAAGTCATCAGCGCCACCCAATATGCCTATGAGGGGCATACGGTCATCCGCCTCATCACCGACGGCAACATCCGCGCGCATGCCACGCAGGACGCAAAGGGCTATGGCTGGAACGTGGTGCTTTCGGAAAATGGTCAACGCCCTGCCCTCGACGTGACGATGTCGAGCGATAGCCTTGAAGGCACGGTGCGGCTGATCCTTGGCATCTTCGATGTATCGCCCGCATTACGCTTCTACGACCCAAGCGGCGGTGAAGAACTCATCATCATTCCTTCGTTCGAGAATGGCCGCGCGGTTGCCAATGCGCGTACCTTCCCCGAATTCACCATCCTCGATAGCGCGCAGGGCGTTGCTATCATCGCTGCACGGCAGGACCTAACACTGAGCCAAACGCGCTCGGGGCTCATCATCAGCGGCGCGCAGGGGCTGAACATCTCCGAAAGCCTGCCGATGGTCGCGGGCACAGCACCCATCACCGGAGCAAGCAACCTTTCGAGCGTGATGATGCCTTACGACCAATGGTACGTCGCGCCCGATAAATTCATGGACACGCTGTTCATCCGGCTGGCGGGCATTGCCAAAGCCACCAAGGCCACCAAAGCCGATAGCATGATGGAGATGGTGAAGCTGTATCTCTCCGAGGGGATGGCCATCGAAGCCATCGGCATGCTCAACCTCATCCGCGAGGAATTCCCCAACTATTACGTGACGAACAAACTGGCATTACTGAGTGCGGCCTCCAACGTGATGATCGACCATATGGACGTTGCGGCGACGGAGCTGATGGCACCGGAACTGAACGAGCTCGAAGAAACGGAACTGTGGCGGCAAGTGGTGGCTTTGTATGCACCGCCGCCCAATGCCACGCAGCAACTGCAGACCGCCGTTGAGCAAGCCGCGACCGCCGCACCGACCACCCCGGCACCTGCTGCGACGGAGGCAGCCGCGGCAACGGCTATCCCGACGGTCGCACCGGCTACGGAAACGGTCTCGAAGAATGTTTTCCAATACCTGAAATTCAATAAATCCTTCATCCGCTTCTACCCGCCGCGTTTCCGTCAGCGGTTGGCGGTGATCGCCGCGGATGCCTATATCCGCGACGGGCAGGAAGAAAAGGCCGTCGCCGTCTATGACGTACTCATCCGCGACGGTATCCTCGCGCCGGTGGCGCTCGATGCCGAATATGCGCTGGGTGCCGCGGCCGAGAAAAAAGGCGAGTTCGCGCAAGCCCTCGAGATCTTCGACCGCTTGGCGAAGAAGCCGGACAACCGCTACATCGCAGCGCGGGCACGCTACAGCGCGGCGATGCTGCGTTACAAGACCACCAAGATCACGGGCGAGGAAGCCGCCGAGATATTGGAAGGTACGCGCATGACATGGCGCGGCGATGCGCTGGAACGCACGATACTCGAGAACCTGATCACGCTGTATAAGGATAGCAAACGCTACGACGACGTGCTGCGCAGCCAGCGCGCGATGCTCGATGCCTTCCCCAACCATCCGGACACGATTCCCATCGCGGGGGAGATGGCCTCGCTGTTTCAGGATATTTTCCTCGATGGTCTCGCCAACGATATGGAGCCGCTGAAGGCGCTGTCGCTGTTCTATGAGTTCCGCGACCTCACCCCGCTTGGCGACCAAGGCGATACGATGATCCAGCGCTTGGCCGACCGGTTGGCGGCGATCGACCTGCTGAACCGCGCGACACAGCTGCTGGAGAACCAGATCAAGTTCCGCACCACCGGTGAAGTGCGCTCGAAGATCGGGGCGCGGTTGGCGCTGCTGCACTTGCTCAACAAACGCCCGCAGGAAGCACTCAATGTGCTGGAAGTGACCAATTTCGGCAGCAACCAGCCGGAACTGCAATTGATGCGCAATCAGTTGACGGCCGAGGCGCTGACCAAAGTGGGCAAATACGAGGAAGCGCTGGCCATTCTCTACAGCGACACGACGATCGCCGGCGCCAAGCTGCGCATCAACGTGCTGTGGGCGATGAAGGACTGGACGAACATCGTCAACCGCGCCGAGGATTTCCTGAGCAACCGCCCCAACATGACCGACCCCTTGAGCCCCGAGGAGACGGAGATCCTGCTGAAGCTGGCGCTCGCCTACTCGTTCGAGGGCGACTACAACCAACTGCGCTATTTACGCGATTACTACTCGGCGTTGATCCCCGACACGGCGTATAAGCAGATCTTCGACTTCATCACCAACGACACCAACCCGCTTGACCCCGAGGACTTCGCGATGCTGGCGCAGCAGATCAACCGTACGGAAAGCTTCCTCGATACGTTCCGCGAGAAGATCGCCGCAGGCAAGCTGAGCGAAGCCATTAAGTAATCGAAGAACGGTTAGGGAATGCGCGTGTCGTTATCGTTATCGACGCGGGTGAAATCCCCTTCGATGAGCGTTGTCGTCGTCTCGGATTCACGATGCGACCGACCGAGATTCGGGTTCAGGATGCCCTTGGCCACGAGAAAATCACGTAAGTGCGCCCAACACACGGCCGCCACACCCAATAGGAACAGCGCAAGCAACACCCAGATGCCAACCCACAGCGCGAAGGCAATGCCAAGGAACAACAGCCCGAACCAGACCATCTGCATCAGCCACGGCATCAGGTGACCCCAAAGGAGCGCACAAGGCTGCCGGCCAGCATGTACCAACCGTCGACCAGTACGAAAAAGATGATCTTGAAGGGTAGCGAGATCACGATCGGCGGCAGCATCGCCATCCCCATAGCCATCAGCACGCTGGCGACCACCATATCGATAATGAGGAACGGGATGAAGATGAGAAAGCCGATCTCGAACGCGCGCTTGAGCTCGCTGATCATGAAGGAGGGAATGAGCACCTGATAGGGCACATCCTCCGGTTTTTCGACTTTGGTCTTGCTCATATCGACGAATAGCTGAAGGTCCTTTTCCTTCACATGCGCCATCATGAAATCATGGAAGGGCTGCGCGGCGAGTTGGAGGCCTTTGCCCTGATCGACCTTTTCCTCGATCATCGGCTTGATGCCTTCGTCGTAGGATTTTTGCATCGTGGGTGTCATGATGAAGAGCGTGAGAAAGAGCGCCAGCGCGACCAGCACTTGGTTGGGCGGCGTGTTCTGGGTACCGATCGCGGTGCGGATGAAAGACAGCACGATCATGATACGCATGAACGACGTGACCATGATGAGGATAGAGGGCGCAAGGCTGAGGACGGTGAGCAACAGCACCAGTTGGATGATGCGCGCGGTGGACGAGCCGCCCCCTGCCCCCATATCGAGGTTGATGCTTTGGGCGGCCGCCGCCAGCGGCATCAGCACGCACAGGGCGATGAGTATATTACGCAGACGGTTCATGGTCCTTAGCTTCCAGAGTATCGATGAGTTGCGCGTTATCACCCGCAATGAACAAGAGATACTCGCGCGAATCGGCGCGCGCCAGCATCAATTTACGTTTGGGGTCGAGGTAGAGCACATCGACCACCGCAAGGCGGCCTTGCTGACCGGTGACGCCGCGCAAGCGTTTATCAAGCCCCGTGCGGCGAAGGCCATAGCCGATCAGCCATATCAGCCCGACCACGAAGGCAAGCGCGAATATAAAGCGCGATATATCAACAAATTCCATCACGCCTCCGGTGTGTTCTTTTTATAGGCGTTGTTCGCTTTTTTTGCACTGTTGAGGGAAGTGATGGTGGTGTTCACTTCGCCTTGCAAGCGCATCATGTTTTGTTGCAGCTGATCAAGACGCTCCATCAGGTGGGCAAGCTCCGGCGCGTATTCCTTCGCCGCCGCAGGATCGAGCGCGGTGATGCGTTGGCACAGCGCCTCGACCACCGTATCCAACCCCGCGAGCACCGCCATATCACGTGCTTGGACGGAGGCATCCGCCTGTTCGATATAGGTGAGGATATCGCCAAGCAGCAGCTCGGGTGCGCGGGCAGGATCCGTATCGGGCAATGCCATGGTCACTCCTTATAGATCGGCGGTCGGGGTTGGCGTGCCGCATTGGCCTGATACACAAATGCAAGGATCTCGGCAACGGCGGTGAATGCCTCAAGCGGAATGGGCGAATCGACCTCGACCAGCGAGAGTATCTCGACCAGCTCGGCGTCCTGACGCACTTTAATGCCACGATCGAACGCGATCGCCAATATTTGCTCGGCGATGGCGCCGGCACCGCTGGCAGTGACACGCGGCGCTTCATCGGTGCCGCGCTCGTATTCGATAGCCACTGCTTTGGTGATGGACGCTGGGGGCGCGTCGCGCCCATCGCGTTCTTGGATATCGATGGTTGGCTGCTGGTCGTTCTCGGTCATTATTTTTTCTCGGTCGGCAGTGATGCACCCAAATGCGAGAGGTCGAACTCGACCTCCATGAAATCCACATCACCATCACCCGAACCAGCGGCGGCCATGTTCTCGGCCATGATCTTGTCGTAAATCTCTTTGCGCAGCACGGTGGCATCCGGCGGGAAAACGAACCCGAGCTTGACCGACTTGCCCCGCACCTCGACCACCGTCAACTCGATGGAGTTGTTGATAACGATGGATTCCCCGATTTTGCGCGACAAATACAGCATGGATACCTACTGGCTGGCTGTGACCTACTGGTGCCTATTACTTACCACAGTAAAAAAAACTCCGCCATACGATATTTTGTTTGCAATATGGGCAATTATTGCCTATATTATAGTTATCGGAGAGATGGGCACACCATCCACCACCGCAAGAGCTCGGCAAGTAACCACGTTAACCCTATGGCATTGCCCTTGCATATGCACCATGCAAGGGGAACTGACCGGAGCCGATGATGGATGTGAAAGAGCCAGTGCTGAACACGATGATGAAGGGTCATATGAAATATATGACCAACCGTCAGGAAGTGCTCGCCAGCAACATCGCCAATATCGATACGCCCGGCTATAAGGCCAACGACCTGAGGAAGGTCGACTTCCAGAAAATGGCGGCAGCACAATCCAAGCGCCTCGAGATGCGCGTGACCTCGCCCAGCCACCTCAACGGCACGCTGGTCGGCGGCACCAGCTTCGATACCATCAAGGACGGCAACACCTTCGAGACCAGCCCGACCGAAAACAACGTGGTGCTGGAAGACCAGATGGGCAAGGTCTCGGACACGGGCGCGCAATTCCAGCTCTCGAGCACCATGATGCGTAAGTTCACCCAGCTCTACCGCAAAGCGGCCGGCTCCAACCAATAGGTGATGTATGGACCTGATCGATACGATACATATTTCCTCCTCCGGCCTTAAGGTGCAGCAAGACCGCCTGAAGGTGGTGTCGCAGAACATCGCCAACGCCGAATCGGTCGGCACGCGTGACGGCCAAGCCCCCTATCGCCGCAAGACCATCAGCTTCAAGACCGCGCTCGACAAAGAGACTGGCGCCGAAATGGTGAAAACGAAAAAAGTTGGCACCGATAAGTCCGAGTTCGTGAAGAAATACGAACCGGCGCACCCGCAGGCGGATAGTCAGGGCTATGTGCTTTACCCCAATATCAACTCCATCAGCGAGATGATGGATATGCGCGAAGCGCGCCGCAGCTATGAAGCGAATCTGAACATGATCGAATCGTCGAAGTCGATGCTCAACCAAACGATTAGCATCATCCGATAAGAAGTTAAAAACAAAAGAGAATAAACAAGGAGGGTTGTTATGTCCGATGTTAGTTTTTCCCGCGCGGCGAGTGCCTACAACGATGCACTGCGCGCTGCACAGAATATCCTCGATAAAGCCGGCGCAACGGCCGGAGCACAGGACACCACCGTCGCCAGAGGCGGTAGCTTCAGCGACCTGTTGGGCAGTGCGCTGCAAGGGGCGGCCAGCACCGGCTACAAGAGCGAATCCGTCTCGATGAAGGCGCTGGCGGGCAAGGCCGACCTGACGGACGTGGTAACGGCGGTATCGGAGGCAGAAACTGCGTTGAACACCGTCGTCGCGATTCGCGATCGTGTCATCAGCGCCTATCAGGACATCATCAAAATGCCGATCTAAGGCATGGCCGGCGCCGACCACTGAAAAAGTGATAGCCGCGCCAGCGATTAGCAATTACGGTAGTGACTGCTTGCAACCAGCGCTGAGGAACCATCATGGAAACCGTTGAGATCATCGACTTGGCGCGGGAAGGTATCTGGGTTTTGCTGCTGGTGAGCGCGCCGATGATGCTGACGGCCTTGTTCGTCGGCCTTGGCGTTTCGCTGGTGCAGGCGCTGACCCAGATCCAAGAGACCACCCTCACGTTCGTGCCCAAAATGGTCGCCATGCTGCTGGTGATGGTGCTGGCCCTGCCCTTCATGCTGCAATCGCTTGAGGATTACGGCTTCAAGCTGTTCGAGCGCATCGCCACGATCGATTAGGCGCAGGCATGTCGCTGAACCTTCTCGACCATTTCCTTCTCTCACAGCTCAGCGCCTTCCTGTTCGTTTTTTGCCGCGTGGGCGCCGCCTTGATGGTGATGCCCGCCTTCGGCGATAGCTATGTATCGCCGCGCATCCGCCTGCTGTTCGCCATGGCGATGAGCGCGGTGCTGGTGCCGCTTCTGGCCGAAAAAATGCCACCGCTGCCGGCCAGCACGATCACGCTTGGGCTGATACTCGTCACCGAGGTGCTGGTGGGCGCATTCATCGGCATGATCGCGCGCACCTTGCTTTCCGTGCTGCATGTGGCGGGGACGATGATCGCCTATCAATCATCCCTTGCGGTGTCGTCCATCTTCGACCCCGTGACCGGCGCACAGACCGCGGTCATCAGTAACTTCCTGACCATCACCGCCATCACCATGATGCTGGCGCTGAACCTACACCATTACATGCTGGCCTCGATCGTAGAGAGCTACGCCGTGTTCACGCCCGGTAACTACCCGCTGGTGGAGGATATGTTCCGCCAACACCTAAAATTGGTGAGCGACTCCTTCACGCTTGGCGTCATGCTGGCGGCGCCGCACATCGTCTTTTCGCTTCTGTTCTATCTCATGGGCGGCATCATGGCGCGGCTGATGCCCAACTTCCAAATCTTCTTCGTGATGATGAGCCCGCAAATTCTCATTGCCTTCCTGCTGATGCTTGCCATCCTGCCCATGATGATCGAGGCCTTCACCAACTTCGCGCGCGACCAGCTCCTCTATTTTGCGGGGGCGCTGTAATGTCGGGTGAAACGGAAGACGATTCCTCAAAGACGGAAGAACCCTCGCATAAAAAACTCGAGGAAGCCCGCAAGAAAGGGCAGATCCCCTCCAGCCGCGAGCTGAACCACTTCTTCATGATGTTGGGGGCGGTCTTCTTTTTGTTACTGCTTGCCCCCAAGGTCGGCCGCGACACGCTCGACCTACTGACTCCGTTCATCGCCAAGCCCGACATGTTCGAAATGAGTGCTGCTGGCGTCAGCACCACCTTGCGCGATGTGGCCATCGGCTTTTTAGTGCTGCTGCTTTTGCCGTTCCTTGTCACCTTCATCACGGCCTTGGCACCCGCCATCATCCAGCGTAAATGGGTGTTTTCATCTGAACAAATATCCCCCAAGCTGAGCAAGATCTCGCCGCTGGCGGGATTCGGACGTATCTTCGGGCTGAAGGCCCTCATCGAGTTCATCAAGAATTTCCTTAAGATCACGGTCGTCTGCATCATTTGCGTGGCGGTCGCCATGCCCTATCGTCACGAACTGCCGCATTTGCTGTATTCGCCCTATAAGCTGCTGATGCTGGATTATTCCGGCAAAATTGCCGCGAAGACCCTCATCGCCATTTGTATCTTTTTGTTCCTGCTTTCCATCGTCGATTATCTCTACCAGCGCTTTACCATCATGAAATCGCTGCGCATGACCAAACAGGAGGTGAAGGACGAATACAAACAGCAAGAGGGCGACCCCCACATCAAGAACAAACTGCGCCAGATACGCCGCGAACGCGCCCGCAAACGCATGATGGCCAACGTGCCCAAGGCGGATGTCATCATCACCAACCCGACCCACTTTGCGGTGGCACTGAAATATGATTCGGCATCGATGCCAGCACCGATCGTGCTGGCGAAGGGTGCCGACGAGGTCGCCGCCCGCATTCGTGAAGTGGCGACCAACAATAAAATCCCCATCGTGCGTAACCCACCGTTGGCGCGCATCCTTTACGACACCACCGACATCGACGACGAAATACCGATCGAGCATTATCAGGCCGTGGCCAAGGTCATCGGCTACGTCTACCGCTTGAAGGGCAAGAGCACCGCGCCTGCCAAATCCGCCGGCGGTAGCAAGAACATCAAGATGCCGACGCTGAAACTAAAAAAGTGACGCCGCGCTAAAAAACATCGCGGCGGCGTGCCCTATCACACTAAATCTGTTGCTAACCGGCGCAGCTTTGCTAATGGTTGTGCAATCGTTGAGAGAGTGGATATGCGCTTCAGTGAAATGGACTCCGTAACGCAAAATCAGTTCGATTTTGTTCCACGCGAACGGCGCAACGATATCTGGCGCGTCGTTATCGCTTTTGGCACCATCATCGCGCTGGTCATGGCGTCGGCCTATGCCCCGCTTTTCAACCATATGGAACTTTATGGCCCGCTGGCCTGCGTTTTGCTGGTCGCGCTGCTGTGCCTTTACGTGATCTATCGCAAGCAAAAGAACCTCGACCTTGTGATGTCGACGGAATACCAGAACCTTCTTTTTACCCAAGCGCTCGGCCTTGGCTGCGCCTTTTGTATTATGGTACGGCGCGACGGGACCATCGTCTATTCCAACGATGGCTTAAGCAAACTCTTTCCCCGCTTCGATTATGCCCAATCGCAGGCGCTGGAAGGCGTGTTCGAGCAAGGCATCGTGCGGATGGCCGACCGCGACCGCTTGATGGCCGCGATCCACAGCGGGTCGACCGAGCATCTCATCTTCCCGATCTTCAACCCGTACAACGAAAAGACCGATTACATCATCACGGTGGAGCCATTGGTGCGCCCCAGCGGTTTCTCGATCGTCCGTGGCCGTGAATATCTCGGCAAACGCGCTGGCATGGAACTGATGCCCGATATCCTGCGCTCGACCTCCATCGACAAGCTCGACCGGCTGCTTTCCACCACCCCCGTTGCCCATTATAACACGGACGCGTTCGGCCGCTTCGAGTATGTCAACCCTGCATTCGAACGCCTGTTCGGCTATGAGGCCGGCGAGATCCTTGCCTCGAAACTCAGCCTGCATCACCTCATCTTCAGCTTCGGCAGTACGCTGGTGACGGAAGAATACAGCCTCGCCGATTACGGTGGGGAATCGACGATCCTGCACAAGCGCGGCGCCCGTCAGTCGCATCCGGTCGTGCAATTCGTGATGCGTGATACGCAAAACAAACTCATTGGCGCCACGGGAAGCGTGTTCCCGTCATCCAGCCGCTGATATGACCGAGCCGATCAGCACGCCCCTTGGTTTTTCCAACAGCAAGTCGACCGGTCTTGACATCAACAGTTTCATCGAGCTTTCGCCGATCGCCATCCTGCGGCTGAACAACGACGGCTATGTGGTGGAGGCGAATCGCTGCTTCCATGCATTGATGCGCCAGTATTTGCCAAAGGACCGCACCGTGCGGCTGGAGGAATTCATCGACCCCGACGATCGCGCCCCCTTCGCGGAGGCGTTCCGCAAAGTGTTGCGCGGCGAGCCGGTGAGCCCCCTTTCGGTGACCTTGCGCCTGCCCGACGAGAGCGTACTGATCGTGTTCACCTATCTCAGCCTCATGCATCCGGGCAACGGTTTCGAACCGGTGCCCATGCTGCACATGATCGACCAGACGGAGCAGAAGAATCTTGAGCTGCGCTTCTCGCACAGCCAGAAAATGCAGGCTGTTGGCCAGTTGGCCGGTGGCGTTGCGCATGATTTCAACAACCTGCTGACGGCGATGATCGGCTTCTCCGACCTGCTGTTGATGCGCCACCCCGCCGGCGACCCCTCCTTCGCCGACATCATGCAGATCAAGCAAAACGCCAACCGCGCCGCGAACCTCGTGCGCCAGCTGCTCGCATTCTCGCGCCGGCAGACATTGCAACCCAAGACCATCGACCTGACCGAGGTGTTAGCAGAACTTTCGAACCTCATTCGCCGCCTGATCGGCGAGAACATTCAAATGACCATGCAACATGGCCGTGACCTCGGCATGGTGAAGGCCGACCAAGGCCAGCTGGAGCAGGTCATCATCAACCTTGCGGTGAACGCCCGCGACGCCATGAAGGACGGCGGCACCCTGACGATCCGCACCAGCAACCTGACTGTCAGCGCCGACGACCCACTGCCGCACGGCTTCATTGCCCCGACCGAGGAAGATGTGATCACTGCGGGGGATTACGTGCTGGTGGAAGTCAGCGACAGCGGCACCGGCATTCCGCCAGAAATCGTCAAAAATATCTTCGAGCCCTTCTTCTCGACCAAGGAGGTCGGCTCCGGTACGGGGCTTGGGCTTTCGACCTGCTACGGCATCATCAAGCAAACGGGCGGCTACATCGCGGTGAAAACCGAGCTGGGTGTGGGCACCACCTTCCATCTCTACTTCAAACGGTTCGAAGCCGAGCAACGTGCCGCCAATGCGCCCGATAATGCCGACGAAAAATCCGGCGGCGACCTGACCGGCCGCGCCACGATCTTGCTGGTGGAGGACGAAACGCCGGTGCGCATCTTCGCGGCGCGGGCATTGCGCAACAAGGGCTACGAGGTGCTGGAAGCCGATTCCGGCGAGAACGCACTTGAGGTCTTCGCCGAGAATAATGGCAGCATCGACCTCATCATCAGCGACGTGATGATGCCCGGCATCAACGGCCCCAAGATGATCGCCACGCTTTACGAGAACCACGCCGAACGCATGAAGGATGTGCGGGTGATATTCATTTCCGGTTATGCGGAGGATGCGTTCGTCGATAGTTTCGGCAACGACCGCACGTTCAATTTCCTGCCCAAGCCGTTCACCCTCAAACAACTGGCAAGCAAGGCAAAAGAGGTGCTCGAACTGAGCGATGCGCAAGCGGCGCAATAGGCCACCGCACCCTTTTCAACAGCGCAAATTTCCATTGATAACCGCTAT
>JBIIAV010000036.1:0-13254 GCA_044239745.1 Rickettsiales bacterium
TCGGTGCCGCCGGCGATTACGGCCAATCGCTCGCCATGAAATATGTCGGCCAGCGCGCCGTGTCGGATATGCAAGGCGACCTGTTCAACCACCTCATGCATGCCGATATCCGCCTGTTCCACGACCAATCCTCCGGCCGCCTCATCAGCCGCATGACCAACGACATCCTACTCATGCGCCAGTCGGTCAGTCAGGTGATTGTCGGCCTCATCAAGGAATCCTTAACCGCCGTCGTTCTGCTCGGCGTCATGCTGTGGCAAAGCGTGGCTATGTCGGCCATTGCGCTGGTCATTCTGGTGTTCGCCGTATTGCCCATTGCGCGGCTGGGTCGCCGCATGCGCACCGTGGCGCACGACACCCAAGTACAACTGGGCGATTTCACCTCGCAGATGGACGACACCTTCCAAGGCGTGCGCATGGTGAAGGCCTATGGCCGCGAAGCGTTCGAGGCCGAACGCGCCCGCGCAACCATCCGCCAACTCTTCAAGCTCTATTACAAAGCGTCGCGCGTGCAATCCGCTTCCGGCCCTATTGTTACATTGCTCAGCGGTGTGGCAGTTGCCTGTATCATTTGGTTTGGTGGCTACAAGGTCGTCCATGGATTACTCACGCCAGGGGCGTTCTTCTCGTTCCTCACCGCTATGCTCATGGTCTATCGTCCGGTGAAGATCATCGCCGGTCTCAATACCCAATTGCAAGAAGGCATGTCGGCCGCCGCGCGCTTCTTCGCCGTCATCGACAGCAAGCCCACCATCGTTGATCGTGCCGATGCCACACCGCTGGTGGTGCGCGAGGGTGCCATCCGCTTCGAGCAAGTAAGCTTCCATTACCATGAAGGCAGCGGCGGCGTCAGCGGCCTCGATTTTGCGGTACCCGCCGGCAAGACAGTCGCGCTCGTCGGTGCCTCCGGCTCCGGCAAGACCACCATCATGAACCTGCTGCTACGCTTTTACGATGTCACGCACGGCCGCATCACGATCGATGGCACCGATCTGCGCGACGTCACCGTCCACTCCCTGCGCAATGCCTTCGCCCTCGTCAGTCAGGATATTGTCCTGTTCAACGATTCCGTGCGCAGCAACATCGCCTACGGCCTGCAGGGCGCATCGGACGATGCCATCATCGCCGCTGCCAAGAAAGCCCACGCGCATGAGTTCATCATGGCCATGCCCGAGGGCTACGACACCCAGATCGGGCCGGCCGGCGTCAAGCTCAGCGGCGGCCAGCGCCAGCGCATCTCCATCGCCCGCGCCATCCTGAAGAACGCCCCCATCCTGCTGCTGGATGAAGCCACCAGCGCGCTCGATACCGCCTCCGAACGCGCCGTACAGGAAGCGCTCACCGTGCTCATGCAAGGCCGCACCACCTTGGTCATCGCCCACCGCCTCACCACCATCGTCGACGCCGACCTCATCCTCGTGCTCGAGGGTGGCAAGATCCAAGCGCAAGGCACGCATCAGCAGCTGCTGGTCGCCAGCGATATCTACCGCCACATGCATCATCTCTCGCATCAACAAGGCGCCGACGCATGATGTCGGCGCTACCGGTTCGTGCGGCCTATGGGCTGCTTGGCGTGGCCATCACTCCCGCGCTTTCGCT
Organism: Rickettsiales bacterium; assembly: GCA_044239745.1. Taxonomy (GTDB): domain Bacteria; phylum Pseudomonadota; class Alphaproteobacteria; order Rickettsiales; family UBA3002; genus QFOX01. The sequence goes on from JBIIAV010000036.1 coordinate 1,600, forward strand.
GTGGTTGGGGCGCCGCGCCCGTCGCGGTAAGGAGGATAGCGCCCGCAAGCACGAACGGTTCGGCCATGCCGGCATCGCACGGCCAACGGGCACGCTGGTGTGGCTTCATGCCGCCAGCGTCGGCGAGACCCAATCCGTGCTCACGCTCGTGCGCGCCCTGCTTCACGCGCACCCCACCCTCCATCTGCTCATCACCACTGGCACCGTCACCTCGGCGGCGCTGGTGGCGCAGCAAAACCTGCCGCGCGTCATCCACCAGTTCGTGCCGGTCGATACCTACCCTGCCGTGCGCCGCTTCTTGCGCCATTGGCAGCCGGATCTTGCGCTATGGGTAGAATCGGAATTCTGGCCGCAACTAGTGTGGCAAGCGCAAGCCCGCCGCATTCCCATGCTGCTGCTCAATGCCCGCATCTCGGCCAAGACCTACGCCAACTGGCAGCGCTGGCCGAACACCATCCGCAGCATCCTGCGCGGCTTCACCACCGTCTATGCCGGCGCGACCGAATACGCCACCCGCCTGCGCGATCTCGGCGCGGTCGATGTGCGCGATGTCGGCAACCTGAAATACGACGCCGCGCCCTTGGCCGTCGATGCCGCACTGATGGACGAGCTGGCCACCGTCTGTGCCGGCCGCCCCGTGTTCGTCGCCGCCAGCACCCACGCCAACGAGGAACAGATCCTTGCCGAAGTCCATGGCCTCGTCGCGCAGCAATTTCCGGCATTACTTACCATCATTGTCCCCCGCCACGCCACGCGCGGCAATGCCATCGCTGCCGACCTGCGCGCCCGCGGGGTGGCACTCGCCCAACGCAGCGCGCGCGAGGCGATCACCCCCACCACCGCCATCTACCTCGCCGATACCATGGGCGAACTGGGTAGTTTTTATCGTCTGGCCGATGTCGTCTTCATCGGCGGCTCGCTCATCGCCCATGGCGGCCAGAACCCACTGGAGGCGGCGCGGCTATCGAACGCCCTCATCACCGGCACCCATACCCATAATTTCTCGGCCATCATCGCGCGGCTCGTCGCGGCGGATGCCATCCGCGTTGTCAGCGATAAAGCGGCACTCGCCGCCACGGTAAGCGAACTACTGGCGCAGGACACCACCCGCCTTGGCATGGCCGAACGCGCCAGCGGCATCGTCATGCAGGCACAAGGGGCAAGCGCCATCATCTTGCAGCAATGCGACCAACTTCTTGCACGGAGCACGGCATGAGAACCCCGCGTTTCTGGCAACAGCGCAGCATCCTCAGCACCGCCGTCAAACCGCTGGCGCTACTGTACCGCGTCGGCGCGTGGGCGGATCGGCGCTTCACCACGGTGCGCCACGCCACCCGCCCCGTCATCTCAATCGGCAACGTCACCGCCGGCGGCGCCGGCAAAACGCCCACCACCATGGCCGTCGTCGCCATGTTGCAAACGCTGGGCTTCACACCCCACATCCTCACCCGCGGCTACAAAAGCCATGCGCCGATGCACGCCCACCGCGTCAGCGTGAGCGATCCGTGGCAACAGGTCGGCGACGAAGCAATGCTGCTGGCCGCCGCCGCGCCGACATGGGCGGGCGCGAACCGCCTCGCCTCGGCGGATGCGGCCGTGGCCGAAGGCGCCAACGTGCTCGTCTGCGACGATGCGCTCCAGCACCACGCCCTGCACAAGGATATCTCACTGCTCGTCATCGACGGGCCGTATGGCATCGGCAACGGCAAGCGCCTGCCGGCCGGCCCCTTGCGCGAGGGTTTGGCCAGCGCCATGGCCCGCTGCGACGCCATCGTCCTCATCGGCGACGATGCCCAGCGCCTCACCGCCGGCGCACCCATCCCCGTCTTTCGGGCACAGCTACGCCCCGCGGCGGATGTCGCGTTCCTCAAGGGTAATCGCTGGCTTGCCTTCGCCGGTATCGGCCGGCCGGAGAAATTCTATCACAGCTTGCGTCAGCTTGGAGCGCCGGTCGTCTCCACCCATGATTTCCCCGACCACCACCACTACAGCACCGCCGATCTCAACGCCCTGCTCGGCGAAGCGACGCATCACGAAGCACGCCTCATCACCACCGCGAAGGACGCCGTCAAGCTGCCGCGCGAATGGCTGAAGAACGTGCATGTCCTTCCCATCCAGCTCGCGTTCGACGACGCGCCCGCCTTGGCCGAATTCCTGAGATCGCGGCTATGGAGCCCATCGAAACCTTGATTTTTAACAGCAACGCACAACATATACATCCATGCACCCGTTCTTCTTATTCTTGCTTGCCATCCTCTCGCCGTTCCTGCTGGCGATACCCTTGCTCGTACCGTTGTATGGCAGCATCGCCGGTGCCACCTACCTGATCTACGATACCGCCAATGCCGTCCACCCCTTGGCCGGAAAATTTGGTGAGCCGTTCTATATCATTACCGTCTACCAAAATCTCCTGACGCAGTGGATGCAGCATCCCCTGCAATACGATATCGTGGCCTACACCCTGCCGCTGATGGGGCTGCCGGTGGTAGGCGTCATGCTGACCCTGTGGCTGACGGGTTTTGTTGCGCGCAAACTGAAGGATATCTTTCAGCTCGGCGCGTCGGTCTAATCGTCAAATAACCCGTGTTGCTGCGGCGTGCTGGCAGGTTTTTTGCTGCGCGGTTTTGGTGCAGCAATCGGTGCAGCATTGCCGACCGTAACCGCGCGTTCGCCATCATGGAACTGCACACTCAGCATTCCGTGCGCCGGCATAGTCGCGGCGGATTGGATGACCTTGCCCGCGCCGTCCTTCACCAATGCGAACCCGCGCTTGAGGACGCCGAGCACGTTGAGCGATTCCAGCATGCTGCCCAAATGCTGCACCCGCTGTTGCTCGCGCAGCAGCATCTCGCGCAGCAAGCGCGCACTCAAGCCCGCCGCCGCGCGCTGAAGTTTCTCCTGCCGCATCTGTATGCTGCGCGGCAGCGCCAGTTGCAGGCGTTCGCTCAACCCATCCAGCGCCTGCTCCATCGTCGCCACCCATTGCTGCGGCCGCAGCAGCCCGCGCGCCAAGCCCTCGATGCGCTCGCCATACCATGCCAGCAGCTTGCGTATCGCCGCGCGCTCAGTCATCGCCAATTGCTCGATGCGCGTCACCAGTTCGCTGCGCACCGGCACCGCCATTTCCGCCGCCGCGGTCGGCGTCGGCGCGCGCATGTCGGCAGCAAAATCGATCAGCGTCGTATCCGTCTCGTGCCCCACCGCCGAGATCAGCGGGATGGTCGATGCCGCCGCGGCACGCACCACCACTTCTTCGTTGAACGCCCACAGATCCTCGATCGAACCGCCGCCGCGCGCCACGATGATGACATCCACGCGCCGCGCATCGCCGATGGGAATCGCATTGAATCCGGCAATGGCATCGGCGATCTTTTCCGCCGCGCCTTGGCCTTGCACCGGCACCGGCCATAGCAGCACTTCGCGCGGGAAGCGATCGGCCAAGCGGTGAAGGATATCGCGGATGACCGCACCGGTCGGCGAGGTGATGATGCCGATGCGCGTCGGCAAAAACGGCAGCGGTTTTTTGCGTTCGGCCGCAAACAGCCCTTCCGCCGCCAATTGTTTCTTACGCGCCTCCAGCATCGCCATCAACGCGCCGACGCCCGCCGGCTCCAGCGCCTCGATGACCAATTGGTATTTCGAGCTGCCGGCATAGGTCGTAAGCCTGCCGGTCGCAATCACCTCCATCCCCGCTTCGGGCTTGTGGGCGAGTTTGCTCATCGTGCCTTTCCAGATGATCGCATCGAGCACGGCCTTGTCGTCCTTGAGCGTCAGATAGCAATGGCCGGAGCTGGCATTGACATTTGGCCGCGAGACCTCGCCGCGCACGCGCACATAGCCGAACGTATCCTCGACCACGCGCTTCACATGGCCGGCAATTTCCGAGACGCTGTATTCCGGTTGGTTATGGACAAAGCTCATGATGAAGCTCTAGCTTCATTTTTTTTGTCATGCCAGCGAAAGCTGGCATCCATCTTTTGCTCATGCTAAATCACATCATAAAGTAACTGGGTGCCAGCTTTCGCTGGCATGACAATGGAGAGCGTTGTGAAAATTCTGGTGATTGGTTCCGGCGGACGCGAGCATGCGCTGGTGCAATGCTTGCGGCGCACCCGTCCCGATGCCCGCGTCACCTGCGCCCCCGGCAATGCCGGCATCGCGGCCGAGGTGCCGTGCGTCGCGCTTTCGGGCAATGCCGCCATCGTCGATCATTGCACCGCGCAGGCGGTCGATCTGGTCGTCGTCGGCCCCGAACAGCCCTTGGTCGATGGGCTGGCGGATGCGCTGCGAGCCGCCGGCATCGCCGTATTCGGGCCTTCGGCCAAAGGCGCGCAGCTCGAGGCCAGCAAGGATTTCACCAAAAAACTCTGCGATAAATACGCCATCCCCACCGCGCGCTACGCCACCTTTGATAACCGCACCGCGGCCTTCGAATATATCTACGAACATGGCGCGCCCATCGTCATCAAGGCCGATGGCTTGGCCGCCGGCAAGGGCGTCACCGTGGCGATGACCCCGCGCGAGGCGGTCGATGCGGTCGATGCCTGCTTCGACGGCGCCTTCGGTGCCGCCGGTGCCCGCGTCGTCATCGAGGAATATATGGAAGGCGAGGAAGCGAGCTTCTTCGCGATCTGCGACGGCACCACCGCAACGCTCTTCGCCAGCGCGCAGGATCATAAACGCGTGGGCGACGGCGATACCGGCCCCAACACCGGCGGCATGGGCAGCTATTCGTCCACCCCGGCGCTCAGCGCCGAGATGACCGCCCGCATCCTGCGCGAGATCATCACGCCGACCATGAACGGCCTCATCGCCGAGGGCATTGCCTATATCGGCGTACTGTTCGCGGGGCTGATGCTGACGAAGGACGGCCCCAAACTCATCGAGTATAATGCGCGGCTGGGCGATCCGGAAACGCAGGTCATGCTGGCGCGCTTCAACGGCGACCTTGCCGCGCTGCTGCTAAGCTGCGCCCGCGGCGCCATCGATACACGCCATCTATCCTTCAGCGATGCAGTCGCCATCTGCGTTGTCATGGCGGCGCGTGGCTACCCCGCTGAATATGAAAAAGGCACCGTCATTCGTGGGCTGGATAGTGCGGCACACACCGAAGGCGTCCGCATCCTGCACGCCGGCACCGCCGAGAAAGACGGGAACATCGTCGCCAATGGTGGCCGCGTCCTCAACATCGTCGCCACCGCACCCGACATCCAAACCGCCCGCGCGCAGGCCTACGATGCGATTGCAAAAATCGATTGGCCAGAGGGGTTCTGCCGCCGCGACATCGCGTGGCGCGCCTTGAAGTAAATTGCACCGACACGGCATATCCATACCGCGTAGCCTGAGCGCCCATGATCGTTCGTTAGCGGAGTCGGCGGTGCATAAGCAACCGATGACGACACGGCCATTGAGGCCGAAAGGCTGCGCGCCGCTTGAGCGCCAACCTAAGACCGATACCGCTCCACCAGCTTGAACTGGCTGACGGCAAACACAATGGTCAGGGTGAGCATGCCGAATACCTTGAAATTCACCCAGAACTCGGTGCTGAAATTGCGCCAGATGCATTCGTTCAACCCCGCAAGGAACACGAAAAAATACCCCCAGCGTTTCGAGAGCACTTGCCAGCCCTGCTCGGTCAGCGAGAAGGCAACATCGAGGATGTATTTCAGCAAGCCGCGCTTGCCGATATAGACCCCGCCCAGCAGGATCGCGGCGAACAGCAGGTTGACCAGCGTCGGTTTTATCTTGATGAATTCCTCGTCGTTAAGTGCCACCGTCAGCAGCCCCATCACCAGCACCAAGCCGCCGGAGATCAACGGCGCCAGCGCAATGGTGCGCTCCGTCGCATAGATCACCGCCATGCTGATGGTCGTCGCCGCCATCAAGGCAACGGTTGCGACCATCACCCCGCCCAACTTGAAGGCGATAAAGAACACGGCCAGCGGCGCGAAATCGAGCGCAAGCTTGACGGAAGCGGGCAGTTTTTTGTGCATCTATTACCTCTTTAGTACCTCTGCAAAAATGCGTTATGGACACCGAAAAAATGAGTGTAGAACTAGCTACATGACATTTTTGAGGAGACTCCATTGCTAGCAAGTTTGAAGCTAAAACGCATTTTTGTGGCGCTTTAACCATGCATTAAGATTTTCGGCCTATAAGTGAGTAACATGGCGTAAAATCCATTGACGTGCAAGGCGCACTATCATCAGATAATGCGAAATCAAGGAGTGTTCTATGGCTGCGATCAAACCCGATGCGAAGACCAAAATCCTGATTGTCGAGGACGAAGTCGCCATCGTCACCTTGTTGCGCTACAACCTCGAAAAAGAGGGCTACGCCGTCATCTCCACCGGCGACGGCGAGGAAGCCGTCAACCTCGTGAAGGAGCACCGCCCCGATATCATTGTCCTCGACTGGATGCTTCCGGGCATGACCGGCGTCGAGGTGTGCAAACATATCCGCTGGAACCAAGACCTCAAGAACACCCCCATCATCATGCTCTCGGCGCGTGGCGAAGAGGGCGACCGCATCCGCGGCCTCGATTCCGGTGCGGATGACTACATGGTGAAGCCCTTCTCGCCGCCGGAGTTGATCTCGCGCATCAAGGCGGTCTTCCGCCGCATCCGCCCAAGCCTGTCGGAAAAGATCCTCGAATTCTCCGGCATCACGATGGACCTCACCTCCCATAAAGCCACGCGCGACGGGGTGGACGTTCACCTCTCGCCCACCGAATTCAGCCTGCTGCGTTATTTGATGGAGCATCCGGGGCGCGTCTTCAGCCGCGAGCAACTGCTCGATTCCGTCTGGGGTCACGATATTTATGTCGAGCTGCGCACGGTGGATGTGCATGTGCGCCGCTTGCGCAAAGCCCTTAATTACGACGGCAAGCAGCCCGATCTCATCCGCACCGTGCGTTCGGCCGGTTACGCGCTCGAGGAGAACCCCGAAGGCGCGAACTACGTCAATCCGGATGCGTCCGAGGACTAATCAGCCGCCGTTGGTCTGTGCCAACAACGCGTCCTTCGTCAGCGTGTAATCACTCGCTTCCCATTTCTTTTCAAGGGCGCTTAGCGCCTCGCCCAGCGCTTTGCCTTCTTTCATGCCCTGCGCCATCAGGTCGGCCGCCGTCACCGGAAATACCGGCACCACAAAATCATGCGCCAGCTGCACATAGGGCGCCACCTCCACCCCCGATTGCCGCGCCGCGTGCGTCAGCAGCCAATCGAGATAGGCCGGCGCGCCGTGCAAACGAATGAGGCGCGTATGGGTGTGGCGTGGGCTTGCCGCATCGAACGCAGGCAACGTCGCCATCAGTTTCAGTTGCTGCGTTTCGTGGCGCGCTAATTTCCAGCGGTCGGCGATCCATGCGGCGTCGCCTTCGCTGGCGTCGATCAGCATCGCCAGCCGCGCCCAGACCGAGCACTGATAATCCGCCTGCGTTTCGAGCATGTGCAAACGGATCATGCGCGCAGGCGTCATCGCCTGTGGCAGCAGCACTGCCGCCACGCCCGTTTCCGCCATCAAGCGCAGCGCGAAGGAGGGGTTACCCACGCCAAGCAACGCCCGCATTTCGTTGGCGATGCGCTCGCCCGAAAGCGCGTTCAGCATCGCCGTGTTCGCCGCAATCGCTGCCAGTGCATCGGCGTCCGCCGGTGGTTTGCCGTGGCTGGCCAGAAAGCGGAAATAACGCAAGATACGCAGGCCGTCCTCGCGAATGCGGCGTGCCGCATCGCCGATGAAGCGCACCCGCTGCGCCGCGATATCGGCCTGTCCGTCGCAATAATCATGGATGGTGCCGTCGGCGTCCATGCTCAGGGCGTTCATCGTGAAATCGCGCCGCTGCGCGTCTTCGCGCCAATCGTCGGTATAGGCCACCACCGCGTGCCGGCCATCCGTTTCCACATCGCGGCGCAGGGTCGTCACCTCCACCACCCGCGTGCCCAGCACCAGCGTCACCGTGCCATGGTCGATGCCGGTTGGTATCGCTTTCCAGCCGTTCGCAGCCGCCAGCGCCATGGTCTGCTCGGGCAGCAAGCTGCTGGCCACGTCCACATCCGCGCCGTCGCGCCCCATCAAGAAATCGCGCACCGCACCGCCGACCACGCGGGCGTGGCCGCCAGCCGCGCGCGTTGCGGTACATAATTGCTGCAAGGCCTCCTCGGCCAACCATGCGGGGCGCTCAGTCATGCCGCCTCGTCGTCGGCGCCGCAGGCCACCAGCAGCGCGCGCTGCAGCTCCGCCAGTTTAGTGTGGTGAATGATCTTGATCCCGTACGCATCCTTCACATAGAACACATCCACCGCCTTTTTACCATAGGTCGCAATGTGGGCGGTCATCACCTGCACTTGGCAATCGGCCAGTGCGCCCAAAATATCATACAGCAACCCCAGACGGTCGCGGGCGTTCACTTCCACCACGCTGGCGGTCGCACTCACCTGGTTATCGACGAATACCGAAGGCTCCACCCGCACATTGCGCCCGCGCGAGATCACCCGCCGGCGCGGCAGTTCGGTGGCAAAATCAAGCTGTCCGGCGAGGGCTTTCTCGATCAGCGCCGCAATCGGTTGCAAGCGTTCGGCGTCGTCGGCAAAGCTGTTGCCCTCCACATCCTGAACGCCGAGCGTCGCCAGCATCACGCCGTTGGTCAGCACCGTCGTGCGTGCCGAAACAATGCTCGCGCCGATCCACGCCATCACCCCTGCCAACGTGCGGAATAACGTCGGCGTGTAGGCCATGCAGCAGGTGATCTCCGTCACCGCGCGGAAATGGTCGTGCGCCACCACCAGCGCCGGCGATTGCGGTTTGGCCAGCCACTGCCCATAGGCGGTGATGCCCGATACCTGCTCCTCGCGCGGGCGGTACCACCAGCTGGCGGGCAACGGCGCGTCCATGAATTGTTTGGCGGCTGCCACCATCGCCGGCGGCACTTCCTTGAGCAATTTTTCTTGGATCATCGCCTTGGGCGCGGCCTCGCCCAGCCCGACCCCCATCAGCAGCATCGCACGGTGATAGAGATCGCGCATCAGCGCACCCTTCCACCGGTTCCAGATGGTCGGGCCCACGGCCTTGATATCGGCCACCGTCAGCAGCAACAGCAAGCGCAACCGTTCCGGCGATTGCACCACCCCCACGAAATCCTCGATGGTCTTGGGGTCGTCGAGGTCGCGCTTGAACGCGGTCTCGCTCAGCATCAAATGGTGCTTCACCAGCCAGCCGGCCAACTCGGCGGTGGCATGGCTCAACCCCAGCCGTTCGGCGATGCGCGCCACGATCGCTTCGCCCTTTTCGGCATGCGCCCCACCCGTGCCCTTGGCCAGATCATGGCACAGCATCGCAAGGTATAGCGGCGCGCGGTCGCTCACTTCCTTGGCAAGGCGCGTCGCCAGCGGCATCTGTTTTTCCCACACACCGGTCTCGATATCGGCAAGGTTGCCCACCGCTACCAAGGTGTGCTCATCCACCGTGTAAGTGTGGTAGCCGTCGTATTGCATCATGCCCGTCACCCGGCCGAACTCCGGTATAAGCGCGCCCAGCACGCCCATCTCGTTCATGCGCCGCAAGGTGCTTTCCAACGATTTGTTGGTCAGCAGCATCTCAAGGAATAGCTCGTTGGCGCGCCCCTCGAACGCCAGTTGGCGCGTCAGTGTCGTAAGCACGCGGCTGATCGCCAGATGCGCCCGCGGGTGGATGTCGAAGCCGTACTGCTGCGCGACATGGAACAGCGCCACCGCCAAGGCGGGGTCGCGCGCAAGGTCGGCCGTCGCCGAGAATTGCAAGCGCCCACCGTCGAGCACGAAATCCTCGCTCAACTGGCTCGCCCGCATATCCTGCGTGAACGGCGCCACCGGCACGCGCAGGTTCTCCTCCTCCAGCAGCGCACAGAAGATGCGCGTCAGCGTGCCCACTTCACGCGCGAACTGGAAATAGCGCAGCATGAAGCGCTCGGCCTTTTCTTGCGCCGTGCGTCCGCGAAAGCCTAAATGCTCGGCGATCTGCGTCTGCATATCGAAGGTCAGACGCTCGTCGGCGCGGCCACGCAGCACATGCACATAGGCCCGCACGGTCGAGAAGAACAAATACGCCTCGCGGTAATGTTTCCACTCCTCGCGCGTCAGCAGGTCGCTACGCACGAGATCCGCAGCCTTGGTGATGCGGTAGCAATAGCGCGCCAGCCAGTTGAGGGTGTGCAGGTCGCGCAGGCCGCCTTTGCCCTCCTTGATGTTGGGTTCAAGCAAGAAGCGCGAGTCGCCCCATTTGCTGTGGCGGCGGTCGCGCTCGCTCAGTTTTGCGGCAACGAAATCGCGCGGGTTCTGGCCGAAGACCTCGCTGCGCAGGCGCCGTTTCAGCGCCAGATAGGCCGTGCGGCTACCGCTGATGTAGCGCAGATCCATCAGCGCCGCCGCGACGGACGAATCCGCGCGCGCCGCGGCCAGTGTCTCCTCCAGCGTGCGCGTGGCATGGCTGACCGCGATCTGCATGTCCCATAATTGTTGCAGCACGTGCGTCACGGCGGCGTCGGCTTTTGGGTCGGCACCGTCGGGCACCAGCAGCAGCACGTCGACGTCCGAGAACGGGAACATCTCGCTGCGGCCATAACCGCCCACCGCCAGCAGCGTCACCTGCGCGTCGGCCGCCACCGAATGCAGCAATGCATCCGTCGCGCGGGCAAGGCGGCGCCACAGGGTCTGGATGCGGCCTTGCTGCAAAAATTGCTCCAGCGCTTGCGCGCGCGCCGTACGATATCGCTCCAGCGCCGCCGATGCTACGACAAGCGCTGGCGCGTGGTTGCGTGATGTGCTTAGATGCCCCATGCCGCCACTATAGCCACGAAATCCCATGTTCTCCAACTTTTTTGCAGCCCTCGCTTTGTCGTTTCGCACGCGCCCGCAAATGGCGGCCATCGGCTATATGCTTATTTCCACCACCTGCTTTTCGGCGATGAGCATGGGCGTGCGCATCCTGACACCGGAGTTGCACGCCACCACCATCGTCATGCTGCGCAACGGCCTGACCTTACTGCTGTTGCTACCGTGGCTGCTGCACGATCACCGCACGCTGTTGCACACGCAACGGCTGGGCGCGCATGCGTGGCGTGGCGCGGTCGGCGCGGTGGGCATGATCACATGGACCTATTGCCTCACCATCATGCCGCTTGCCAATGCCACCGCGCTCAGCTTCACCGCCCCCATCTTCACCACCGTCTTCGCCATGCTCTTTCTTGGCGAAAAGGGCGATTGGATACGCTGGCTGGGTCTTTTGGCCGGCTTTGGCGGCACCCTCATCCTGCTTCGCCCCAGCGCCGAGGGCTTCGATACTTCGGCGTTGCTGGTCATCTTCGCGACCGCGACATGGGCGGTCACCGGCCTGTTCGTCAAATCCTTAAGCCGTACCGAGCCGGCCATGCGCATGGTCGTCTACATGAATTTCTTCATGCTGCTCGTCGCCACGCCCTTCGGTATCGCCCACTGGCAGGCACCCAGCGCCCACGGCTGGGGCGTGCTCGCTGTCATTTCGGGCTTTTCCATCCTCATGCATTTTTCGATGGCCAAGGCCTATTCCCTTGCCCCCGTCACCACCCTCATGCCGTTCGATTTCACCCGCCTTATCACCACGGCGCTGTTCGCCTACCTGCTGTTCGGCGAGACCAGCGACGCC
>JBIIAV010000037.1:0-12896 GCA_044239745.1 Rickettsiales bacterium
CAAGGTCCTCAAGGGTCTTGAGGCGGTGCGCAAACGTCCGGGCATGTATATCGGCGATACCGACGATGGTTCGGGCCTGCATCACATGGTGTATGAAGTGCTCGACAACGCGATCGATGAGTCGCTCGCGGGGCATTGCGATAAGGTCTATGTCGCCATCAACGAGGACGGCTCGGTCACGGTCGAGGATAATGGTCGCGGTATTCCGGTCGATATGCACAAGACCGAAGGTCGTAGCGCTGCCGAAGTCATCATGACCGAGCTGCATGCCGGCGGTAAGTTCGACCAGAACTCATACAAGGTCTCCGGTGGTCTGCACGGCGTGGGCGTTTCGGTGGTCAATGCGCTTTCCGAGTGGCTGGAGCTAGTAATTTGGCGCGACGGTAAAGAGCACCGCATGCGTTTCGAGCACGGGGTGCCGGTTGCGCCACTTAAGGTCGTGGGCGAGGCAAAGGGCAAAAAGGGAACGCAAGTGACCTTCTTCCCATCGGCCGAGACCTTCTCTCAGATCACCTTCGATTACGGCACGCTGGAGCACCGCATTCGCGAGCTGGCGTTCCTCAACTCCGGTGTGCGCATCCTGCTTGCCGATAAACGCGCCGAAGACCCGAAGGAGACGGAATTCTACTACGAAGGCGGCACGCAAGCCTATGTCCAATACCTCGATCGCAGCAAGGTGGCGCTGCACCCCACCATCATGATGGCGGGTGAGAAGAACGGCATCACCGTGGAAGTGGCGATGCAGTGGAATGATTCCTACCACGAGAATACGCTCACCTTCACCAACAACATCCGTCAGCGCGACGGTGGCACCCACTTGATCGGCTACCGTGCGGCGCTTACGCGCTGCATCAACAGCTATGCCACTGCTTCGGGTATTGCTAAAAAAGAGAAGATCGACCTGAGCGGCGACGACGCGCGCGAGGGGCTGACCGTTATCATCTCGGTGAAGGTGCCGGATCCCAAGTTCAGCTCTCAGACAAAGGATAAACTGGTCTCCTCGGAAGTGCGTCCGGTGGTGGAATCCATCGTCGGCGATAAGCTCGGCCAATGGTTCGAGGAGCATCCGGCGGAAGCGAAGGCCGTCATCGGTAAAATTTACGAAGCGGCCGCCGCACGTGAAGCAGCGCGTAAGGCGCGCGAACTCACCCGCCGCAAAGGCGCGCTCGATATCGCAAGCCTGCCGGGTAAACTGGCGGATTGCCAAGAGCGCGACCCCGCGCTTTCCGAATTGTTCATCGTCGAGGGTGACTCGGCAGGTGGTTCGGCAAAACAAGGCCGTGACCGCAAATACCAAGCCATTCTGCCGTTGAAGGGTAAGATTCTCAACGTCGAGCGCGCACGCTTCGACAAAATGCTTTCATCGCAAGAGGTGGGCACACTCATCACCGCGATCGGCACCGGCATTGGCCGCGAGGAATTCAACGCCGATAAGGCGCGCTACCATAAAATCATCATCATGACCGATGCCGACGTCGACGGTTCGCACATCCGCACCTTGCTGCTGACCTTCTTCTACCGCCAGATGCCGGAGCTGATCGCCAAGGGCTATCTTTACATCGCGCAGCCGCCGCTGTTCAAGGTCAAGCGTGGTCAAAGCGAGAATTACCTCAAGAATGCCGAGGCGCTAGAGCAATACCTGCGTAGCGTCGCGCTGGACGAAGCCCATCTCGACATGGCCAGTGGCACCCTTAGCGGTGAAGCGCTTGCCAAGAAAGTCGATGATACCGCCCGCATCGTGGAATTGATGCAACCGCTGACGCGCCGCGTACCCATCGCGATGGTCGAGGCGGCGGCGCTTTCCAACCTGTTTGCAGGCGGCGCACTTGGCGGGTTCACCACGGTGCTCAACTTCCTGTCGCCGGGCATCAGCCCGTGGACGGCCGAGAAGACCGAAGCCGGCATTGCCGTCAGCCGCACGGTGCGCAGCGTCGTCGAGCATGTGCTGCTGGATAATAAATGGTTGGCCAGCCGCGAAGGTAAGGAGCTTGCCGGCATCCATGCGACCTTGAAAGCCGATTATGCAAAACCTGCGAAATTCAGCCGTAAGGGCGTGGATGTGCAGGTGAGCACGCCCAACGAGCTTTACAAAGCGATCATGGATATCGGCCGAAAAGGCTTGTCCACCCAGCGTTTCAAAGGTCTGGGCGAGATGAACCCCGAGCAACTATGGGAGACCACGCTCGACCCGAAAGCGCGCACCCTGCTTCAGGTCTCGGTGCATGACGCGGCGGACGCCGACGAAGCGTTCAGTACCCTCATGGGCGATGTGGTGGAGCCGCGCCGCGACTTCATCCAGACCAACGCGCTCAAGGTCGTCAACCTCGACGTCTGATCCCATTAACCGTCATCGAATTGTCATGGAACCGTCACAGGGATGTCATGTGGACGGTGAATAAGAAGTTATGTCGCAAACAAAACCAATATCTACAAAACCACCGCTGCGTGAGCGTTTAACAAAACTGATCAAACGTAAGCCCGTGGCGCCGGTCGCGGTCGATGCGCTCGAATTCCGCGAGATCACGCGCGATGATCCGAAGGAGATCAAGGACCTGCTCATCAAGAAGGAGGCCGTGCACCCGTTCGACGGAATGATCGCGCTGCCGCAGCTTTATAACAATCGCCTCGCACCGAATGGCCGCAAGGAACCCATCTGGGATAAGCATTGTTTCGCCATGTTCGCGTCCAAGGAATCGACACCGAAGAACGCGGTCTATGTGAAACTGTTCTACATCGAGCCGGACGCGCGCGGAAGCATCCCAAGCGATAAGCTGCCGGGCAACATCAACGACATCCTGCAACAACCGGTCGCCGAGGTTGCACACCCGAATACGGCCATTTTCTACTCCATCAGCACCTTGGCGGGTGGCGATAAGGCGGCCGCGAGCAGTAAAAAAAGCGACTCGAAGATCGTGCGTGGCGACAAAGGCCATACGCCTGCCGAACAGCTGATACGCGAAGCCGCGAAGCATCTGAAGAATACCTATGGCATTCAAGCGTTCTCGACGCTTTCGCCGGTACGTAGCGGCACCAAAGAGAAGGCCGACGGATTCTCGCAATGGCTTGAAGCACGGCTGACTCAGGCAGTTTCCGAAACGAACCCTTCGCTACTGACACCGCACGAGGAGGGGCATTTGCGCGCCTACACCAAGGCAACGATGGATATGTCCAACCACGATGCGTTGCAGGTGATGCTGGCCGAGCAGAGCAAGCTGCCACCAGAAGAAAAACGATTCCTCACCGACCTTATGAAGGATCTCACGGCGTATTACGTGGTCCATGAAAAATCGGAGAACACCAAATACCTGCCGCGCGATAAAGTGACCAAATTCCACATCGGTAATGGTGCGGAGCTGGCGAACATCCACTGGCTTTCCGATGCGAACTGCCAGTTGAGCGACAGTATCGGCGGGGCAGGGATGATGGTCAATTACCGCTATTACCCCGATGTCATCGATATCCGCAAACAGCATTTCAAGGATCGCCATACCGTGCGCCAAAGTCCCGCGCTTGCGGATCGCTACGCCCAGCGCATGGCGGAGCTTGGTATCGTTGCGCCGGAAGCAAAAACGGCAAATGCATCCTATCCTTCAATCCCGTCACCGAAGGTGCAGGACGTAGGGCTCATCGAGCGCATTACGGTACCAATGCGCAAGATTTCCTAGGGTGATTATTGCGCTAACCCGCGATAGCCTTCGTTGATTTTGCCAAGGGTCGCGATACCTTTTCCAAAGCTGGTCGCCCATTGCACTTGCTTCATCGGCTTTGCTGCATCCAGCGTGGTGATGGGTGTGCCCGCGGCATCACGGTCGATGATGCCGGGCAAATGGGGAACGGTGCCGACCACGCGGGCGCCGGCAGGCACATCCTTGGTCACGGTCACGCCGTCTTGAATCACCGCGCCTTTGCCGATGGTCACACAGCCTTTGATAAGGACATTCGCGCCGATTTTCACATCATCCTCGATGGTGGCGGGGCCAAGCACTTTTGCGCCGGTCGAGATCACGACGCGATTGCCGATCTTCGGATGGCGGCGGCCATCGGCTGATTCTTTACCCGATGCCGCACCCAGCGTGACATTGTGATACAGGAAGACATCATCGCCGATGGTAGCTGTTTCACCGATGACGACACCCGCGCCATGGTCGATGAAGAAATTCTTGCCGATGCTGGCACCGGGGTGGATCTCGATACCGGCGGTCAGGCGGCGCACCCCTTGCGAAATCGCGCGCGCGGCCAATAAATCATCGGCAGCATCCTTACGAAGGCGCTTATAACTATCCGAAGATGGATCCGCCATGGCTTCGGCACGGCCGATCTTTTCTTTGTAGGAAGCATATTTGACATGCGCGAGGCGATGATAGGCGATTGCCTGCAGGCCTTGATAGAGTTTCAATTCCGGTTTGGCAGCATCGACGATATCTTGGGGCACAGGCGCCCCAGCAGTGATGCGTTTTTTAGTATCGCCATGGACCAGCGCCGGATCGCGGCGAACCGCCTCACCAAGCCATGTCGGTTCGGCTTCCAAGAAATTATCGACGACCAATCCGACATGATTGTCGACAGGTGTCCAGCTATAATGGTCGCGAGTGCCATTGGCAGTTATGGCAAGCAGGGTCTTGAATGTGTCGAGGGTCGCTCGCGAGGTCATATGCACACCATTTGTTTGTTAATTAAGTTATTCACCTATTATATCGCGATAAACCCATGTAGATGTTAAGGTTTCGTGACAATTCAATTTTAACAAATTATTGCTGTGATTAAAAATTATTCAAGATAGATGAAGCCTTGTGCTTGACTTCGCAACCGCAACACGATAGTGAGACCATCCACTCGGCACGTGTGCATACACTGCCAGACACTGACATATACGCGAAAAAACAAGGAAAGCAGGATTAGGGCGATGGCAAGACGTTGCGCAATTACAGAAAAAGGTGGCCTCTCGGGTAACACCGTATCGCACTCGAACCGTAAGGCGAAGCGCCGTTTCCTGCCGAACATGCAGCAAGTGAGCCTGCAGTCGGATTCGCTGAACCAGACCATTCGCATGCGCATCACCGCAAGCACCCTGCGCACCATCGACCATAACGGTGGCTTGGACAATTACCTGATGACCACCCACAGCAAGTCGCTGTCGGAAGAGGCGCGCAACCTCAAGCGCAAGATCATGAAAGCGCGCGAAGCAGCGGCCGCGAAAGCGACCCCTGCGGCTTAGTTGCCATCACGACCCACGAATAAAAAAGCGTCCCACTCGGGGCGCTTTTTTTTATGCCGCGCGGCGGCGCTGTTCCTTACGGGTGAGGCGCACATCCTCGCGCGAGAAGAGGCTGGTGATCTGTGCCAGCATGGTATCGCCCAATTGCTCGACATCATGCAACGTGACCGCGCGCGAATAATAGCGCGTGACATCGTGCCCGATACCGATGGCCAGCAGCTCCACCGCGCCACTGCGCTCGATGCTTTCGATGACCTCGCGTAAATGCCGATCGAGATAGCTGCCGGAATTGGCCGAGAGGGTCGAGTCATCCACCGGTGCGCCATCAGAGATGACCATCAGGATTTTGCGTTGTTCTCGGCGCGCGCGCAGGCGTTGGTAGGCCCACAGGATCGACTCGCCGTCGATATTTTCCTTGAGGATGCCGTCTTTCAGCATCAGCCCCAGATTGCGCCGCGCACGGCTGAGCCGCTGGTCGGCGGATTTATAGATGATGTGCCGCAGGTCGTTCAGGCGTCCGGGCTCGGCGGCGCGCCCCGCTTCCAGCCACGCCTTGCGGCTGTTGCCGCCCTTCCAGTCGCGGGTGGTGAATCCCAATATCTCGACCTTTACACCGCAGCGTTCCAAGGTGCGCGCCAGAATATCGGCCGACATGGCGGCGATGCTGATCGGGCGGCCGCGCATGGAGCCTGAATTATCGATGAGCAAAGTGACGACGGTATCGCGGAAATCGGTGTCCTTCTCGATCTTATAGATCGTCGTGGTCTCCGGCCGTGCCACGATGCTGGCCAACCGCGCGTTATCGATGATGCCGTCTTCCAGCTCATACATCCATTGCCGCGTTTGCTGCGCCAGCAGCAGGCGCTGCAAGCGCGTGGCCAAGCGGCTGGTGACGGTGTGGTATTGGCGTACCTTATCCATCAAAGTCTCGAATAGGCGCGTCAGCTCCTCGGCCGGCGCCAGTTCGCTGGCATCGACGATCTCGTCGAACTTCGTGGTGAAGGCGCGGTAGGAATCCGTCCCCGCGATGAGGATATCCGGATGGTTGGCGCCGGCGCGCGGCGCTTTTTCTTCGGGGCTGATCTCTTCTTCGGCATCGGCGTCGAAATCGCTTGGCGCTTTCACCTCGCGGCGTTCGCCATGTTCGTTCTCTTCGGCATCGCCCGTCGATTGCAGCGATTGGGTCGCTTCGCTTTCCAGCCCGTCCTCGGGCGTGTCTTCCTTGCTGTGGCCGAGCACGTCATTTTGATCGCTCTCGCCGGTTTGTCCACCATCGACATCGCCGGGGCGGTGGGTGACCAGCTTCAGATCATAAAGAATTTCCTGAACGACGCGTGCAAACGACGTTTGCGTGCTTACGACATCCGCCAATTTATTGATATGCGGCAACGCCGCTTTCTCCACCCACGGGCGCCACTGCGCGACCAAACTCGCAATCGCTGCCGGTGGTGCTTCGCCGGTTATTTTCTCCCGCGCGATCATGGCCACCACGTCCGGCAATGCGGTGGGGATGCCGTCGTTGCCTTCGTTGTAGCCCTTCAACGTGAAACTCGTCTCGTGGCGCTGCGCCAAGTTGTGGCGCACACCCGCGAGTGCTTTGCTGCCGATCGCTTCCAAGCGCACATGCTCGAGCGCATCGAACATGGCGGCTGCCTGCGCGTCGAGCGGACGTGCGGATTCATGCAACTGCGCCTGATGATGCTTCATCGCCAGTGCCGCCAAATCGACCTGCCCACGCATATGGCGGACGATGGTATCGGGCGATGCGTTGGCTATCTTCGAAATGAGGATGAGGTCGCGCTCGGCCAGCGGTTCATCGCCGATGCGGTTCAAGCCAACCGCGACGGTGAGTTCCGCCTTGCCGGAAATGGCCTGCGCAACTTCGGCCTGATGCCTCAAGAAGGCATGCTCTTGCTCGGCAGGCGAAGCTGGGCGAGGTTTCACGCGGCCACAGCCATCAGGTCGACATCAAAGCAGCGCTGATAATATTCGGCGATGGTCGCGCGTTCCATTTCATCGCATTTATTGAGGAACGACAGCCGGAAAGCCATGTCCACATCGCCGAAGATGGCGGTATTCTCCGCCCATGTGATGACGGTGCGCGGCGACATCACGGTCGAGATATCGCCGTTCATGAAGCCGCTGCGGGTGAGGTTGGCCATGGCGACCATGGTTGCCACCAGCTTTTTCCCTTTGGCGTTTTGCAAATGCGCTGCTTTGGCGGTGATGATCTTCTCCTCGATATCGGTTGGCAGGTAGTTCAACGTGGTGACTATGTTCCAGCGGTCCATCTGCCCTTGGTTGATGGGCTGCGTGCCGTGATAGAGGCCGGTCGCGTCACCCAAGCCGATGGTGTTGCTCGTCGCGAAGATGCGGAAATACGCATGCGGGGTGATGACGGTATTCTGGTCGAGAAGGGTGAGTTTTCCTTGCGCCTCCAGAATGCGTTGGATGACGAACATCACGTCCGGACGACCGGCATCGTATTCATCGAAGACGAGGGCGATCGGGCGGCGCAGCGACCACGGAATGATGCCTTCTTGGAAGGCGGTGACCTGTTTTCCGTCCTTGACGATGATGGCATCGCGGCCGATGAGGTCGGTACGGCTGATATGGCTATCCATGTTGATGCGGATGCACGGCCAGTTCAGGCGGGCGGCGATCTGCTCGATATGGGTGGACTTGCCCGTCCCGTGATAGCCTTGCACCAACACGCGGCGGTTATGTTCGAACCCCGCCAGAATCGATAAGGTAGTGGCGCGGTCGAACTGATAGGTGGGGTCGATGGCGGGGACGAGCGCATGCGGCTTTGCGAATCCGTGCAGTTTCAAGTCGGAGGCAAACCCAAAAAGCTTATCGGTGGTGTGTTTCTTGGTCGGCGATGTTTCGAAGCTGTCGTCGTGCTGGATCATTTTTTTCCCTTGGGTTTGCTGTCTTCTATCAGTGCTTTCAGGTCGCGGTCATCGAATTTGCAGGTCGGGTTCAAGATCGCGTTATAAAGTGTCTGGTCCTCGATCTCCCAGTATTCCGGCTTGGCCGCAATCTCGCTGAGCAGCGCGCGCGTCGGCGCATCCAGCGTCGCGAGGCTGACCGTATCGTTCTTGAGGGAGACGGGAGCGTTCGGGTAATCCTTTTCGAAGGTCGTGCGCATGGTGGGGTTGAGGCGGTAGCGCTGGAAAATGCCGTTCACCACCCGAACGCGATACATGCGCCCGCCGGTGTCGGTGCTGGCCATTTTCAGCATCAGGAAATGTTCCTTTCCCAGTACCAGCATGCGGGCATGGTCGTTCATATTTTTATCGGTTGGATCGCGGCGGAACTCATTCAGGTAGATCGATTCGGCGATCTTGTTGACGCAAGGATCGGTGACGCCTTGCTCCCAAACGGGCGAAAAATCATCGACTAGCATACAGCCAGCCAAGGCCAACAGCGAAAGGGCAGCAAAGGCATGACGAAGGAAAGGGCGGCGATGCATCAGGGTTTCTCGATGTAATGGGCGAGCAAATGGTGGTAGGCGCGGGTGATTTTCTTGAACGTCTCTTCAGCCAGCGTATTGCCACGATTCACATCAGGATGGTATTTCTTGACCAGCTCGCGGTATTGCGCCTTGATTTTTGATTTATCACTGGGGTGCTCGAGGTCAAGCACGGCGAGGGCATCCTTCTCGCGCGCGCCGATGGGTCGCACGTCCGCCTTGAAGGTTGGCGAATCGCCGAACATGCGGCCGAAAGCCTCCTCCAGCCGCGCGCTGGGGCTGCCCTTGAGTTGGTCCATGCGCCATGTCGGGCGGTGGCCGGTGGTGGCGTCGCGCTGGAAAGCATAGATATCGTCCTCGTTCATGCCCTCGAAGTAATTCCATTTTTTATTGAACTCGCCGATATGCTCCTCGCAGAACCACTGATATTCGCGCAGGTTCGAGGGGGAGCGCGGCGCACGATAATCGCCCGC
Organism: Rickettsiales bacterium; assembly: GCA_044239745.1. Classification (GTDB taxonomy): domain Bacteria; phylum Pseudomonadota; class Alphaproteobacteria; order Rickettsiales; family UBA3002; genus QFOX01. The sequence goes on from JBIIAV010000037.1 coordinate 9,164, forward strand.
GTTCATGCAGCCCGCCCAGTTGCAGCGGTGCCCCGAGGGTTCGACCGTCTCCGATTTTTTTCGCTTTGCCATCGGGTGGTACTATCGCGTACCTTGCGCTTGGTTTCAACTATTCGAGTATGGAAAAATGGTAAGAATGGCGCATCGTATCGAGATGCTATTGCGTGAGCAGCTGGCACCGACAGCCTTGGAGATCATCGACGATTCGGCGAAGCATGCCGGCCATGCGGGCGCCCGCGCCGGCGGCGAATCGCATTTCACGGTGCGTATCGTCAGCGATGGATTTCGCGGAAAGAACGCCGTGGCGCGCCACCGCATGGTCTACGCGGCATTGAAGCCATTGCTCGATGAGGGATTGCACGCCTTGGCCATCGAAGCCAAAGCGCCCGACGAGGCTTAGGCCGCCGCCGAATCGTCCTTGAGCGACGCGACCTTGGGCGCCTCCAGCTTCAGCAGGCGCTCCTTCACTTCAAGGCCGCCAAGGCTGAATCCGCCCAACGTGCCGTCCTTCGCGACGATGCGATGACACGGCACCACCAACGGCACGGGGTTGGCGCCACAGGCCGAAGCCACGGCACGCACCGCCCGCGGGAAGCCGACACGTTCGGCCAGCGTGGTGTAGCTGATGGTCTCGCCGTAAGGGATGCGGGCAATTTCAAGCCATACGGCGCGCTGCAAGGCGGTGCCATGGGCCAGATCGAACGGCAGTTTCAGCCGCGCCCCATCGCCTTGAAGGTAGCGGTCGATCTCCTTGGTGGCGGTGGCAAAGAAGCCGCTCAGCTCCATGAGGTTGGGCAGCGGCGGGGTGCTGAATTTCTTCGACAGATGCGCCTGCGCGTCCTCACCGGATTTCAGCAATGTCAGGTAGCATAGCCCACGCGCCCCCGCGACCAAGAGCAGTTTCCCGATCGCACTGTCATGCGTGGTGAAGTACAACGTATTGGCCATGGAACCCTCCTATGCCGATTGACGTGTCGTGGCGGTCTTGCGGTTGAGATAGAGAATGATTTCCTTGCCCAGTGCGCGCACTTCTTCGGCCGCGAGCGAGTTGGACTGCGCCTCGGTGACACCGTAGCCTTGCATCAGCGCGCCGGCAAAAATCACGCGGTTACCGAAACGGTTGGCGGTGAGACCGACCATCTCGCCGGAAATGGCGCCGGTGAGCTTTGCCTGCGGGTGCACGCGGTTGAGCACCATCTTGACGGGCACGCGCTCTTGCTTGCAAATTTGGATGGTAGCGCTGGTCGCCCAGACATCCATCGGGCTGGGTTGCAGCGGAATGACGACGAGGTCCGCCGCGCGAATGGCGGTGCGCGCCTCGGCATCGGTATGCGGTGGCGAATCGACGATGATGAGGTCGTGGGTGCGGCTCAGCCGATCGATCTCGCTGCGCACGCGCCAGCCGGAAATGGCCGAGAAGGTGAGGTTGGTGGCGCCTTCGCCCATCCGCGCTTCGCGGATCTTGTGCCACTGGGTGAGGGAGCCTTGCGGGTCGGTATCGATGATGGCGACATTGCGTTTACCACTGGCCGCCCACGCCACGGCCAAATGCGCTGCCATGGTGGTTTTGCCTGCGCCGCCTTTTTGCTGTGCAATCGTGATGATCTTTGCTACCACAGCTACCCCTTTTATCATGCTTGTTTTGGTCTTACCGAGCTTGAGAATAATGTAACTCACACAGTATATAGTGTCAATGAAGCCACCTGTAATACTAGATGTTGATGTAGCGCTTGTGGATAAGGCAATAAGCCTTTGGCGAAGCGGCGAACTGGTCGCCATACCGACCGAGACGGTCTATGGCCTCGCGGCGGATGCGAGCAATGGCGAAGCCGTGGCTAAAATCTATGCCATGAAAGCGCGTCCGCAGTTCAATCCCCTCATCATCCATGTGGTGGATGTGGCGACCGCCAAGCGCTATGTCGAATGGAACGCCGACGCGCAATTGCTGGCGAATGCCTTCTGGCCGGGGCCGCTGACATTGGTGCTGCGCCGCCGTGCGGATTCACCCATCAGCGCACTTGCCAGCGCCGGTGGCGGTACCTTGGCCATCCGCATACCCGCACACCCTGTTGCGCGCCAGTTGCTGGCCGCATTCGGCGGTGGCATCGCTGCCCCCAGCGCTAACCGCAGCGGCCGCGTCAGCCCGACCACGGCCGCGCATGTGCGCGCCGAATTCGGCGATGCGCTCCCCCTCATCATCGATGGTGGGGCGTGCGACGTCGGCTTGGAATCGACCGTCATCGACCTCTCGGGCGATGCATTGGCGGTGCTACGGCTCGGCGCCATCACGCGCGAGATGCTTGAAAAAACACTTGGGCGCCCGTTGGCTGTAAGCAGTGATTCGGGCGCACCCAAATCGCCGGGCATGTTGCTGTCGCATTATGCTCCCTCCATCCCCGTGCGGATGGGCGCTAAGCAAGTCGCGGCGGATGAAGCGCTGCTTGCCTTCGGTGCCGCGCCGCTAAGCGGGGCAGGGGCCATGCTCAATCTCTCGGCCAGCGGCGATGTGGTGGAAGCTGCCGCCAACCTGTTCGCGCATCTGCGCGCGCTCGATGATGGGCGCTTTCGTGCCATCGCGGTCATGCCCATCCCGAATACGGGCGTGGGCGAGGCCATCAACGATCGGCTGACGCGGGCGAGTGCGGGGCGTTGAAATTCTGGGCTTGGTGAACGAGCTGGATTTTCTCGCTACGCTCGTGCCAACGCTAAATTCGCTCTCGCTCATTAAGCTTATGGTCGAACCGACTGGTTCGAATAGCCACATTTACGGCAAGCCATACAACAAAGGGGCCATAAGGCCCCTTTGTTGTATGGCTCTTCGTGATTGACCGAATTAGAACTAATCGCAGCCTAAGGGCAGAGTTTGTCCGGTTAAGATTTTTTCTTTTTGGTCCAAGTTTCAAGAATAAATAAGGTGGCCGTATGGGCAGCATGAATGGCTAGTCGCGCATGTCGAGGTTCAAGCTTGTAAACCTTTTTACCCTCGCCATGAGCAGAACTTACATGACTTCTTAATGATGCTACCCCATCAATAATCGAAAATAGACCAGTTAGAATTTTTTGCAGGTCTTGGTCTTCAACTTTGCTTGCATCAAAGCCAAGATCCTTCCTCACTACCCCCCAAACACTTTTGAGATCGAGCTTGGCAGGCTTATCTAGGGATTTTTCTTCGATATAGATTTTGCAGAGGGATTCCAAAATATTGCCTGCTGCTGAAACAGCTTCTCTTGGGCTTGCCTCAACATTTTTTAGTGCCCGATTAAATTCATTTTCTACAGAAACAAGGTCATGCTCTTTAAGTTGCTCTTCCAAAGTGCGCGAAGGCACACCTAAAGAACCGACCACTTTTCCGCCCTTAATGTATTGAAGCTCACATTGGGCAAGTGTTTTAGCAATCTTCTCACGGTCTTTTAACTTGTGGGCATCCCACTCATTTTCAGGGTCTAAAACCTCTTCCATGTATGTTTCAATGATACGGCCTAAAACATCTAAAGGGTTTAAGTCCTCATCTTTATTTGTATTGCGTAACCAAGCGAGTGCTTTAGCAGGTTTACTACCCTGCGGCGGTTCGCCAGAAGCACCAGCGTAAATAAATAGATTGTCTAGACTAGCGTGAGTTTCCCTATTGGCGGCAATTTCAGCGCAAACAGCAAGAAGCGAACTAGGTATTAAACGGCGCATTTTCGAACTCGTGAACGATAGAGTTTGTGCGGCTTGCAGCCAGAAAATGGCT
>JBIIAV010000038.1:0-12860 GCA_044239745.1 Rickettsiales bacterium
GTCGAATCGGAGACAAGATGCAGATGGAATTTTTTCATGGGCATAAGCTGTGGATGCACGAGGGTTTATCCATCCTATATCGGGCAAGTGGGAAAGTTACCAGCATCGTCTCGCGGTTCGTCCCCAGCCGCATCCACGGCATCGCGCTTTGCGTTCGCGTTCCTGTGAGTTCTGGGGATGACGGATGTTATGCAAAGCACGATCGCGACCAACTCTATTTTGTTTTTTCAATGGTTGCGTCATGCCGTGCACATCATTACTAAGAGGGGGTCGTTCGTCCGAAAAGATCGTCACGCTTAGGTGGATGGTCACGTATGAATGATGAATCCTCGTTATTGTACCTACCCACTATCTACTACTATTAAAATTATATTCTTACTTTAGAAGAAGAGGGAAAAAGGATAAGCCCAATTCCATGACGAGCGAACCCCTATTGATCCAAGCTTTGCACGGCGCCGTGACACCACGCGTTCCTTTCTGGTTCATGCGCCAAGCGGGACGCTACCTTCCCGAATACAAACAGGTACGCGCGACGACCTCAGGCTTTCTCGACCTGTGCTTCACGCCCGACAAGGCGGCGGAAGTGACGCTGCAACCCTTGCGCCGCTTCGATATGGACGCGGCCATCTTGTTCTCGGACATCCTCGTCATCCCGCACGGGCTTGGCGTCGATGTACGCTTTGTCGAGGGCGAGGGACCGCGGGTCGCCGTCTGCACCAGTGACGCCATGATCGACGGATTGGATACCAGCACGGTGCGCGAAAAATTGGCGCCGGTCGCCGAAACAGTGCGGCTGGTGAAACAACAATTGGCGCCGGATAAAGCGCTCATCGGTTTCGCCGGTGCGCCATGGACGGTGGCCTGTTACATGCTGCAGGGAAAATCCGGCAAGGAATTCCAAGATGCGCGGCTATTCGCGATTGCAAACCACGAACGCATGCAACGGCTGATCGATACGCTGGTGGTGGCGACCATCGATTATTTGCGGATGCAGATCGACGCCGGCGCCGACGCGGTGCAAATTTTCGATAGCTGGGCCGGCCTTTTGACGCCGGAGGAATTCGCCCGCTGGGTCATTCCGCCGACGCAAAAAATCGTCGAGGCATTGCGCGCCAGCCACCCCAAGACACCCATCATCGGGTTCGCCAAGGGCGCGGGCACCCAGCTTGCAGCCTATGCGAAAGCGACCGAAGTCAACGCCATTGGGGTGGATCAACAAATGCCGATGGCGGCCGCGATCGCCATGCGCGCGCACGCCAAACAAGCGGTGCAAGGCAACCTTGACCCGCTATTGATGGCGGGCAACAAGCACGCCGCACTGGAACAGACGGACATCATTTTGCAAAGCTTCAGCAATACCCCCGCGATCTTCAATCTCGGCCACGGGTTCATTCCCGAAACGCCGATCGAGACGGTGGCAGCGGTAGCAGCAAAGGTGAAAGCATGGCGGCGATGAACATCATTGCGCCGGCGCGCAAAACGGCCATTGTGCTGTTCAATCTCGGTGGGCCCGATCGGCCGTCCTCGGTGCAGCCGTTCTTGTTCAATCTTTTCAACGACCCCGCCATCATCGGCCTGCCGAACCCATTTCGGCGATTCTTGGCATCGTTCATCTCGAAGCGGCGGGCGCCGACGGCGCAAAAAATCTACGAAGAGATCGGCGGCAAATCACCGATTTTGGAAAATACCCTTGCCCAAGCACAGGCGCTTGAAGCCTCGCTGCAAGGCCACGGGCAGGTGAAAATCTTCACGGTGATGCGCTACTGGCACCCGATGGCCGACGCGGTGGTAAAGCAAGTCAAAACATACGCGCCGGAGCATATCATTTTGCTGCCGCTTTACCCGCAATTTTCGACGACGACGACCGGCTCTTCGTTCGGTGATTGGGCGCGCGCCGCCAAGGAGGCGGGGCTTGACGCGCCGACCAGCCGCGTGTGTTGTTACCCGCAACACCCCGAATTCGTGAAGGCGCATGCCCAGCTCATCCGCACCTATTATCAGGAAGCGTCGCAATTCGGGAGGCCGCGCATTTTGTTCTCAGCGCACGGCTTGCCGGAGAAGATCATCAAGAAAGGTGATCCCTATCAGGCACAGGTGGAAGCAAGCACGCAAGCGATCTTGAAAATCCTCGGCATCGCCGATGTCGATTACGTGAACTGCTATCAATCTCGCGTGGGGCCGCTGAAATGGATCGGCCCCGCAACGACCGATGAACTGGCGCGCGCCGGTGCCGACCAGGTGCCGGTGGTGCTGGTGCCGATCGCGTTCGTGAGCGAACATTCCGAGACCTTGGTCGAGCTTGATATCGAATATGCCGAGTTGGCCCACGAGAACGGCATCGACCATTATTACCGCGTGCCGACCCTTTCGGTGCAAGCGCACTTCATTGCGGCGCTGGCCGATATCTGCCTCAAACTTACGGTCGATGCGACGACTGCGCCTGATAGCGCGAGCCCGCGCTGCGGCCGCGAATGGAGCCAATGCCCCTGCCGCAACCAAGGAGCCTAATCGATGGAATATTACCTGCTTGCCAAAGCGCTTCACATCATGGCCTTCACGGCGTGGATGGCCGGCATGTTCTACCTGCCGCGGCTGATGGCCTATCACGCGGGCGTTGCCCCCGACGGGCCGGAGGCGGCACAATTCAAGGTGATGGAGCGTCGGCTGCTCAAGGCCATCATGAACCCCGCGATGATCGCGACATGGGTGCTGGGCATTTGGCTGGTGCTCATCACCGGCTATGGCGCCCCCGGCGCCGGCGGCTGGATCCATCTCAAGATCGTTCTGGTGCTGGCCCTTTCTGGCCTGCACGGATTTTTCGCCGGATGCGTACGCACATTCGCCGCCAACGCCAACCAACGCTCGAGCCGTTTTTACAAGATCATCAACGAAGTGGCGACGATTCTGTTCGTGCTCATCGTGTTGCTGGTGGTGTTAAAATCCTTCTAGAACAGTCGCTTTTTTGAAGAAAGCGCGCCCGTGTCACCCAATGCGCTTGACTTTGCTTGCGATATCGCCGATAACGTCGCTATCGCATCCCCTGCGATGACGCGCTGCCCCCACGGATACCCATGAATATTCGGGCATTCATTTGGCGCTGTTTCACCCCCCTTTTGCAGTTCGGACACCCACTTAACCATCCGTTGCGCAAAGCATTTTCAACGAGAATTTTCTATGAAACTACAAGAATTAAAACGCAAAAAACCCAACGAATTGCTTGAGATGACGGAAGCGGCTGGGATCGAGAACCCCAGCCAAATGCTGAAGCAGGAAATGGTCTTCGCGCTTTTGAAAAAAGCCGCCGAAGAGGGCACCGAGATCACCGGCCAAGGCGTGATTGAAGTATTGCAAGACGGTTTCGGCTTTTTGCGTTACCCCGAGGCGAACTACCTCGCCGGATCGGACGATATTTATGTGCCGACCCATATCGTGAAAAAGCTCGGCCTACGCACCGGCGACACGGTGGAAGGCGTGCTGCGCGCACCCAAAGGTGAAGAGCGTTACTTCGCCATTTCGGAAGTGAAACAAGTGAATTTCGAGGAGCCCGAAGCCCTACGTCACCGCCTGAGCTTCGAGAACCTGACGCCGCTTTACCCCGAGCAGCGCCTCAAGATGGAATACATGGACCCAAGCAAAAAAGAGGACATGACGCGCCGCGTGATCGACCTCATCGCGCCGCAGGGCAAGGGCCAGCGCACCTTGATCGTGGCGCCGCCACGCACCGGTAAAACAGTCGTGCTACAGAACATCGCCCATGCCATCACCACCAATCACCCCGAATGTTATTTGATTGTGCTGTTGGTGGACGAGCGCCCCGAGGAAGTGACCGACATGGCGCGCAGCGTGAAAGGCGAAGTGGTGAGCAGTACGTTCGACGAACCCGCGACCCGCCACGTGCAACTGGCCGAAATGGTCATCGAGAAAGCCAAGCGCTTGGTCGAACATAAAAAGGACGTCGTGATCCTGCTCGACTCCATCACGCGGCTTGGCCGCGCCTACAACACGGTCGTGCCATCGTCCGGCAAGGTGCTCACCGGCGGTGTGGATGCTAACGCGCTGCAACGTCCGAAACGTTTTTTCGGTGCGGCACGCAACATCGAATTCGGCGGCAGCCTGACCATCATCGCGACCGCGCTGATCGAGACCGGCAGCCGCATGGACGAAGTGATCTTCGAGGAATTCAAAGGTACCGGCAACTCCGAGCTGGTGCTGGATCGCAAGCTTTCCGACAAGCGCATCTTCCCGGCGATGGATATTACCAAGTCCGGCACCCGTAAGGAAGACCTGCTCTATGAAAAAGGCGATATGGCCAAGGTCTGGATGCTGCGTAAGATTTTGAACCCGATGGGGGCGATGGACGCGATGGACTTCCTGCTCGATAAGATGAAGGATACCAAGTCCAACGACGAATTCTTTGCGCAAATGAACAAATAATCACGGAGACCGCGATGCTACCCTTGATGCCTGCGATCATTACCTGCCTTGCCCTTGTGCTTTACATGGTGCTTTCGTTCAATGTCGGCCGCGCGCGCGGCAAATATGGCATCAAGGCGCCAGCGACGACGGGCCACGAATTGTTCGACCGCGTTTACCGCACCCAGATGAACACGCTGGAACAACTGGTGTTCTTCATTCCATCGTTGTGGCTGTTCTTTGCGTTCGTGCCCATGCCCATCGTCGGCCCGCTGGGGACGTTGCTTGGTTTTGCGTGGCTCGTCGGTCGCATCCTGTATGCGCGCAACTACGTGAACCCCGAAAAAAGCCGCACGGCCGGTTTTGTCATTTCCGTATTTTCGGCCAGCCTGTTGCTGCTGGGAGCCATATTGGGCCTTTTGGCGTTGATTATTCTTCGTTAATCAAGCCGCAACGTTAATCATTTCCTAACGAGTTGTGGTGTAAACACGACTATCGGGCTGTAAAGTTTCGGCATGCATGCAATTCGTGGTTGAATTGATTGCGCCAAAAAGCACAGTGTGGTTAAACGCGGGCGTATTCATCGCCCAGCGTATTCGCGAAAACGAAGGAGAGCATCATGACAACACGAAAAAAAATCGGTCTGGTCGGCGCCGGTAATATCGGCGGCACATTGGCGCATTTGGCCGCCAACAAGCAATTGGGTGACGTGGTGCTGTTCGATGTGGTCGAGGGGCTGCCGCAGGGCAAGGCACTCGATATCGCCCAGGCTTGCGCCGTTGAAGGCGTCGACGTGAACATCAAAGGCACCAACGATTACAAGGACCTTGAAGGTGCGGATGTGGTAATCGTCACCGCCGGCATCGCCCGCAAACCCGGTATGAGCCGCGACGATCTGGTTGCGACCAACACCGGCATCGTGAGCACGGTTGCCGAGAATCTCAAGAAATTCTGCCCCAACGCGTTTGTCATTGTCATCACCAACCCGCTGGATGCGATGGTGTGGGTGATGCAACAAAAGACCGGCTTTGCACCGAACAAGGTGGTGGGCATGGCGGGTGTGCTTGACTCCGCACGCTTCAGCTACTTCCTCGCCGAAGCATTCAAGACCAGCCAAAAAGATATCACGACCTTCGTGCTCGGCGGCCATGGCGACACCATGGTGCCGATGGTCAGCTACTCCACCGTTGCGGGCATTCCGCTGCCGGACTTGGTAAAAATGAACTGGATCAAACAAGAAGCGCTCGACAAAATGGTACAGCGCACGCGCGACGGCGGGGCGGAGATTGTTGGCCTGCTCAAAACCGGCTCGGCCTTCTATGCGCCCGCCGCATCCGCCATTAAAATGGCGCAAAGCTATTTGCGGGATGAAAAGCAATTGCTGCCATGCGCCGCGTGGCTCAACGGCGAATACGGCCAGAAAGACATTTATGTCGGCGTGCCATGCATCATCGGTGCGGGTGGCGTTGAAAGAATCGTCGAGATCGCGCTACCGGCCGAACAGCAAAAACAGTTCGAACATTCGGTAGCCGCGGTGCGCGAGCTGGTCGCCAGCACCAAGCTTGATAAAAAGGCTGCATAACGATGAGCGATGAGACGCACACAAATACGAAAATTGTGGGCTTAACTCGCGATCAAGCGAACGCCATCTGCAATGCGTTATTTCATGCAGATTTTTCAAAAAAAATCCACGCGACGGCGGATTTGCTACAGGGAGATGTGGGAACGGGTCTCTATAGCGTGGCCATCGGGCCGCCACTGACATTATCGGAAGAAGTGCTTCGTACGCGCATCCACCAGGCTTTTCAAGAAGCATTGAAACGCGCCCCCAACAAAAACGAATTTCATATCCGTCCGCGTGCCGTTAATTTCAATGAATCCCAACGAGGCGAATTCCCACGAAGCCGGTAAGCTAACCCTAACATAATTCTCATTCCTACGAAGGATGTACCCATGAACATACATGAATATCAGGCGAAATCGGTTCTAGCGAAATTCGGCGTGGCTGTGCCGCGCGGCGGCGTGGCTTACACGCCAGCGGAGGCCGAGCAAGTGGCGCAATCCCTCGGCGGTAGCCTATGGGTGGTGAAGGCGCAAATTCATGCCGGTGGCCGCGGTAAGGCCGGCGGGGTGAAGCTGGCCAAAAGCCTCGATGAAGTTAAGCGCCTGACCAAAGAAATGCTGGGGATGATTTTAGTCACCCACCAGACCGGCCCCGAGGGGAAGGAAGTCAAGCGCGTCTATATCGAGGAAGGTTCGGACATCGGTTCGGAGCTGTATCTGTCGGTCGTGCTCGATCGCCAATACAGCGCCATCACCTTCATCGGCAGCAAGGAAGGCGGGGTCGACATCGAGGAGGTGGCGGCCAAGCACCCCGAGAAGATCATCACCGTACCGGTCGATCCGGCGGCGGGTATGCAGGCACACCACGCGCGCAGCTTGGCGTTCGGTATGCAGATACCGGCGGAACTGCACGGCGAATTCCAGAAAATGGTATTCGGATTTTATAACGCGTTCTTGCAAACGGACGCCAGCCAAGTCGAGATCAACCCACTGGTGATTACCAAACAGAACAAGCTCATCGCGCTCGATGCGAAATTCAATTTCGACGACAACGCGCTGTTCCGCCAAGTTGAAATTGCGGAAATGCGCGACGAAAGCGAAGAGGACCCGCTGGAGCTGCAAGCCGCGAAATTCGGCCTGAGCTATGTGAAGATGGACGGCAATATCGGCTGCATGGTGAATGGCGCCGGCCTTGCGATGGCGACGATGGATATCATCAAGCTCTATGGCGGTGAGCCGGCGAACTTCCTTGATGTAGGCGGCGGCGCGAACAAGGAAAAAGTGACCGAGGCCTTCAAGCTGATTCTCTCTGACCCCAACGTCGAGGGCATTTTGGTGAATATCTTCGGGGGCATTATGCGCTGCGATATCATCGCCGAGGGCATCATCTCCGCCGCGCGCGAAGTATCGCTCAACGTGCCGCTCGTCGTGCGACTGGCCGGCACCAACGTGGAGCTGGGCAAGAAAATGCTGGCGACCAGCGGCTTGGCCATCGTGCCTGCCGACGACCTCGCCGACGCCGCGGACAAGATCACCTCGTCCGTCAAAAAACAAGCAGCATAGCCTTAAGTTGCTTCCGGCTTGGGCTGCTGCCCGCGCCATGAAGCGTGTTCAAGACTGATTCGGCCTTCTGGCCTCAAAAGGAGAAAAACATGAGCATTCTCATCAATAAAAATACCAAAGTTATCTGCCAAGGCTTCACCGGCCGTGAAGGGACGTATCATTCCGAACAGGCGATTGCGTATGGCACGCAGATGGTCGGTGGGGTGACGCCGGGCAAGGGCGGCACCAAACATCTCGAGTTGCCGGTGTTCAACACCGTGGCCGAAGCGCGCGCGAAAACGGGCGCGAATGCGACCGTGATTTATGTGCCGCCGCGCTTTGCCGCGGATGCGATTTTGGAAGCGATCGACGCGAAAATCGAACTGGCCATTTGCATCACCGAGGGCATTCCGGTGCTCGATATGGTGAAGGTGAAGCGCGCGCTGAGTGGCAGCAAAACTCGGCTGATTGGGCCAAACTGCCCCGGCGTGATTACCCCTGGCGAATGCAAAATCGGCATCATGCCCGGCCATATCCACAAAAAAGGCCGCATCGGTATCCTGTCGCGCTCCGGCACTTTGACCTATGAGGCCGTCGGCCAGACAACGGCGGTGGGCTTGGGGCAAAGCAGCTGCGTCGGCATCGGCGGTGACCCAGTGAATGGCACGAACCACATGGATGTGCTCGAGATGTTCCTGAAGGACGACGAGACGGACGCCATCATCATGATCGGTGAGATCGGCGGTGACGCTGAGGAACAGGCTTCCGAATTCCTCAAGAAATCGAAAGTGAAGAAGCCCGTCGTTGGCTTCATTGCTGGGCGCACGGCACCTCCGGGACGGCGCATGGGCCATGCCGGTGCGATCGTATCGGGCGGCAAAGGCGGCGCCGAGGACAAGATCGAGGCGATGCGTTCGGCCGGTATCAAGGTGTGCGATAACCCCGGTCATATGGGGCGCACCATGAAAGAGCTGTTGGGCGCTAAATAATCACTGTCATAGCGGACCGCCTGCGCCGTCGCATCCTTTCGCGTGAGTCCTCACGTAGCGCTGCTACGCTGCGGTTCTCGCAAAAGGCAGGCGCTCCCAGCATTTGGCGCGCGCCGATAATGATGATGGGCGCGCATCGCAACCGTGCGATAAAACTTAATAATCCTAAACGATTGGTAATGCTGGCGTTCGCGCCAAAAAAACCACATAAAGCGCTTGCCTTAGCGCCCGTGCACGCCTAAAAACCGAGGCAAAGCAATCCGACCATCGCACAGGTGTTTATGACACAAGATTCCATGGAGCATTCCTTCCTTTACGGCGCGAACTCCGTCTTCATCGAAGAACTCTATCAGCGCTATTTGCAAAGCCCCACTAGCGTGGACGCAAGTTGGCAGCGCTTCTTCGCCGGCCTTGGCGACCCCGCGCCGCATCATGTTTCGTGGGATCAAGCGCCCGCCGGCGTGATCGGCCAACCGGATCCCGACGCGCCCGCCAAGCCCGCGGGCGATAAAAAAGCCGGTGGCGCACCTGCACCAAGCACCGCGCAGATTCAGGAAGAGGCGCTCTATGCCTTGAAGGCGCAACAGCTCATTCGTGCCTACCGCGTGCGCGGCCACTTGCTTGCCACGCTCGACCCGCTGGGCATCGAGAAGCCGACCATGCATGCCGATCTCGACCCCGCAAGCTATGGCTTCAGCGCGGCGGATTATCAGCGCAGCATTTATCTCGGCGGCAATTTGGGCTTTGAGCGCGCCACCTTGCGCGAGATCATCGACACATTGCAGGCGACCTACTCCGGCAGCTACGGCGTGGAGTTCATGCATATCCAAGACCCCGCGCAACGCGACTGGGTGCAAAGCCGCATCGAGGCGGCGCGTGGCCGCCCCAGCTTCACGGCCGAGGAGAAAAAAGGCATCCTGCGCACCTTGATGGAAGTCGAGGGTTTCGAGGAATTCGTGCAGGTGAAATATACCGGCATGAAGCGCTTTTCCATCCAAGGCGGCGACGCCATGGTACCTGGATTGATTTCGATTCTGGAGACGGCGAGCAAGATCGGCGTCGATGAGATCGTCATCGGCATGCCGCACCGCGGCCGCATGAATGTGCTGACCAGCATCATGGGCAAACCCTATTCGGAACTGCTTTCCATCTTCAACGGTAACCTCGATTTCCCCGAGAATATCGATTCCTCCGGCGACGTGAAATACCATCTCGGCGCCAGCCACGACCGCGTGATGGCCACCGGCAAATCGATGCATTTGTCGTTGACGGCGAACCCCTCGCACCTCGAAATCGTGAATCCGGTGGTGGTGGGCAAAGTGCGCGCCAAACAGGACCAACAAAGCGATGACACACGCAAAAAAGTGATGGCGCTGACGCTGCATGGTGACGCCGCATTCGCCGGCCAAGGCTCGGTCGCGGAAACGCTGAGCATGGCGGATTTGCGCGGTTATCGCACCGGCGGCACCGTGCATGTCATCGTCAATAACCAAATCGGTTTCACCACCGCACCGAAATATTCGCGCTTCACGCCCTACCCCAGCGATGTCGCGAAAATGATCCAAGCGCCGATCTTCCACGTCAACGGCGACGACCCCGAGGCCGTGGTGTTCTGCTGCCAACTGGCGACGGAATTCCGCCAGACCTTCCAGCGCGACACGGTGGTGGATATCATCTGCTATCGCAAATATGGCCATAACGAAGGCGACGAGCCGATGTTCACCCAGCCGCAGATGTACAAGACCATCAGCCAGAAGGCGCTGCCGGCGCACATCTATGGCCAGCGACTGATCGCGCAAGGTGTGATGAGCGAGGCCGATATCGCGAAAGAAGCGGAAAGCCTCAACGCCCATTTCAACAAGGAATACGAGGCGGGAAAACTCTTCAAGCCCAACAAGGCCAACTGGCTGGAAGGCAAATGGAGCGGCTTCACCAAACCGGCGGGTGGATTGGGCAAGGAGCCCGACACGGGCGTTGAACTCAAGACGCTTAAATCCATCGGCCACGCGTTGGCGAAGGTGCCCGAGGGTTTCAACCTCAACCGCAAGATCGAACGCCAACTGAAGGCCAAGATCGAGATGATGGATACCGGCCAAGACCTCGATTGGGCGATGGGCGAGGCGTTGGCCTATGGCTCGTTGCTTGCCGAGGGGACGCCGGTGCGCCTGTCCGGTCAGGATTCGGGGCGCGGCACATTCTCGCACCGCCACTCGGTGCTGATCGACCAAGAGACCGAAGAGCGCTATGTGCCGCTGAACCACGTGGCCAGCAAGCAAGCGCGCTATGAGGTGATCGATTCGTATCTCTCGGAGCTCGCGGTGCTGGGCTTTGAATACGGCTATTCGTTGGCCGAGCCGGCGGCGCTGACCTTGTGGGAAGGCCAGTTCGGTGACTTCGCCAACGGCGCGCAAATGGTCATCGACCAGTTCATCGCCAGCGGCGAAATCAAATGGCTGCGCATGAGCGGCCTTGTGATGCTGCTGCCGCATGGCTATGAGGGCCAAGGGCCGGAGCATAGCTCGGCGCGGTTGGAGCGTTTCTTGCAGCTGTGCGGCGAGGACAACATGCAGGTGGTGAACATCACCACGCCGGCGAATTTCTTCCACGCGCTGCGTCGCCAAGTGCGCCGCAATTTCCGCAAACCGCTGATCGTGATGACGCCCAAATCGTTGCTGCGCCATAAACTGGCGGTCTCGAACCTCAAGGATTTCGCGCCCGGCACCAGCTTCGCGCGGGTGATCCCCGAGATCGACGCCATCGCGAAAGATGTCGACGTCAAACGCGTCATCTTCACCTCCGGCAAGCTGTATTACGAGCTGCTCGAAACGCGTCGCGAGAAGAAAGCCAACGAGATCGCGCTGGTGCGGGTCGAGCAATATTACCCCTTCCCCGCGACGGAGATCGAGGCGGCACTCAAGAAATACCCCAACGCGGAAGTGGCGTGGGCACAAGAGGAGCCGGAGAACATGGGCGCGTGGCGCTTCATCGGCCCGCGCATCGGTGATCTGATGGACGCGCTGGGACGTGCCAGCAACCGCATCCGCTATATCGGCCGCGCCGAGGCTGCAAGCCCCGCCGAAGGCTATATGAAACTGCACACCAAGGCACAGGCGGCCGTGGTCGAGAGCGCATTCGCGTTCGAGGCGGCGGCGACCAAACAAAAAAAGAAAGCATAGGAGAGAAACATGGCCGGAGAAATTTTAGTCCCAACGCTGGGTGAATCGGTGACGGAAGCGACCATCGCCAAATGGTTCAAGCAGGTGGGCGACGCGGTCAAGGCCGACGAACCGCTGGTGGAACTGGAGACCGATAAGGTCACGGTGGAAGTGAACGCACCGGCCGCTGGCGTGCTGAAGGAACAGGCGGTGAAGACCGGCGACACGGTGCAAGTCGGCGCGTTGCTTGGCAAGATCGAAGTCGGCGCCAGTGGCGGCAAGGCTGCCGCCGCAGCGCCCGCTGCTGCGCCCGCCAAGGCCGAAGCGCCCAAAGCCGCAGCACCTGCACCGATGGCCGCGCCTGCGCCCGCCGCTGCAAGCAATGCCGGCCCCGCCGTGACCAAGATGCTGGCTGAGAACCCGCACGTGAACGCCGCCGCCATCCCCGCGACCGGCAAGGACGGCCGCTTGAAAAAAGGCGATGTGATTGCTGCATTGGAAGGTGACGGATTCGCCGCCAGCCCTGCGGTGGGCCCGCGCGAAGAGCGCGTGAAGATGACCAAACTGCGCGCCACCATCGCGCGCCGCTTGAAGGAATCGCAGAACACCGCGGCGATCTTGACGACGTTCAACGAGATCGACATGAGCAACGTCATTGCGCTTCGCAATGAATACAAGGACGAGTTCGAGAAGAAGCACGGCGTACGCCTTGGCTTCATGGGCTTCTTTGTGAAGGCGGCGGTGAACGCGCTGAAGCAAGTGCCGGCAGTGAACGCCGAGATCGCGGGCGACGAGATCATCTACAAGAACTACTACGATATCGGCGTGGCGGTCGGCGGCCCGAACGGGCTGGTCGTTCCCGTCATCCGCGATTGCGATAAAAAATCGCTGGCGCAGATCGAGGCGGACATTGCCAACGCCGCGAAAAAAGCGCGTGACGGCACGCTGACTATGGCCGACATGACCGGCGGCACCTTCACGGTGAGCAACGGCGGCGTCTATGGCTCGCTGATGTCCACCCCCATCATCAACCCGCCACAAGTGGGCATCATGGGAATGCACAAGACCGAGGAACGTCCCATCGCGGTCAATGGCCAAGTGGTCATCCGCCCGATGATGTATGTTGCGCTTTCCTATGACCATCGCATCATCGATGGCAGCGAATCCGTGACGTTCCTTGTGAAAGTGAAACAGGCCG
>JBIIAV010000122.1:0-3266 GCA_044239745.1 Rickettsiales bacterium
TTCGCCAAATTCGAAGATATCACCTTCGCGCATATTATTGAAGGTCAGGCCTGCGAGGTTTTTGGCTTTTGCGATTTCTTGGTTGAACGAAGTTGCAGGGTCGACATAGGCGTTTTTAAGGTTAGCGCCCGTGAAATCGATGTTCGTATAAAAATCGCTGATAGCATGGTCGCCATCGAGGTCGAGCATATCGGTCATGGGGCGTTTTTTTGGCTCCGAGAGGGCAAAGCCCGAAAGGTCGTGCCTTTGCGCGTCTGCGCCTTGAGACATTGCGACACCGAAGTTGGAATAGACGCGCGGATTCCAACGCCCATCCGCGGCTAAGGCATGGCCTGCTTCAGTGGCGCCAAAGGCAACACACGCTTGGCGGTAGTCTTCGAGTGTTGGCCTGTCGCCACGTGCGTTGGCTATACCCCGTGCTTCTTCAATGCGTGCTTCGATCAGGCTGAATATTTTTTGTACTTCTGGGTTTGCGCCAAGGAGCGAGTCCTGCCTGTTGGTTCTCAACGGTGCCGGCGCGAAGCCGTTACGCAAGGTTTCGCCAAGTGCGCGAACATTGCCCCAAATTGATTTTTGTTCGAC
The DNA here is from genome assembly GCA_044239745.1 of Rickettsiales bacterium. GTDB lineage: Bacteria > Pseudomonadota > Alphaproteobacteria > Rickettsiales > UBA3002 > QFOX01. The sequence goes on from JBIIAV010000122.1 coordinate 583, forward strand.
CATACCCTTAGTTATAGCCCCGTACTGCTTAAGTTTTAGTTAATACGACTGTGGATAACATGCAGCAATTCAATCACTTAAGCAATTCGAACTAAAAATAGGCAAAAATTTATCGATTTTGGCGGCGCGGGTGTGGCGGCAGTGCCGATGTGTGGCCTTGTCTTCTAACGCCAAACCACTCTATACTCGACCGCGATGAAGAACGAACTTTCAGAGAACGCATTGATGGCTGCCGCCGAGCCCATGACCGACCATGGCTATGGTGAGTTGTACGCCGCGCTCGACCTTGGCACCAATAATTGTCGGTTGTTGATTGCGCGCCCCAGTTTCCAGCAGCACACGCAGCATAAAACGCTGAAAGTGGTCGATAGCTATTCACGCATCGTCCGCTTGGGCGAGGGGGTGAGCGATACCGGCCGCCTCAGCGAAGAGGCCATGCGCCGCACGATTCGGGCGCTTGCCACCTGCAAACAGAAACTCGCCCGCCACGGCATTGCCAAGCACCGTTTCGTAGCCACCGAAGCCTGCCGACGCGCCAGCAATGCCGAGCAGTTCCTGTCGCGGGTGCGCGACGAGCTGGGGCTTTCGATCGATATCATCAGTAACGAGGAGGAGGCGCGCCTTGCCTTTCTCGGCTGTTCGTCGCTGCTGATGAAGGATACGAGTTATGCGCTGGCGTTCGATATCGGCGGTGGCAGCACCGAGTTCATGTGGGTGAAGATCGACCCCGAGCAACCGCTTAATTCGCACAAGCGCCACCTTATCCAGGATTGGGTGAGTTTGCCCTATGGTGTGATGAATATGAGCGAGCAATTCGGTGGGCCCGCCTTCACCGAAATGTATTTCGAGGAGATCGTGGCCAAGATATCCAGCCTGCTGACCCCGATGGAGCGCGACAACCAGATCGCCGCACGCATGTGGAAGGAGGACGTACAGATGCTGTCGACCTCCGGTACGGTGACCACGCTTGCCGCCATCCACTTGGACCTACCGCATTACGACCGCTCGAAGATCGATGGGATCAAGCTTTCCATTTCCGATATCCGTGGTGCCACCCAAACGCTGATGCGCATGTCGCCGACGGCACGTGCCGCCCACCCATGCATCGGTGCTAGCCGCACGGATTTCATCCTCTCCGGCTGCGCCATCTTCGAGGCGATCGCCCGCACCTTCCCGATCGATAAGATCACCATCGCCGACCGCGGCGTGCGCGAGGGTATCATCGTTTCCCTCATGCGCGAAGTGCTGCCCGTATGATTTATCAGGTCAATTGCGTTGTCGTTATGGGTGCTCGCTTCGGTCATGTACAAAAACGTACACTCCCTTGCTGTGCGCCTATGCTCCTAGCACTTGGCGCTGATAAATCCTACGCGGTAAAACAATAACCATGGCCAAGAAACCCACTAAAAAACCCGATAAAAAATCCGGCAGCCGTGGGCTGCATGTGAACGTCAAAACCGCCAAGAAGCGCAGCAATTCGAGCGCGCGCTGGCTGGCGCGCCAACTCAACGACCCCTATGTCGCCAAGGCCCGTGCGGAGGGCTATCGCTCGCGGGCGGCGTTCAAATTGATCGACCTCGATGAGAAATTTAACCTATTGAAACAGGGCATGAAAGTGGTCGATTTGGGCTGCGCTCCCGGCGGATGGTCGCAAGTGGCGGTCGCCAAGGTCGGTTCCAGCGGCAAAGTGGTCGGTTGCGACCTGCTGGAAGTGCCGGCAATTGCCGGCGCAGAGCTTATAGTTCTGGATTTTTTGGATAATAACGCACCAGATACGATGAAAGCGCTTTTGGGCGGCAATGCCGACCTTGTGATGTCGGATATGGCGGCCAATACCACCGGACACACCCCGACCGACCATTTACGCATCATGCATCTTTGCGAGATCGCATATCATTTCGCTACCGAAATTCTATCGCAAAACGGGTCTTTTATCTGCAAGGTTCTTAAGGGTGGTGCCGAGAGTGTGTTGCTCAAGCAAATGCAGAAGGACTTTGTCGTGGTCAAGCATGCCAAACCAAAATCCTCGCGCAGTGACTCCGCCGAGAGCTATGTGGTGGCGACGGGCTTTCGCGGCTAGTGTTTTTTGTGCGCGTGCCTGCTATTTGCAGAAAATGCACCCCACACTTGTGATGGTCGGTTGACAAGCGCGAGCGGCCATGCAAAGAAACCGTGCAATCTCGAACCAACCTGCGCACGAGGATTGCATGACCGAAAAACCCTTCCCCCTAGCCCTTACCTTCGACGATGTGCTGCTCAAGCCTGCGGCCTCGGCTTTCCTGCCTAAGGATGCGGATACGCGCAGCTTTCTCACCCGCGAGATCGAGCTCGGCATCCCGCTGATGTCGGCGGCGATGGATACGGTGACCGAATCGGGCTTGGCGATTGCGATGGCGCAGCACGGTGGTATCGGGTGCATCCACAAGAATATGGAGCTGGAGTCGCAGGCCAACGAGGTGCGGCGGGTGAAGAAGTTCGAATCCGGCATGGTGGTCAACCCCGTGACGATTACCCCAGAACAGACCCTTGCCGATGCTTATGCCTTGATGGATATGCATAATATCTCCGGAATTCCGGTCACCGAAAAAGACGGTACGTTGGTCGGAATTCTGACCAATCGCGATGTTCGTTTCGCTACCGATATGAAGCAGGCTGTCTCTGTGCTTATGACCCGTAAGTTGGTC
>JBIIAV010000039.1:0-12667 GCA_044239745.1 Rickettsiales bacterium
ACGCCGGCATACAGCCCGCCGAACGCCGCCACCACCGCCACCGACTTGATGGCGTGCTTGGTGGTCTCCTTGATCAGGTCGGTATACTTGCTCATGGCTGACCTGCATTCGGTGCGGGTGCAGGCGCCGCAGGCGCGGGGGTCGCCACTTTCTTAACGCCACGGAAGCCGATCTTGGTGATCATGTTCTGTTCGCTCACCTTCGCGGCCTGCGTGATCTCAAGCGTGATCTGCTCTTCCTTTACCTCGTCCTTGAGCCATGGGAACGGCTCCGGTGTGATGTCGTATTGCGTCAGCTTGGCCTTCATCTCCGCCAGCAGGTCGCCCGCTGCCTTGCTCAAAAGCGGCACGGTCGCCCCCGCGCCGGAGAAATCGAATTCGGTCGCCACATCCAGCGGCAGAGCATTCGGCTGGGCGCCGGCACCAGCCGGCTTGTCGCTATAGACCCAACTGAAACTCGTGATGCGATGCGCCGGCGCCACGAAGGGTATGATGTCCTTCGCGAAGTCATTCGGCTGCGGCACCTTATCGATATAGGCGTCGTAAGTGGCCACCACCGCCGACTTGAACGAAACGTCCTTGTTCAGCCCCTCCACCGAGGTACGGAACTTACGAAGATCGGGCTGCAGGTCGGCGACCTTTTTCTCCGAGGTCGAGATATCGCCATAATCGCTGATGACCCCAACGACCGAAAGCCCCGCAAGCCCCAAGAACAGGAGGCTGACCAATATGCTTGCCGCGCGCACGGCGCGACGGACGGTGTAGAGTTTGGAGAGCTTGTCGATGTAGCTGGTCGAGAATCGCAAGGTGTGCTTCTTGATGATGCCGAACGCCGCCGCCATCACCACGTCACCGAAACGGTCGGCCGATAGCGCCGCCTGCTCCAAGCCCAGCGCTTCGGCCACCTGTAGCGGCGACAGCACCCGCGCGCCGCCGAATCCGAAGCGCCGCATGTCGATCGATTCGCCCACATCCTGCGCCACCACTATCGTGGCCTCCAGTTCCGCGTTGTCGCGGAATTCAAGGCGCTTGAGGTACTCCATCGTGTTGATGATCTCTTGCTCGATATTCCCCGCGATCACCGCCGGTATCGCATCGTCGATCGCTTGCGAAACGCGGGTGAATTTCAGCTTGCCGTCGCAGGTGACGACTTGGCGGAACCCCGAGACCTTGTTGAACGAGATGAGCAACTGCCAACGCCGCGGCCGTTCGTTCGAAAGCGCCTTATGCAGCGCCGAGACATAATTCACCGCCTCGATGGGCGAGAGATAGATGCCCTTCATTTCATTGGGCAGGTCTACCAACAGGCTGATCCATTCCGTCATCAGCGGGGTCTTGGCCAAGGCAATCAGCATGTAGCGCCACTCCTTACGGCCGGCCTTATCGCGGCCAAGGGGTAGCGAGCCTTTCAGGTCGTCGGGCTGGAAATCGCGGTCGAGCCTGCGCTTGACCAATCCGCCGACCGAAAGCGCGCTCACCGGCGGGAAACTATGGGGAATGTATTGCTGGTCGAGCACATCCGCCAGCAGGTAGACCGGCACGCTCGGATTGCTTACCATCAGCTCGCGCATGGCCTCGGTATGGCTCGGCTGCGCCGATGGCGCGAACAGGCGGCGCACCACCTTGGAGTCATTCATGAATACAAGGATCGACCCTTCGTCGCCGACGATGAAGACAAAACGCTTGCCCTTCGCCTTGGCAGTCGGCTTGCTTCCGCGCCCGCGGCGCGCCGCGCCCGCGATATGCTCGTCGCCGTCCTTGGATTTTTTGCTAAGCGCGCGCACCATAGGGCTAGAACTTCATTTGAGAGAAGGATTGATACAACGGGCCGAATACCGAGGCGATGACCCAGAAGATAAGTCCGCCCATCACCATCGTCAGTACCGGCTGGATCATGCCCACCATCGCATCGACGGAGTCATTCACCTCGCGGTCGTAGAAGAATTTGATGTTGGTCATCGCGTCGCCCATGTTACCGGAGTCCTCGCCCACTTTGAACATCCGGATGACCAATGTAGGAAACTGATTGGAAATACGCAACGATGCCGTCAGGTTATTCCCCTCCAAAATACTCCGGTGCACGATATCGATCGATTCCTTGATGACGCGGTTGTTCACCACCTCGCGCGATGCCATCAGCGCTTCGGGAATGTTGATGCCGCTTTTGAACATCACCGAGAAGAAGTGGGTGAAGCGCGCAAGGTTGATCTTGCGCACCGTGCGCCCGATCACCGGAACGCGCAGGATCACGCTATCGATCCAGTAGGCGAAGATCTCGTTGCCGCGATAAATGACCACGCACAGCGAAAACAGGAAGATGGGAATACCAAAAATAAGATACCAATGGCTTTGGAACGCCTCGGACGTATAGATCAGCGCGCGGGTATGGAACGGAATATCGAATCCCTGCTCGGTAATAAACTTCAGCAGTTTCGGCACCACCGCCACCATGAGGATGGCGATCACCAACGACATGATGACCAGCAGCACGATGGGATAGGCGACTGCCTTCTTCACCTTGCGGCGCAGGTCGTTCGTCCATTTCATGTGCTCCGAGATGCTCATGAACGAATCGGTGAGGTTACCGTTCTTCTCGCCGGCGGCAACCAGCCCCGTGAAGATCTCGCTGAAGATGCGCGGATAGGTCGCCAGCGACACCGAAAGCGAGTTACCCGCCTTCACCTTCTCCAGCACATCGGTCATGATGTCGCGCAACTTGGTCGATTCGGTCGAGTCACGTACATCGCTCAGCGCCTCGTGAACCGGCACACCGGCGCGGCATAGCTGTTCGAGGTGCAGGCACAGGACGATCATGTCCTTGATGCTGACGCGGGTGCGGCTACCCACCTTGCGGGTCTCCTCGCGGTATTTGATGAGGTCGAGACCGACCTCCTTCAAGCGCGCCTCGAGATCGACCTCGTTCTCCGCCACCATGGAGCCACGGATCGTCCGCCCCTTGTCGCTGAGTGCGCTATAAGCGTATAAAGACATAGCACTCCGTTGTACGAAAATTCACTCTGCACGCGCAGTCGATGCTTCGTGAAACGCTATTACAAGCGGTCGGTGAGGTCTACCGTATTGATGAGCTCGGGCATGTCTATCTCACCCGCGAGAACCTTACTGATGCCATCTTGCACCATAGGGATAAAACCGTTCTCGAGCGCATATTCCAGCATGTGGTTACGGGTGGCCTTGGTCGCGATCAGCTCGTCCAGCCCGTGGTCGACCCGCAGAATCTCGTGCACCCCGATGCGCCCCTTATAACCCTTGAAGCCGCATTTCTCGCAGCCCACCGCATCATGGACGACCGGCGGCGCCGCGGCATCCAAACGCATGATGCGGCATTCCTCGGCCGTCGCGTGGCGTGGCGAACGGCAATGCTTGCATAGCTTGCGGGCAAGGCGCTGCGCCATCGTACAGATCAGCGAGCCGGCCAACAAATGCGGTGGCACCCCGATATCGCCCAAGCGCGGCACGGTGCCCAGCGCATCGTTGGTGTGCAAGGTGGTATACACCTGGTGACCCGTCAGCGCCGCGCGCACCGCCATGATGGCGGTCTCCTCATCGCGGATCTCGCCGAGGAAGATGATGTCCGGATCCTGACGCATCAGCGATTTGATGCCGGATTGGAAATCGATGACGCCCTCGCGCACGTTGGTCTGGCGGATCAGCGGCAATTGATACTCGACCGGATCTTCGAGCGTCATGATGTTGACATCGATCGAGTTGATATAGCCGAGGATGGAATAAAGCGTCGTCGTCTTACCCGATCCGGTCGGCCCGGTAACGATGACGATCCCCTCGGGGCGGCGCAAGCAACGCTTGAGAAGATCCAAGTTAGCTTCTGACAAACCAAGATTTTCAATCGGCACCAGCGACTTGGATTTATCCAAGATACGCAGCACCACGTTCTCGCCATGCACGGTCGGCTGGGTGGCCACGCGGAAGTCGACCTCGCGGCCGAGCGCCACCATGCTGATGCGTCCGTCCTGCGCGCTGCGCGTCTCGGCGATGTTCATGCCGGACATGATCTTCAGCCGCACGAGGATCGCCGGCCAGTAGTCGCGGTGGAAGCTGCGTATCTGCTGAAGCGCGCCGTCGATACGGTAACGCAAGCGCAGGAACGAGCCCTCCGGCTCGAAGTGAATATCCGAACAGCCCTGCTTGATGGCGTCCACCAGCAGCACGTTCACCAAGCGCACGGTGGGGTTGACATAGCCCTCCTCGCGGCCGTCGAGTTGCGTACGGTCACGGATGCCGGTCTCGATCTCGCGCAGCACCCCGTCGATCGACAGGTCGTAGTTGTAATAGCGCTCGATCAACTCGCTGATCTCGGTCTCGGTACAATAGATCGGCATGATCTTGACGGATTTGTCGAGATGGCGGCGCACCTGATCGATCGCCAGCACGTTGTACACGTCGGCCATCGCCAACTTCACCACCCCGCCGGACTGCTCCACCGGAATCACCTTGTTGCGCACGCACACATCCCGCGGCACGATGGCAAGCAGGTTGGTGTCGAGCATGGTCGCCTTGGGGTCGAAACGTTCCGAACCGGAACTTTCGGCCAATACCTCACCGAGCGCACTCTCGGTGATGAAATTCATCGCAACAAGGATAGCACCGAGCAGGCGCTTCGATTTGGCCTGCTCGCGCAGCGCGATCTCGAGCTGATCCTTCGAGATCAGCCCCAGCGAGATCAGCTTCTCACCGATACGCATCGGTTTGGTGTCGGCGGGCTTTTTACCCAACCCGCTTTCACCGGGCGTATCCATCATCATGGGTGCCGGTGCGGGCTCCGGCATCATCACGGGTTCCGGCTCCGGCACAAACGCAGGCTCCGGCATCGCTACCGCCCTTGCCGATCGCCCCTGCGATAAAAAGTCACCTTCCGTTGAGTCCGACGTAGCCATGCATCTCCCATTGCGGGGTATTTTTCATACCACTGGATACTATCATTTATGTAGAGACTTTTTGAAAGCAATGCACAACTTCAAAGCACATTGTTTACACGGTTTTTTATTTTATGTGTCCATTATGTGGTGTTTTTTCTGGCGGTGCAGGCGCAGTATGCGATAAACCGGCAGCATGGAGACATCCTCTTTCATCGTCGCGGCCTATGCGATCACCGGCATCGTGCTGGCCGTCCTCTGTCTAGCGACATGGCGCCGCGCGCGCCGCACCAACACCCAGCTGAAGCACCAGAACCACCATGAAAGCTAAGCATCGCCGCCTGCTGTGGCTTATGGCCAGCCTCGGGCTGATGGCACTGGCCGCCACCGCCATCCTTTATGCCTTCCGCGATAACATGGTCTTTTTTTACACCCCCACCCAACTGGCCGAGAAGCGTCAACTCGCGGGCTTTGACCCCAGCCGCGCCCTGCGCATCGGTGGGCTGGTGGAAAAAGGCAGCATCGTCAACCTGCCCGAAGGTGGCATGCGCTTCACCATCACCGACCTCAACGCCACGATAGCCGTCACTTATCGTGGCATGGTGCCGAGCCTGTTCCGCGAGAATCAGGGCGTGGTGGCGCAAGGCCTGCTCGCGGCGGATGGCTCGCTGCGCGCCGAGACCATCCTCGCCAAACACGACGAGAACTACATGCCGCGCAGTGTGGTCGAGGCATTGAAAGCCTCCGGCAAGTGGCAAGAGGGCGGCGCCTACCGTAACGGAAAAACCCCATGATCCCCGAACTCGGTCAACTCTGCCTCACCCTTGCGCTGCTGATGAGCATCGCCCAAGCCGCCGTGCCGCTGCTGCACCGCGCCTGCGCGCCCCATCCGCTGCTGCATCTCGTGAAGCCTACGGCCACCGCCACGTTCCTGCTCATCACCGCGGCATTCGCAGCGCTGGTGCATGCCTATGCCGTCTCGGATTTCTCGGTGCTCAATGTCGTCCTCAATTCGCACAGCACCAAACCGATGCTGTATAAAATCGTCGGTAGCTGGGGCAACCACGAAGGCTCCATGCTGCTTTGGATGTGGGTACTGGCCGCGTGCGGCTTTCTGGTGGCGCTGCTGCCCGCGCGCGACGTTCAGCTCAAGGCGGTCACGCTTGCCGTGCTCGGCCTGATCTCGGCCGGCTTCCTTGCCTTCATCCTCTTCACCTCGAACCCGTTCCTGCGCATCTTCCCGATACCGGCGGACGGCGAAGACCTCAACCCGCTGCTGCAGGATATCGGGCTCGCCTTCCACCCGCCCACGCTCTATGTCGGCTATGTCGGGTTCGGCGTGGTGTTCGCCTATGCCATCGCGGGGCTGCTGCTCAAACGGGTCGATAGCCACTGGGCGCGCACCGTCCATCCATGGATATTACTGCCATGGGCGTTCCTCACCCTTGGCATCGGCGCGGGCAGTTGGTGGGCCTACCGCGAGCTTGGCTGGGGCGGCTGGTGGTTCTGGGATCCGGTCGAGAATGTCTCGCTGCTACCATGGCTCGTTGGCACCGCGCTCATCCATTCCAACATGGTGCTCGAAAGGCGCGGCCAGTTGGCACGCTGGGTAGTGCTGCTTGCCATCCTCGCCTTCACCTTGTCACTCGTCGGCACATTCATCGTACGTTCCGGTCTCATCACCTCGGTGCATGCCTTCGCCTCCGATCCGGCGCGCGGAATGTTCATCCTTGCCTATATCGTTGTGGTCAGCGGTGCGGCGCTGCTCGTCTACAGCTTCAGCAACATTCAACCCTCGAAACCGATCGCCCTCATCTCGCGCAGCGGCTTCATCCTCATCAACAACCTGCTGCTCGTCGCCGCCGCGGCCATCGTCTTCGTCGCGATCCTCTACCCGCTGGCGCTCGAGCTGGTCGGGCTGCCCAGCATTTCGGTCGGCGCACCGTATTTCAACGCCACCTTCCTGCCGATGACGGCAGCACTTCCCATCCTCGCCGCGCTCGCACCGCTGATGGCCTGGGATCGCACCACCCCCAAGCAGCTACGCAGCCTATGCGTGGCGCTCGCACCGGCATTGGCGGTGGCGGCGCTCATCGGCCTTGCGCTCTTCACGCCCACGGGGACGCTCCTTGCCATCGGCGTCGGCATGACCGTGTGGATGGTACTGGGCACATGGCGCTACATCGTCCGCCTGCGCGCAGCGCGGATGACGTGGTTGTCGGCGGTAGGGCTTCGCCATGTCGCCAGTGCCGTGGCGCATCTGGGGCTGGCCATTTTCATCCTCGGCATGACACTCACCGCCACCTTGAAACAAACCTACGAAGCACCGCTGAACGCCAAAGCGCCGATGGTGATGGGCGATTATTCGCTGCGCCTTATCGCCGCCGAACGCCGCACGCAGGATAATTTCATCACCCGCCGCGCCACGCTTGAAATCTCGCGCCATGGCCGCGTCATCACCACCCTGACACCGGAGCTGCGCTACTATCCCGTACGCGGCATGCAAACGACCGAGGCCGCCTTATTATCGACCCCCGTGCGCGATATCTATATCGTGCTCGGTGAATCGAATTACAGCGAGAAAAAAGAGGACGCGGCGCTCGGCGTTCGGCTCTATGTCACCCCTGCCCAGCAAGCCATTTGGTTCGGGTTCGTGCTGGCTGCCGCCGGTGGCTTCCTCGCCCTGCTCACCGCCCTTCGTCGCACCAAAGGAGAATGATCCCATGCGCGTACTTCCCTTCGTTTCCTTTTTGATCCTCGCACTCGGCATGGCCGCCATGCTGATGCAAAAGAACATGCTGCGCGACGCCGGTGCGCCAAGCAACGAGCCGATGCCCGCCATCACCGTCACCTCGCTTGATGGCCGCACGCAGTGGAACGCCAAAACGCTCGAGGGCCATGTCACGGTCATCAATTTCTTCGCGAGCTGGTGCACGCCCTGCGCCGCCGAAATGCCGGAGCTGGAGGCCTTGCGCAAACAATTCCCCGCGCTGCGCATCGAGGGCATCGCATGGAACGACGACCCGAAGACCTTGCAAAAATGGCTGGTGAAACACGGCAATCCGTTCCGCACCACGTGGCTCGATGCCGATGGCAACGCCACCATCGCGCTTGGCATCAAAGGCATTCCCGAAACCTTCGTCGTCGATGCTAAGGGCGTCGTTCGTTTCCGTTTGTCCGGCCCCCTCACCGCCGCGATGCGTGAAGGCGAATTCGGCGCACTCATCACCCAATTGCTTGCCGAGGCCGCCGGTGAAAAATAGCCTGCGCGCATTCGCTTGCTGCCTACTATTGTTCACGCAGTCGCATGCTGCCAGCATCGAGCAACCGCTGGCCGACCCCGCGCAGGAGCACACCGCGCGCGCCATTTTCCACGAACTCAAATGCGTAGTCTGCGAAGGCCAATCGCTCGCAGATTCGGATGCCGCACTTGCCAAAAACATGCGAAGCCATGTGCGCCAACTGCTGGCCGACGGAAAATCGCACGCGGAAATCATCGAATTCTTCCGCACGCGCTACGGCGAAGAGATATTACTCGCTCCGCCGTTCACCGCGTCGACATGGCTGCTCTGGCTCGCCCCGTTATTGCTGTTACTCGCCGGCGGAGCACTCGTCTGGCGCGCCACCCAACCCGCTAAGGAAGACCGCCCATGATCGCGTTTGCCACCTTCGCACTTTACATCTGTTTCAGCGCCTTGCTGTTGGTCATCGTCCCCGTGATGATGCACCCGACCTTGCCGCTTTCGCGCAAGCTGTTGATTTTTGCCGTTACCTTTCTCGTTTTCGTGCCTGCCGGCATCGCTTTGTATGCATGGCTCGGCGCGCCGCAAATGGCCGGATTATCCTAGGTTTGCGCTGGCCTTTTGCCCCCGCTTGCCCTATAATGCGCGCAAGCAAATAAAAGGAGCAGACCATGCATACCAACCGTATCCTATTCGTTGTCACCAGCGCCGACCGTATGGGCAGCGCGCCCGATGCCACCGGCTCGTGGCTGGAGGAAATCGCCGCGCCCTACTACACCTTCCTTGATGCGCGCTGCGAGGTCACGCTTGCATCGCCCAAAGGCGGCGCCGCACCGATCGATCCCAAAAGCAACGAGGCCGAAAATCAAACCGCATCCACCCGCCGCTTCGAGGCCGATAGCGACGCCAAGGCGGCACTGGCTTCCACCCATGCGCTTGCCAGCCTCAACCCTGATGATTTCGACGCCGTCTTCTTCGCCGGTGGTCATGGCACCATGGCCGATTTCCCGACCAGCGCTAATGTGAAGCATATGGTGGAATCATTCTATGCCGCGGGCAAGCCCGTATCGTCCGTCTGCCATGGTCCCGCCTGCCTTGTGCAAGCGACCAAACCCAATGGCGAGGCACTCATCAAAGGTCACCGCTTCACCTGCTTCACCGACGCCGAGGAAACCGCAGTCGGCCTCGAGAAGGTCGTGCCGTTCATGCTCGAATCGCGCCTGCGCGAACAAGGCGGCAACGCCGTTTGCGCCGCGAACTTCGCCGCCAATGTCGTGACCGACCGCCAGCTCATCACCGGCCAGAACCCCGCCTCCGCCATTCCCGTGGCCGAAGCGGTGATCCACCAGCTGCGCGCCGCCACTTCCCAGCGCAGCGCCGCTTAGTTTTTTGTTTTATAGTCGTTAAATTTATCATTTCTGGCGAGCGAAAACCATCGCTTTTGAGAACCGCAACGCACATGTACGATGAAGTACATGCGTAGCGGACTCGGAGCAACGCGGAGAGAGGCGAAGCCAACCGCAGAAAGCGGTGATTTGCAGCCACCAGAAATTTTAAAGTAAATGACTATACGTGGTGGACTTTGTACGGCCACTTGCCTAAGTGGTGGGCATGACTTCCATCACACTTCTTTTAAGCCGGCGTTTCGGTGCCATGTTCACCTGCATGGCGCTCGGCGCGTTCAACGATAACTTCTATAAAAACGCGCTCATCATCATCACTACCTACACGCTCGCCAAAAAAATGGGGGTCGAGGCGGCCACCTTGCTCAGCATCGCCTCCGCCGCATTCATCCTGCCGTTCTTCCTGTGTTCAGGGCTGGCCGGCGAGATCGCCGATCGCGTGCCCAAGCACAAGCTGGTGCGCGCGCTCAAGGTCACGGAATTCGTGCTCATCCTGTTCGCCAGCGTCGCGCTCATCTATCAGCATTCGTGGTCGCTGCTTCTTATCCTGTTCCTGCTGGGCATGCAGGCGGCGTTCTTCGGCCCCGTCAAATATTCCATCCTACCCGAGCTGCTCAAAAAAGAGGAGCTGCTGCAAGGTAACGCCATCGTCGAGGCCGGTACGTTCCTCTCCATCCTTGTTGGCACCTTGGTCGGCGGGCTGCTCATCCTTCAGCCAAACGGCACCCACATCGTCGCGGTGTCGCTGGTGGCAGCAAGCGCGCTCGGCCTGTGGGCGGCGTGGCGCGTACCCGTCACCCACATCACCAAGCCGGAGCTGCGCCTCAACTACAACATCTTCGCCAGCACCTGGCACATGGTGCGCCATGCCTTCGCCAACCCAAACCTCATTTTCCCCATCCTCGGCATTTCATGGTTCTGGGCAATCGGTGCGACCTACCTCACCCAGCTTCCCGTCTTCACCAAGGAGATCATCGGCGCGGACGAAAAAGTCGTGACGCTGTTCAACGGCGTGTTCACGGTGGGCATTGCGCTGGGTTCGTTCTTCTGTCCGCTGGCCATTAAGTGGTTGGGCAGCCGCGCGCGGCATCTTTCGTCGCTGGCGCTGGCGGGGGTGTTCGTCTTCGGGGTGGATATCTGCTTCATCGGCCACCACTCCGCGCCGCCGATGCCGGATGAATTGCTGGGGCTCGTGGCCTACCTCACCGCCTCGCCGCACCATCTGCGCCTTGCGGTCGATCTGTTCATGCTTGCCTTCTGCGGCGGCGCGTTCATCGTGCCGCTTTACACCCAACTGCAGACCGCAAGCGAGGAGCACGAGCGCGCCCGCACTATCGCCAGCAATAACGTCATGAATGCCTTCTTCATCGCCAGCGCTTCCATCCTCGCGGCGGTCATGTTCGGCCTCAAATTCAGCGTGCTGCAAGTGATGTTCGTGTTCGCGCTGCTCAACCTGCCGGTCATCGGCGTGCTGGTCTATTCGGCCTATCGCAAACGGGTATCGTGATTCAATAGGCGCTTTCATCGCGCTTACGCTACGCACCGCCTACTCCAACGTTAGTGATATCCGTGCGTAGCCTTCCATGGCGAGCCCGAAGGGAGGGGGTAAGGAGCGAAAGCGACGTAGGGGGCGATGCCCCCTTCAATCAACGAAAACGCTGGGGCGAGAGACGGGAATTGAACCCGCAACCTCCGGTACCACAAACCGGCGCTCTAACCAATTGAGCTACTCCCGCCATCCGTCGAGAGCGTGGGTTAAACGCCAACTCGCACCAAAAATCAAGGGGCGAGATGCGATGGCCGGCGAAAAGCCATAAAACCACGCATTTTTCTGCATCCCCACCCCTGCCCTTGGGCACTGCCGCTTTTTTCATCAGCTGCGCGCTTATAAATTAAGCAATCCGCCGCCTCGCGCGGCATTCGCACCCGCTGCATCACGTGCACATCGCACCCCAACCACCTGAGTAATCAGCATTCCCAAACAAGTTTGTGTTTTGGCGCGAATGTTGCTGACAGGGGGGCAGCAAAATCCTAAGGATTGCCGCATGAAAAAGATCGAAGCCATCATCAAGCCTTTCAAGCTCGACGACGTGAAGGAAGCCCTTCAGGAGATCGGCCTGCAAGGCATTACGGTCGTCGAGGCACGGGGGTTCGGGCGTCAAAAAGGTCATACCGAACTTTACCGCGGCGCCGAGTATGTCGTCGATTTCCTGCCCAAAGTGAAGATCGAGGTCATCGTCATGGACGACATGGTGGAAAAGACCATCGAGGCCATTGTCGCAGCGGCACAGACCGGCCGCATCGGCGATGGCAAGATCTTCGTGCTACCGGTCGACGATGTCATCCGCATCCGCACCGGCGAGCGCGGACCCAACGCTATTTAATATCATCACCCACGAAAGGAAGAATCCCATGTCCGTTAAAGATGTTCTGAACATGATCAAAGAAAAAGAGGCCGTGTTCGTCGATTTCCGCTTCACCGACCCGCGCGGTAAGTGGCAGCACACCACCTACATGGCCAACAAGGTCGATGCCGACAGCTTCCAAGACGGTATCATGTTCGACGGTTCGTCCATCTCCGGCTGGAAATCCATCAACGAGTCGGACATGATCCTGATGCCTGATACCACCAGCGCCTTCATGGACCCCTTCACCGCGCAACCGACCGTGGTCATCACCTGCGACATCATCGAGCCTTCGACCGGCCAATCCTACGGCCGCGACCCGCGCAGCACCGCCAAGAAGGCTGAGGCCTACCTGAAATATACCGGCATCGGCGACACCGCTTATTTCGGGCCGGAGCTGGAGTTCTTCATGTTCGACGACGTGAAGTTCGACCATGGCATGTTCAACAGCTTCTACCATCTCGAGTCGGAGGAAAATCCAAGCAACTCCGGTAAGGATTATGCGCACGGCAACCTCGGCCACCGTCCGGGCATCAAGGGCGGCTACTTCCCCGTCGCTCCCGTCGATTCGGCGCAGGATATCCGTGGCGAGATGCTCACCACCCTCACCGAAGTGGGCATCAAGCCGGTGCTGCACCACCACGAAGTGGCACCGAGCCAACACGAGCTGGGCTTCGATTTCAGCACGCTGACGGCCACCGCCGACAACGTCCAGAAATACAAATA
>JBIIAV010000123.1:0-3265 GCA_044239745.1 Rickettsiales bacterium
GCTACGCGCCTAGACCTAGAACGGCGACAGTATCTCGACCGCTTGTGCACCCCAACGTGGTTGCTCAAGGTCGCTCACGCGGCCACGGCCACTATAGACGATGCGTGCCTGTGCGATCTGGCTGGAATCGACCGAGTTGTCGGACGTGATATCCTGCGGGCGAATCACGCCGCGTACCGAGACTTCGCGCACCTCGTAATTCACTAGAATTTCCTGCGTTCCTTCAATCACGAGGTTGCCGTTGGGCAATACCTGCGTTACCAACGCGGCTACTTGCGTTTTTACAGTTTCTTTGCGGTCAATTTTTCCACTGGAATCCATTTTTGTGTCGCCCGTGTAATCAATCAGATTGGTAGGATCCGTTGGCACACCTGAAAATGGAATCAGTTTGCCGATTTTTTTCTCTAGACCGCCCAGTGCATTGATGCCGGTTTTATCGCTGGTGGTGCGACCAATATTGGTGGTGTTATCGAATTTTGCATTATCAGCGATATCGATGTTGATGCGCAAGATATCGCCGACGCGGGTGGCGCGCTGGTCGCGGAAGAAGCCGCGTGCACCGGGTTGCCACAGCGAGTTGGCCGTATGGGTCGAGGCGCCTTCCGGATCGGGCAGCGGCCACGAAAGCGGTTTATAATCGGGGCGCAGTTGCGGGTTCTCCAGTTTGGTCAACGGCGGTTGTTCGCCGATCTGGTCGAGCTTGCGCAAGGTATCGCCGCAGCCACTGACCGTGAGTGCCGTCGCCGTAAGCATCAGGATGCTAAGTCGCTTCATAATCACTCCTACAGTGCCGATGATTGGTTCACTTCGATATGGCCCGCGCCTTGGATGCGGCCACTGATGGCTTTCTCGGATTTATCGTTCTTCACACGGATCATCTCGCCCTTGGCTCCATCCTGCAGCGCCACACCGGTCGCCTTCAGGCTCATGTAAGGGTTGGTGTAGGTCATTTGCACCGCGTCGCCTTTCTTGATGACGATGGGCGAGTTCACCTCGCTCATGCGGATGGGGCGGTTCGCCGAGATCACAGCGCGCGGCGATTGGCCGATCAGTTTGCTGCTGTCGGTCACCGTCTCCTTGCGCAGTTGCGATTTCAGCACCGCTTTCATCGTAAGGTCGCTTGCCTCGATCACGTCGTTGCGCCCCAGTTGGCGGGTCAGCACCGGCACTTCCATCATGCCCATATAGGTGCCGCTGACAGGCTTCACGGTCTCCGTTTTGCCGTTGGCCAGCACATAGACTTGGCCCTGCCAGCGCTGCGATTGCGTATCCACCTGCAGCGCATGGATGGCGAGTTTCAGCGGGTGATCGGCAGTGTAGAGCACTTTCGGCAGGCCGGCCGCCAAGTTGACATCCGCTTTCTCCTCGATCGCCTGAAGTTGCAGTTGTTCGGCCACCGCTTTTGCCACATCGTCGGCCGTAATCTTGAAATACGGCTCGCTGACGGTCGCCGTCACGCCCACCGCCGGTGCCGCTTGTGCCGCCGCCATCTCCTGCGTCGGCATTGCCGGTGTCTGCCATGCGGCTTCGGCGCTCACGGTGCCGAATAGGGTCGCCATCAGCAGTACAAGAAAACGTAGGCTATGTCGGGTCGTCGTCATCACGTGGTATCCTTCAAACGCTAGGCGGATTGGTTCAGCGATTGCAGCATTTTATCGACGGCGCTGAGCACCTTGGTGTTCATCTCGTAGGCGCGCTGCGCCACGATGAGCGAGGTGATCTCGGTCACGCTGTCGACGTTGGAATTCTCAAGGTAGCCTTGCAGCAAGGTGCCGGTACCATCCAGTCCGGGGTTGTTCACCAGCGGGTTGCCCGAAGCCGGTGTTTCCGTAAATAAGTTGTCCCCCATCGCTTCAAGCCCGTTAGGGTTGACGAAGGTGGAAAGTTGTAACTGGCCCAACTGGGTCGGGGTGGTCTGGCCTTGCAGCGTGATCTCGACTTCACCGGATTGGTTGATATTGATGCTTTGCGCGTTGTTGGGCACGGTGATGGCCGGTTGCACCACATAGCCCGCGCTGGTGACGATGGTGCCTTCCGACGAGAGTTTGAACGAACCATCGCGGCTGTAGGCGCTGGTGCCGTCGGGCAGCTGGATCTCGAAATAGCCACGGCCTTGCACGGCCACATCCAGTGCGTTCTCGGTCGCCTTCAAGGTGCCTTGGCCCGTATCGCGCGAGATGGCGCCCGTCTTCACGCCCAAGCCCACTTGAATGCCCACCGGCAGGATGGTGCCTTGGTCGGTCGAGTTGTTACCGGCGCGGCGCAGATCCTGATAGAGTAGATCCTGAAATTCCGGACGTTCAGCCTTGAACGCCGTGGTGGTGGAGTTCGCAAGGTTCTGCGAGATCGTTTCCACGTTGGTCTGCTGGGCAGCGAGGCCGGTAGCAGCAATATCAAGTGCGCGCATGGTGTGTTACTCCTTCGTCGAATTAAGCTTGGCCGTTCTTGGCATATACAGAAGATACTTTGCGTTGCAGGTCGTACATGGTCTCGATGAATTTCGCGGTGCTGCCGACCGAGCGCGAGATCTCCTGCACCCGCACCAGTTCGCTCACCGCACTCACGTTGGAATTCTCAAGCCCGCCTTGCACGATGCGGGAACGATCGGCGGGAACCGGTTCTTCCTTGCTGTTGTATAACGTCTGGCCGAGGCGCTCCATGCGCTGCTCGTCCTTGAATTCGGCAAGCCCGACTAGGCCGAGGTCGTTGCCGTCGCCGGCAATCTCGCCCGCGCCGTTGATGACCACGCGGTTGACGCCTTCGGGAATGGTGATGCGGCCGCGGTCGTTGCCAAGCACGGGGTAACCCTCGGTGGTCATCAGCGTGCCTTGCGAATCGATCTGGAAGTTGCCGGATTTGGTGTAGCGCGTACCGAATGGGGTTTCGACGATGAAATAGCCGGGGCCCGTGATGGCAAGGTCGAAGGGGTTATCCGTCATGCGCATCGAACCCTTGGCCGTGTCGCGGTAGGTGCTGACATCGTTGGCGTAGGCGTCTTTGCGGCGTGTCTCTTTATCCTTCACCATATAATCGCTGAAGACCACTTTCTGGGTATTGTATCCGGGGGTGCTGGCATTGGCGATGTTATTGGCCGAAACTTCGAGGTCGCGAAACAGCGCCGCTTGCCGCGAAAGGGTAATATAGATACTATTATCCATCGAAGTCTCCTTGAAGAACCGCCGGCCATGAAACCGGCTTGCCCTAGTATAAGCACGAAGCATGCCAACTCGAATAATTCGGCCAAATCCCAGCATGCTAATCGCCA
>JBIIAV010000124.1:0-3241 GCA_044239745.1 Rickettsiales bacterium
TTTTGTCCGTTTATTGTTCCCGCAACCGATGCATTATGGCGTTACGAACACACCATATGCCCAGCGGTTCATCGGCGGCAACAAAAAAATCGTCGTCGCTTTACATGCTGTTGATAGCTCGTATGGGGATGTTAGTTTCTCCATTCCTCGCGGTGACTTATGGAAATCTCGCTTGTTTCGAATGCCACGCTGACCCAAGCCGCACGGCAGGCGCATTCGTATTTCGGGGTCGCCTCGGCGACGGAGATCGCGTGCCTTATCCTAGCGCCACTGCTGGCGCTGGTGATCGGTGTGAGCGTCAACCGGCTGATCGACCGCCGCGCCAAAAAGACGCTGGGCTATGCCATCCTTGATTTTTCGGCACCGCTGCTCAGCTCGGCGCTGGCGATGCTCTTCGTATTCGGTGCGCTGCAAGCGCTGAGCCTGCTTGAGATAAAAACCTATCTGCTGCCGTTCGGGTTGAAGCTGGCGGTGGCATGGTTCGCCATCCAGCTTGTCATCCTCATGAGCAACCGCCAATCCGCCGGCTGGCTGATCGCGTGCTTCATCGCACCCATCACGCTTTTGCATCTGTTCAATCTGTGGGGTGTAACGGTCGATATCCTATCGAAGGCATCGTTCGCGCTCGGCAGCGTGGAGCTGAACCTGTACCTCATCTTGAAAGGCATTGCGGTGATCTTCGTGCTGCAGTGGCTGGCCAGCTTCAGCGTGCGCATGACCGACCGCCGCCTGCGCCGCATCAAGGATATGCGCGCCAGTAGCCGCGCCCTCATCCTTAAAATTTTCCAGATCGTGCTGTACTGCTTCGTCTTCCTGATGGGCATGCAGATGCTCGGCATCAACCTGACGGCGCTTAGCGTCTTCGGGGGGGCTTTGGGGGTGGGGCTTGGCTTTGGCCTTCAAAAGATCGCGAGCAACTTCATCAGCGGTATCATTTTGCTGTTCGAGAAATCGATCGAGGTCAATGATCTCATCGAACTGGCGGACGGTACGGTCGGGTTCGTGCGCCGCACCAATGCGCGCTACACGCTGCTTGAAACACAGGACGGCCGCGAAGTGCTGATCCCCAACGAGGAATTCATCAGCCAACGCGTCATCAGCTGGACGCATAGCGACAAGCACGCGCGCGCTGAAATTGCCATCACCATCGCCTACGATTCCGATGTGGAACTGGCCAAGAAGCTGATGCTCACCGCGGCGAATACCCACGGCAAGCGCGTGAAGTCGCGCCAGTCCATCTGTGCGCTGCATGCGTTCCGCGATAGCGGTATCGAACTGCATCTTTATTTTTGGGTGGCCGATATCGTCGACGGACGCATGGAGCCCAAAAGCGATGTGATGCTGGCGATTTTAAAATCCTTCAAGGAGCACGGCATCACCATTCCCTACCCACAACGCGAACTGCGCATTACCAATACCGCTGCGGTTGCAGGCGCATGAGCATTCTCAACATCGGTGGCGAGGAGATATTGCTGGGCGAACGTCGGCAACTCGCGCTGACGGTTGCGAAACTGTACGACTTCACCGACATGAAGATTCCGGTGGAGGTGGTACGTGGTACCGAGGATGGGCCGACGCTGTTCGTCTCCGCCGCGATTCATGGCGACGAAATCAACGGGGTGGATATCGTCCGCCGCCTTCTCAAGCATCGCGCCCTCAAGACCATTCGCGGGACACTCATCGCCATTCCGATCGTGAATGTCTTCGGCTTCAACGATAAGTCACGCTACCTGCCCGACCGACGCGACCTCAACCGCTCGTTCCCCGGCGCGGAGCACGGCTCGCTCGCCAGCCAGATCGCCTACATGTTCCGGACCGAAATCGTCAGCCAAGCCACGCACGGGATCGACCTGCATACTGGCGCGATCCACCGGCGCAACCTGCCACAAATTCGCGCCGACCTTTCGCACAAAGCCAACCTTGAGCTGGCGATGGCCTTCGGCGCCCCCGTGATATTGGACGCCAGCCCGCGCGACGGATCACTACGCGAAATGGTGGACGAGAAAAAAATTCCGATGCTGCTGTATGAAGCGGGCACTGCCTTGCGCTTCGACCACCGCGCGGCGTTGCTTGGCGTGGAAGGCATCTTGAATGTCATGCGCGCGATCGGCATGTTGCCGCAGCCCAAGATAAAGGCGGCCGCACTGAAACCCTACATCGCCAAATCGAGCCAATGGGTGCGCGCGCCCATCAGCGGCATTTTCATCACGCGGAAGAAATTGGGCGAGCGCGTGGTCGCGGGGGATAAGCTCGGCTTCATCACCAACCCCTTCGGCGACTATGAATATGCCATCCTCTCGCCGATCGACGGGGTCATCATCGGCAATTCCATCCTGCCACTGGCCAACGAAGGCGATGGTATTTACCATATTGCCGCTTTCTCGGGCGATCGTCGCATGCGACCTCGAGAAGAAGAGCTTTATCCGTATATCGATCCGGAGCTTATGTAGCCCCATTTAACTAGGCAATAATTACCTATATTAAGCATTAATTGCCTATACTAGGAAATAATTGCCTAGTATGTAGATATTCTTGTTTGGGCACGCCTCTCCATCCACTTCATCAATTACTAATGATTTACTGGCGGTTACTTCGCCAGCCCCGATTGTTGGCACGGCCGTTGCATATCCTTCTGTAAGCGCAGCAACAGCGCAACAACATGAGGAGGTGTACAATGACCCAGCAACAACATGAAGTGAACGCCACCATTCAATCGATGGCTGAAGAGCAAGTTCTGTTCCTTAAGAACCGCTACAAAATGAACCCCGACGAGATCATCAGCCTTTACACCGGTGAGAAGCGCTCGGACTCGACCTACTCGGACGCGATTCGCTCCATCATGCTTTTCAACAGCCAGAACGCCAAGCAACGCGGCTTCATCGCCTCGTAAGCAACGCATCAACGGTTAACAACACGGCGCTTACCCGACCCAAGCGCTCGGCAAATGCATACACGGCCAGCGAGGTGTCTGGCACCACGGAACACACCATCCTAACTGGGCTACCCGCAAGGGTAGCCCTTTTTTTATCTAGAGAATGGTGGGGTTCGGCGCGTCGCCGTAAACCTTTTTCGGATCGAAGACCTTCTCGGTCTCGGTGAAGCGCAAGGCGGTATCACGGCCTTTACCGGTGGCAACCGCACGGTAGAAGCATGAGCGATAACCGACATGGCAGCTGGCATCGCCAGGGATCTCGACAGCGATCCAGACGGCGTCTTGATCGTCGTCGATACGCATCTCGAC
>JBIIAV010000125.1:0-3235 GCA_044239745.1 Rickettsiales bacterium
AGTCTAAAACTCTAAAGGCTCTTGTCACCAAGCTCCACGAAGCAACTGCCAGCTATTTCACGCCTTAAAAAAACATTTGGAAGCACACGGGCTTAATATAATGGAAGCGCCTGAGCTGTACAAAAATAAACCGAAAAACAGCATCACCGGTTTCGATATGATCGGCGAAATGATGAGCAGCATAGAAAAACGCGCGGGGGAAGCCGCGCAGCGATCCTCACCGCTGCAACGCGAACGCTAAGAAGCCCGCTACCCACATGCGCCCCTATTTAGATAGCACCAGCGACCATGCTGAAATTGAAGGCATTCGGGCATCGATGCTTCGAGAAACCTATATCCATCGGGAACTCTACCATCGAGCCCTTGGTGATCGTCGGGCATTGGAGATGAAATTAGCAACGATATACCCTGCCGAAATCTGCAACTACTACCTCACATCGCCTGAACTAAGGCAATGTATCAAACCCAATATGGATACGCAGCGCGATATGTCCGCGGCCGACATCCAATCAATCTCCGCCACAAAAGCGAATGAAACGCAAATACTCCAACTGCTGGAGACGCGTTTGCAAAACACCATTCAATCGTTTGGTCTGCAGGTGAATTCGGCAGAAGAAGAGCGCGCGCCCACCGACCCGACACATATCACCGGTCGCCAACTCATCACGCAATTTATGGGGCAGTTATACAAAGAATCCGCGCTGCAAATGGCACAAGCACTGACTTCTCCGAGCACGATCGGCCGATAGTTCGCGCCGAGAACGGCTTCAATCTTCACTAAATCGTCACATTCAGCGGCGAATTGGCGCGCTATAACGGCCGTCATTACTCACAAAATCACGGTAGCTGCTATGCGTCATGTCCCATCGATCCGACAAACCATCGACTTCATCACAACCATTCACCATGGCGAAAACCGGCGCGACGGCCAACCTTATGTGAGCCACCCTCTCGCGGTAGCAGATTTACTGCCTGCTAACGCCAGCATGGATGCACGGCTTGCAGCATTGTTGCACGACGTAATGGAAAAATCCCGCAAATTCCCCCGCCAAAGCGAGACCGAGATCCGCCCCGTCACCCGCGAGGAACTGGGGCGCATGGGCTATTCGGATCGCACCATCCGCGCGGTCGAGCTAGTGAGCCAGATCGACGGCATCGGCGTCTACCGCGAGGGCATGCGCTATCTTGATTGGATTAACGCGATCATCGAAACCCGCAACCTCGATGCCATGCAGGTCAAATACGCCGACATGCAGCACAACACCAATGAAAAAAGCCTAAAGGCATTATCAACCATTAAACGCGTTGACGGCCAAAACGAAAACGAAGCCGACTATCGTCGTGATAAATACAAAATGCCGATGATTCTTTTGCGCAGAGAACTGGAACGCGCCGACTTACTGGAAATGACAAAAGGCCGCAGCGCCGCGTAAACTTACGCGTCGTACTCGCGGCTGGTCTCGCGGGCGCTCACTTCACGCATCAGCTGGATGCGGTTGCGGCGTTTTGGCGTCGCGGCCGAGCTGCTATCCTCGTCGTACCACACATGGCTGACGGTGCCGGATGCAAGTGCCGCGTATTTCACGGATGAACGTGCGCTAATCTTCTTATTTACACGAATTAACATGGTTTTCTCCTGACCTCTGAGGCTTAACCTACCACACGAGGGTTAATATTTGATTAATCGAACAAAGCGGGGAGATTGGGGGCGCATCGCCACGGCAAACCGCAAAATTCTTCCTGCTCACGAAGCAAAATAGCGTATCGCGATTGCCCAGAAAGCAATTTTCGTCTAAAAAGCCTCTATTTGCTGCATATTGGCAACAGTTAGTTACATTAACGCAACAGTCGCCGCAGGTTTCAGGGCATCCCGTGCCTAAAATTCAAGCGCCCGCGCCTCACGCACGCTTGGCAATTTCCCTATTTTTTCCAGCAGCTTGGTGTTTATCGCCTCATCGACCTCGATCAGCGCCACGGCGTGCGTTGCGCCCTTATCGCGGCCAAGGTGGAAGTTGGCGATATTGACCTTCGCCTCGCCCAGCAATTGCCCCACACCACCGATGAGACCCGGTTTGTCCTCGTTGCTGACATACAACATGTGATTGCCAAGCGACGCCTCGAGCATCACATCATCGAGCGCCACCACGCGCGGCTTATCGCCGAACAGCGTGCCGCTGATCGCGAATTTCCCGCCGTTGAACTCCACCGTCACCCGCATCAGCGTTTTATAATGCGCGGTGCGGTCGTGGCGAATTTCACTCACCTCGATGTTACGCTCCTTCGCCACCACCGGTGCGTTCACCATGTTCACGCCCTCCATCAGCGGGGCGAGCAGGCCGTTGAGCGCCGTTGCCGAAAGCGGCTTGGTGTTCAGCTCCGTCACCTTGCCTTCGTATTCGATGGTCACTTTCGTCAGGCCGCCCGTGGTCATTTGCCCTGCAAATCCGCCAAGGCGCGACGCAAGGTCGAGGTACGGCTTCAAGCGTGCCGCATCCTCGGCCGAAACGCTCGGCATGTTGAGAGCGTTCGTCACCGTGCCCACCGTCAAATATTCGGCCATTTGCTCCGCCACTTGGATCGCGACATTCTCCTGCGCTTCGTTCGTGCTCGCGCCCAAATGCGGCGTCGCGATGATCTGCTCCATACCGAACAGCGGGTTGGTTTTTGCCGGCTCCTCCTCGAACACATCGAGCGCCGCGCCCGCCACATGGCCGGATTCAATGGCGGCTTTCAAATCCGCCTCCACGATCAGTCCGCCACGCGCGCAGTTGATGATGCGCACGCCTTTTTTGCATTTCGCGAGGTTCTCTTTACCGAGCAGATGGCGCGTTGCGTCCGTCATCGGGGTGTGCAGCGAAATGAAATCGGCGCGCTTGAGCAGCTCATCCAGCTCCACTTTCTCGACATTGATCGCAAGCGCACGCTCGCTCGACAGGAACGGATCGTACGAGATGACTTTCATCTTCAGCCCTTGCGCACGGTCGGCGACGATGCTGCCGATATTGCCGCAACCAATGAGGCCGAGCGTCTTGCCCGCCATCTCCACGCCCATGAACTTGTTCTTTTCCCACTTGCCGGCGTGGGTACTGGCATTGGCCGCCGGAATTTCGCGCGCCAGCGACATCATCAGCGAAATCGCATGCTCCGCCGTCGTCACCGAGTTGCCGAACGGCGTGTTCATCACCACCACACCGTGGCTGGTGGCGGCTTTCACGTCCATGTTATCGACCCCGAT
>JBIIAV010000126.1:0-3203 GCA_044239745.1 Rickettsiales bacterium
GGCAGCGTACCTTGACGGCAGGTCTTACTGGTGTTGTCAGCAAAAAATATGACGGTAATGACTTGGCAACGCTAACGGCAGCGAATTACAACCTCACGAACTTCTATGGCAGCGATGCCGCCACTGTAAGCATCGCGAATATGCTGGGTACGTATAGCGATAGTGCTGCAGGTACCGGTAAGGCCGTCACGGTCACGGGGCTTACCTTGACGGGTCTCAAATCCGCGAACTATACGCTATCGGCTACGATGCTAACGGGCGCTATCGGCACTATCGTTGCAGCGCCAAAGCCAGTTTCTAACACCATGCCGAATACGTTCGATCTTAACTCTCAGCTGTACCTGCAATTGGCACAGAAGGATGTATTGAAACGCAAGTCGGCAACGGTGAAGGTCGTTATCGGTAACGAAGATAATACCAATACGGCGGCGCTCACAAGCCAAGAGGCGCGCATCAAATACTGGGAACAAGAACCGATTTTCATCGAGATAGAGCCGTCGCTTGCCAAGTCGTTCTCGATCGATCCTCGTAGCGTAGCATCGATATAGAGATGCCGGCGTGATTGTGCGCGCAAAGCCACTCTGCACTGCAATATAATTCTCGGATATTTTGAAAATCACATAAATAATTTGTGATGTTGGCCGCCGTGCCTAGGCTTGGCCTGTTGCTGAAGTACGTTTTGAATAACCACGTAAACGCATAAAGCGAAGGAGTTGTTATGAAACACAGACTAGCTGCAGAGATGTTTGGTACGTTTTGGTTGGTATTCGGGGGATGTGGCGCGGCCATTCTCGCCGGTGGTTCCATTGGGTTCGTCGGGGTCTCGCTGGCCTTCGGTCTTTCGGTGCTGACGATGGCCTATGCCGTCGGCGGTATTTCCGGTGGCCACTTCAACCCTGCCGTTTCGTTCGGCCTTGCCGTCGCCGGTAAGTTCGACTGGAAGGATTTCATCCCCTACACGATTGCACAGGTCGCCGGTTCCATCCTTGCGGCGGCGGCGTTGCACTTCATCCTGATGGGTAAAGCGGGCGCGCATGCGGCGGGTGCTTTTGCCAGCAACGGCTTCGATAAGCTCTCGCCATCGGGCTTCTCGATGCATGCGGCGCTGCTGACCGAAGTGATCATGACGGCCTTCTTCGTCATCGTCATCCTCGGTGCGACCAGCAAGCGCATCGCGGCGGGTTTTGCCCCGCTGGCGATCGGCCTGTGCCTGACGCTGATCCACTTGGTGAGCATTCCGGTCACCAATACGTCGGTGAACCCCGCGCGTTCGACCGGTGTGGCGCTTTATGCCGACACGGGTGCGATCGACCAGCTCTGGCTGTTCTGGATGGCGCCGCTGATCGGTGCGGCCATCGGTGCGGTCATCTATAAGAGCTTCCTCTCGGAAGACTAATGCCGGTGCGGCTGGGGTGGGCATGCTTTCCCTTGCCGCATCGCTTCAGCATCCACTACGAAAGAAGGTGCCTCGTTGGGGCACCTTTTTTTAATGGCGGCAGGGAGGGATTGACTGCGCTTCGCTACGTCTCCCCTCGGCCTGTTGGCCTCGTGGTCGAACTAAAGTTCTCATCCCGGCATGATATTTTAACAATAACGGGAGCGCTGTTGCGCCTTATCCCGTTCTTATTAAAATGGCGGACAGGGAGGGATTCGAACCCTCGATAGAGTTGCCCCTATGCCAGTTTTCGAGACTGGTACCTTCAACCACTCGGTCACCTGTCCGCACGAGGCGCGGGATATAGCAAGCTTTGGGCGGCTGGTCGAGCATAATGTTGGGGCAATAAAAAAGGGGGGAATCGCTTCCCCCCTTGGTATAAGTATGCGCGGCTAGGACTAGCGCGCTGCCCCTGAAGCCGGCGGCATGGCGGGCGACTCGGGTGGCACTGGCGCCGGACGCGGTGCCGGACGGTTCTCGCGGCGCTCCTCGCGCAGTTCACGCACGTCCTCGCGGCGCTCTTGGCGGTCTTCGTTCAGTTCCTTGCGGTCTTCGCGCAACGTGCCACGGCTTTCCTTCAGGGCGTTGCGCTCATCGGTGACATCGCCACCGGCGCGGCGCTCCTCGCGCAGTGCCTTATGGTCTTCGTGCACGGCCTTGCGGTCCTCGCGCACTTGGTGGCGGTCTTGGCGTACCTCGCGGTGATCCTGACGGACCTCCTGACGTTTGGGGTTGGCAGGGCCTTCGTGTGGGGCCGCAAAAGCAGCTGTAGAGCAAAGGGCAGTGGTCAGCAAAAGATAGGTGAAGCGTTTCATGGAAATCTCCTGTGCGGTCAGTGGATCGTGTGGGGACTATGCGCGCCTTATGTCTTATTTTCTAGAGAAAAATAACGGCATGGGCGAAGCCCTAGCTGCGCCAGTGCAGGGTCTTCTCGCGCAGCGGATTTTCGAAGGGGCGTTGCTCGCTAGCGGCGGCGAGCGCTTCCTTCTTCAGGCGGTAATACCACAGCGCCTGTGCGTCTGCATCGCCCATGAGCATGAGCGCGGGGTGATTGCCGCGGCCGATGCCCTCTTGCTGTTTGACGACGATATCGAGATCCTGTGCGATGAACGCGCGGCCGAAGACGGCAAGCAGCGGCTTCAGCCAGCGCAGTAACGGAATGCTGGTATAGACGAATTGGTGGAGGATGGTGGTCGTGGCGTTGACGGGTGTCAGCGCCGTAAGCAGCAGCACGTGGCGCTTGCCGATGGTGATATGTTCGCGGCGCAGACCCGGAAGCTGGAACTGGATCTCCGTCGTGCGGTCGCCGCCGAGCACGCGGTAGGCGCGCGAGTTGGACGATGGCTTGTGGCTGACCATGGCGAACCCGAACGGCTGCGGGGCGAAATGCTTGCTTTTGGCGTGGATGGATTTCTTGCTGCGCCACCACCATGAACGATGGACGAACGAGCCGTGTGAGGGGTCCATCAGGCCGATGACAGCGTGATCGATATGGCAGGGGAAGGTGACGGACGTGACATGCGAAAAGCCGCGCGGCATGGCGACGGGCATATCCGGCGGCGGGGCAGGCGGTGTGGCGGGTTGGCCGGCAAACACCCAGATGAGGCCGTCCTTTTCGAGGCAGGGATAGGCGCCGGTCTTGATCTTGCCGACATCGATCGAATCATCGACAAGGGCAGGAATGGCGGTGCAAGTGCCTGCCATGTTGAAGCGCCAGCCATGGTAGCAGCATTCCACCTCGCAGCCGTCGAAGCTGCCGTAACGCAAG
>JBIIAV010000127.1:0-3197 GCA_044239745.1 Rickettsiales bacterium
GTTTACCGGTGATGATGAGTTGCGGCTGCTCCTTTTCCGCCACGGCTTTCAATAATTTTGCTGCCACCAGCGGTTCGATGCGGCTGTCGACGGGGATGATGATGGCACGATCCGCCCCGACCGCAAGCGCGGTGCGCAGTGTTTCCTCGACTTGTTTGCCGCCAATGGAAACGGCGACCACTTCGGTCGCGATGCCTTTTTCCTTGAGGCGAATTGCCTCCTCGATGGCGATCTCATCGAACGGGTTCATGCTCATTTTGACATTGGCCAGTTCCACACCGGAACCATCGGCCTTCACACGGATCTTGACGTTGTAATCGACCACCCTTTTGACGGGAACCAGTACGCGCATGAGAGACCCTTTCATCAGCGGCGCTTGGCAGACTTCGCTGCGGCGCGACCCAAAATATCCTGGAATCACCTTGCGTGTTTTTTGAGGCAAACGCAAGTCGATGCAGTGCGCTGCAACAGAATGCGGCACGAAAGCACGACGGGTGTGACTATCGGGATGAGGCTAGAGGAAATCCTAGGATTTCATGGTGAGCAAGAGCACGACCACCAGCAGCGCCGCACCTTGAAACGCAACGCGCGCCACCATCATTTTATTGCCGTATTTACGGTTGGCTTCGCCACCGCGCGCCATAAGCACAATGCCGGTGACCAACACCACAACGGTCGCCAGCATCAAGGCAAGCAGTAGCACCACGCCAAGCGTTGCCATCACGCGGCCTTTCCGCTGCGCGCCGGACGCAGGATATAGGTGCGGCTGCAATACGGGCAGACGACCTTATTGCCGTTATCGCGATCGATATGCAGATAAACACGCGGATGACCTAGCGCGCCGCCACCACCGTCGCACGCGACTTCTTCTTGGGAAACTTCAAGGATCTCTAACATAACGCCCTTAATTGGCAAAAATGAACTGCGGTCCGTTGGACTGCGGTACAGGTACGGCCGTGGGGGTTGGCTTGTCAAGGCTAACCCGCCGTATGGAATTACTTGTTGGTAATATTTCCGCCGGCGCGGCGGGCGCTACCGCAGGGGTGGCCGGCGCTTGGGTGCTATCGGCAACGGTCACGGTCGGTGCCGGCGCTTGGGTGGCCGGTGCTTCCGCCCGCACTACCATCACTTCACTATCACGGCGCAGTTCATCCCGCACTTGGATGACCCGCACTTTACGCGCCTCCTGCATCGGCCGCGCCACGCTGACGACACGCGGTTGCGTTTCATTCTTGGTAGCCGATACGGGGGCGGTGCTGGCCAGTTTGGTCTCGTCGCTCTTACCGGCGCGTGCGGCTGTCACCTTGGCCACGATACGGTTCCAGCTACGTTCAATTTCGCCGAGATAGCGATTGCCATGCACCGGCGTGCGCGAATGATAAGCGGCGGTGGCCTTGATCCAATCGCCCAAGGTGGCGTAGTTCTCGCTCAGGAATTTTGCTGAATATGCCACGTTGGTGACGGGGTCGAACGCCTGATTGAGATCGGCGAATGCCTTGGGGTGATGCTTGAGGTTGACCTGCATGCAGCCGACATCGATGCTCTGGCGGCCTTGCGCCAAGAAGTTGCGCGTCTGGGCGATGGCCTGCGCCTTGTTCTCGAAGTAATAGCCCTTGCCCTCGACATTGATCGTCCACGGCCATGGCACATTCATGCCCAGCCCCTCATGCCAGCGCCCCGACTCCGTGGTGGCAATAGCGGCCAGCAAGTGGGTGGGAATGTTGTTCTTTTTCTCCTCCAGCGGGAATTGCTGCGTGCACAGCCGTGCGCCCTCGATCAAGGGATCGGGTGCCGAAGCACCGGCCGGCCATGCCGTCGCCACACTCGCGGCTGCCAGCAACGCCGCCTGCCCCCATGCTCGGATATTTGATTGCGCTTTTTTTGCCATCGCGCATAGTGTAGCAATTCGCATGCCGCGATACAAAAGAAATAAGCACGACAAACGGCTCAATTTTCTCTAAAATACTCAGAAACATGGAGGAAAAACGATGAAACCCCACGCCAGCATGCCGCGTTCGGCCTTCTCGCTCATCGAGTTGTCGGTCGTCATTGTCATCATTGGGCTGTTGGTCGGCGGGGTGGTCAGCCTATCGAGCTACACCCGCAACTCCACCCTTTCGGCGACGATCGGCGAGAGCAAATACTACATCAACGCCTTCACCCAATTCCAAACGCGCTATAACGCCGCACCCGGCGATTACAATACTGCCAGCAGTGCTTGGACCGGCGCCGGCAATGGCGACGGCAACACGGTCATCCGTGCCACCGGCAGCGCACCGGGCAACCGCGACGAGTGGTTCTACACCTTCCAACATTTGGCGCTGGCAGGCTTCATTCAGGGCAAATTCACCGGCGCCACCTCCGGCGGCGGCGGCACCTACGTCGCCAAGACCGGCACCAACGTTCCCGCCGCTTCGGCCGAGCGCACCGCCTTTTTGTTCGACCATCCGGATGCGCTTGATGGCGTGGTCAGCAGCGATGCCTTCTATTTCGACGGCATCTACCCCAATGTGCTGCGCATCGCGGGGCTGAACGATAATGCTACCAGCATCCCCGACCAGCCCTTTGTGACCGGCAAACAGGCGCTGCAGCTCGATGATAAATTCGACGACGGCCTGCCGGGGCAAGGCAGCATCGTGACCCCCATCAGCACTGCGCTCAGCGGCTGCGCTACCACGGCCGTCGCCTCGACCGCGGTGTACGATGTCTCAACCGACAACAAGACCTGCTATTTCATCGTCCGCATGCAGTGACAGCTAGCGTTCGCCTCCTTTTTTGATGTTTTTTGCGCGTTTTTTTGCTACACTGGGGCTTGAGTGAACCCTCGGCACGTCAGTAGACACGCCACGAATCCATGTATGGATGGAGAATGTATGGTGCGCGATACGCTTGAACTGGAACGCATGCTCAAAGATTACCGGCTGACCACGGCCGAGATCCTTTATCACTTCCCCGACCACCCCGTGCTGCTGCAAAGCTTTGTGTGGCAGGAGCTGGATCTGGCACCGAAATTCCCCTGCCTCAAGAAGTTCCTCGAATTTTGGGATCGCGAACTGGATGGCAAGATCCATTCGGTCAAGGTCATGCATGCGGATATCGTCACGCCGCACGAATTTCGCATCCGTAACGCACCCATTCGTATTCATTAGGGTTTACCGCACGCCCACAACTGTGTAGCAACGCTGCATAACGTGAAA
>JBIIAV010000040.1:0-12271 GCA_044239745.1 Rickettsiales bacterium
GGCGCCGCTGGCCGAACCATTGAGGATGCTGGTGCCATTGAAGGTGGTGGCGGCGACGACCGTGTCGATCTCGCGCAACGCGCTTTGGAATTGGGCATCGAGCGTGGCGAAGCTGAGGCGGGTATTGCCGCTGCCGCTGGCTTCGCTGGCGAGGCCGTCGAGCGTATCGAGCAGGGTGCGGATGCGGGTCAAGCCTTCGGTCGCCACTTGCAGGAAGCTGGTGGCACGCGCGCCACCGACAAGGGCGCTACGTAGGGTGGAAACTTGCGATTGCAGGTTGGTGGCCTCGGATAAGCTGGCGGCGTCGTCGCCGTTGCGGACGATACGGTTACCGGTGACAATACGGATCCGTGAGTCGCCCAGCTGTTCGCTGGTGCGGCCGTAGGCAGTGACAGACGGCGCGACGCGTGCCTCGAAGGTGGCAGCGAAAGCCATGGAGTGCCTCATAGGTACCGAGGAACGTCATCTACCTGACGAACGCGGCCTACATGGTGCTCCTACCTGTTGCGGTTGCGCACACTTACATAGATGCACACATCCCCTACATGGAGTAGGAAGAGCATAGCATAAAACAGGGGGTAAGAAAAGGGCTTAGCTAGTGTCGTCACCTTCTACTATGACGTGCTGCAAATGCCGGTTTTCCAATCTTCCGTTGCTCACGTACTGAAACGTACGCTGCGCTACGGGTCTTGAAAACGCGTCATTTTCGCTTTGTCCTAGCGAATGTGACGACACTATCTAGCGGCGGATGGGGCTGCCGGCGCTGGTCGCGGCGAGGTTGGTCTGCTGCGCCGCCTCGGTGCAGGTGGCGTTTTCAAGCGCCAGCCCCAAGGCCTTGATCTCCTCGGCGTTGCGGCCAATGATGTTCTTGCTGCCAAGCTTGAGCACGTCGCGGCCGGCGACAGCGAGTTGCGCTTGGTCGGTCCAATCGAGTTCGGTCTTGGGTTTGGTGCACATGGCCATCGGCGGTTTGCTGCTGATACTGGTGAGTTGCTCGCGCAGGAACTCGGCGCCTTTTTCCTTATCGCTGGCGAGTATCTCGATCACGCGCCAATGCTGTGCCAACGCCGCCGCTTTCGGCGATTCGTTCTTCACGTCGCCCAGCAGCGTCTTGAGTGCTTCCATGTTGGCCGCATCGCCGATGAATTGGGTGAAGGTCTCTTTGCTGAGTTTGTTCAGGGCGCTCGCGTCGTTTTTGAGCACGATATCGGTCAGCGCGGCGGTGACATGGGTCGCATCGCGCGCGACGTTCTTATCGGCCATTTTGGGGTTGCTGCTGATGCCGTGGGTCGCTTTCAGCATGGCGGTCAGGCTAGCCGGAGTGAGGGAGGATGCTGCCGTCGGTTCCACCGCGCGCACGAGGGCGACGACGTTCTCGACGCCCGCTTTCGCAATCGTCTCACGATTTTTAGGATCGAATAATTGCGCCACCATATGCTGGGTGGTGAAGGGGCGGCCGTTCTCGATGAAAACCGACTTCAGCTCGCGCGGGTTGACGCCTTTTTCGAGCAGCGCGAGGATGGGCTTTTGCGCCGCGACGGGGGTCGCTTTCAGCGTTTGCAGGGACTCCAGAATTTCTTTCGGCAGGGTCGTCGCATCCGCTTTGGCGAGGTAGGCCTCGAACGCTTTGCGGTTCTCGATGCCGACTTTTATCTTCGCCAGTTCATCCGCACCGCCCAAAATGGCGAGGGTGGTGATGAGTTTCTGGTCGTCCTTCATGGTATCGCGCAGGGCGGCATAGGCCTTGCCGCCGTTATTGGCCTGCAATTGTTGCAGCAAGGTTTGATTGCCGGCGGTGGGGGCAGCAGTAGGGGTCGTGGGTTGCGACGGTGTGGCCAGCACGGTGGCGATCGCCGGATTTTTGGCCAGTTCGGCAAGCAGGGGTGCCGCGTCGGGCAGTTTGCCCTCCGCATCGGCGGTGAGGGCTTTTGCAAGGAAGGCACGCAGTTCGGGTTTTGCTTTGCCGTTCTCCATGCCTGCGACGAGCAATGCGTTGATCTGCGTGTCGCTTGCCTGCGGCACGAATTTGCCAAGCAGCGCGACGGTGGTCTTGCGATGGGTGTCGCTTAGGAGTGTATCGAGGCGTTCGTCACCGGTGATGGCCTTCAGCGACGTGAGGATGTTCTTGCTGGTATCGCTGGCGGCGGCCTTGCCAGTGAAGGCAGCGGCGGTGAGGGCTTGCGCCAACGGTGCATGCTTCGTCAGCAGATCGAAGATGGTTTTGTCGTTGGTCATGGTGGCGGTGTTGAACGCACCAAGCTTGGCCGGCACTGCGCCTTTGGCTTCGGTCTTGTTGGCCTCGCGGACGATGGCGATGAAATCGCTGAGGGATTTTTCGTTCGCCGCGACGATCTTCACCACGCCTTCGGGCATGCCTTTTTCGAGCAATGTCTTTTGCAATTCCGGCAGGTCTTTTTTCGCCATGGCGGTGACGGTGGCGGCCATATCGACATCGATGCCCATGCTTCCAAGCGCACCAAGCACGGTGGGCTGCCAGCTTTCGGGCAGTTTTTCGACGAGGCTTTGCGTGAATTCCGGATTGGCTTTGGCGGCAAGGTAAAGCCCACCGACGACCAGCGCGACGAGAATCATTTCAAAAAAGCCAAAGCCTGAGAAAAAACCGGTGAAACGATCCCACATGCTGGATTCACGTGCTTTGCGCAAACGCTCGTTCTCTTCTTCCAAGTCTTTTATTTTCTTTTGTTCGTCTGACATATGCCTTGCCTAAAGAGCGTTTTCCTTCAGCTTACAGCTTACCCGCAATTCGTTACGATTTGATGACAGTTTTGCATTATTCGCGGTTTTTAGCGCCTTACGGATAATAGGCCGGTTTGGGCCGCAAGCGCCGGCGCAGCGATATAATAAGTCTTTGTATTATATTGATAGTAATGGTGGGTGCGGGGGCGCCGCTGGCGGCGATACAGGCGGGGATGACGGTGCCAAAATAAAACGGGGTGAGCGCCGGCCAGGCCGCCAATACCGCTTCATACCCCCATTTATGGGTTTGCTGCGGTACGCGGGCGACCGCCTCGATGACGGCGATGGCCTCCTCGACCAAGGGGTCCGGATGGCGGTAAACATCCGCATCCGGCGCGAGGTTGCATTCCATGTCGGCGAGGTAGAGTTCCATCGTCTCGCCGAGGCGATGGTAGGGCAGCACGCGTGGCGGCAGCACAAGACCGCGCTTGTGGCAGCGAAGCAGGAACAAGCCCCACGCGGCAAAACGCAGCGCTTGGTAGAACAGCCATGGCGGGCTGTAACGCAAGCGGCTGTGGTAGAACGCGACCGATGTTTCGACACGGCGCAGCCATAGCAGGCCGCAGGCGCGATAGGCGGCAGCGAGGGCGGCGACATGGTTCATATCGGCGCGGCGGGCGGCAGCGGCAATGGGGTTGGCGCGCAGTTGATGGTGGTTGGCATCCGTCGAGTGGCGGCCGGTGATGCCGTGCGCGCTGCGGCGCAGATCGGCGAAATGGCCAAGCTCCTGACCGGCTATGACGACCATGCGCGCTAACGCCGGAAAGCCATCCGTGGTGTAGGTTTTTTGCTCGCCCTCGAAGAACGGGTCGCCGCCGGCGGAGATGTAGACGGCGGTGCCGTCGCTGTCGGTGGCTTGCAGGCCGCTGTTACGACCGTGCGTTTCCCATGCGTGCACCGCCATCAGATCGGCGACATTGTGGGCGTAGGAGACAAACATTTCGGTTCCCTGTTGCAGCAGCAATTGGATGACGGATGGATGCGCCGACTGCACCAGCACGCGGGCGACGCGGATCTCCTTGAGGGGGCTGATGCCGCGGGCTTTCTTGAGATCGGCACGCAACTGCGAAAGCAGGTTGGCGATACCATCGGCACCGGCGGCGGGCGCGACAAGGCGGGCGACGCGGGCGTGGGTGGCATCGGCAAGGCGCGGGTCGGTCAGCTCGCGGGTGGTGAAGGTGAGGTCGGAGTTGGCGGTACCGTAGCGCACGAAGTTGCGTTCGTGGTCGGCATTCACCCGCAGCTTGCCGGAGGCGACCAGCCGTTGTGCCAGCGCCTCGAGCGCGGGCGGCATCTCCCACGCGTGCGTCGCCGGTAGAAAATGCAGCAGATGGTAGAGATTGCTCGCCATGGGTGAAGCTTACCCCATCGATTGCGGGGAGCGCAAATAAGATAAAAATGGTGGGGGGCTTGAAGTGGTTTTTAGCCGCCCCATATATCCATCTGCGAGCCGGGCCCCTCTGAACGCCGGAATCATGGCGTGATGTCGGATCGCATCGGGAGTTCTTCCGGTGCGCTTCTTGACGTGCCGGAAAACTCCCATAACGAAACTGTTAGGGAGATGCTTGTGAAGTTCAAACCACTTAAACCGCTCAAAAAGCTCAAGTCGCTGCTGAACAAGTCGGCGACCATTCAATTGCATATCGAGGATGAGATCAAAAAGAAGCATCCGGATTGGTTCCGTATCATCACGCTCAAGAAACAGCGGTTGATGATCAAGGACAAGATCCAGCGCATGCGACGGAAGAAAAGCGGCGGCTGGACGGAAACACCCTCGCCTTAAATGCTATAGCTCTCGCCGTATTCCTCGCGCGGGGCGGCGAGCGAGGCAAGCTCGGCGATGAGGCCGAGCGCACCGAAACGGCAGGCGGGCATGGCGACCTTGCCGTGCTCGCCTTCGTCGCACATGCCGACAAAACGCATGCCGGTGGCGTTGAGATTATTCTGCGCGTCGCGCTGGTCGTTGACGCGGTAAGCACCACCCACCGCGTGGCCGTCGACGAGGTAGAGCATCGGTTCGGCCGGTGCGCCCTCGACCGCATCGACGGTGGGGACACCCTCTTGGATGATGACCTCGGTCGATTGCACGCCCTCCTTGATGACGTTCATTTTGTTACGGATCTTTTTGTTGATCTCGAGCATTTCGTCGCCGGATTTGACGGTCATGATGCCCATGCCGTAGGTGCCGGAATCGGATTTCACGTAGACGTATGGCTCCTCGGTGATGCCGTAATTGGCGTAATGGCCGCGGATCTTGTGCAGCACTTTTTCGACGCCCATGGCGACGCATTCCAGTCCTTGGCGTTCGCCGAAATTGACGCGGCCGCATTTATGGAACTCGGTGGTGATAAGCCACGGGTCGATGGAAAAGGCGGTGGCGAATTCGTGCGCGAGTTTGTCGTAGGCCTCGAAATGGATGGATTTGCGGCGACGGTGCCAGCCTTGGCTGGGGCGCGGCGCGATGGGCTGGGCGACACCGCGCAGCAGATCCGGCAGGCCGGAGGTGAGGTCGTTGTTGAGGATGATGAGCTGCGGACAAAACGCGCTGGCGGTTTTGAGCAGGCTGCCATGGCGCACCAGCGGCATCTCGCGCAATACTTCGCCGCCGGATGTCGTCACGTCGATCGGCGCGTCGGTGGCGGCCAAACTGCCCAGCTCGACCTCGCAACCCGCTTCGCGCAGGATGGCGATGAGTGCGGCCAAGTTATCGATATAGCCGGTATTGCGGGTGTGGTTCTCCGGAATGACCAGCACGCGCTTGACCTCCTGATAGCGGGTGAGGCGCGCCTTGATGCGCGCGGCCGCACGCGCGCGCGCCGCACTTGAAAGTTGGTTGAAGCCGGCGGGAAAAAGGTTGGTATCGACCGGCGCGAGCTTGTAGCCGGCGTGGCGCACATCGACCGAGGAATAGAACGGCGCGCCCGATTCCATGCGCCGCGCATCCATCCATGCGTGGATCTCGTCGCCGCGGGTGGTGCCCAGATGCTTGAGTATATCCGTGATGTTGGGGGCGGTGGCGGACGATTGCAGCGCGGACGAGGGCATCAGGATTCTCCGGTAGGAATGAAGCGCGGACGATGATCCCAATCACCCCACGCCATGAGGGTCGCGACGCATAATGTAATGACGGCAGTGTCGGCGCGCAAGATGCGCGGGCCCAGACCCACGCCGCGCGCGGATTTTATCCGCCGCAGTGCGACAAATTCATCCACCGTGAAGCCGCCTTCGGGACCGGCGAGAATGGCCCAGCTTCGCTGTGCGCTTGCGGCGGGGGGCAGCGAAGCGAGGGGGGCAAGGCCCCCTTCATCAATGAGCGAAGCGATGCTCGTACCGTCGCCGGATTCGTCGCCATAGATCAGCGGCAGATCGTTCGGCCAATCACCAAGCAAGTTGATGAGTTTGACGGGCGGACGGATGACCGGCCAATCGATGCGCTCGCATTGTTCGGCGGCTTCGCGGGCGATTGCTTCGGCGCGCTCGAGATTCACTTTATCGACGATGCTGCGCGCGGTGAGCACCGGTTGCAGCACCTGTGCGCCAAGCTCGGTCGCTTTCTCGATGATGGTCTCCATGCGCCCGCCCTTGATGGGCGCGAAACAAACGGTGAGGTGGAACGCCGCCGCCACGGCCGGTCGCATGCATGTTTCGACGGTAAGGGTCAGCTCTTTTTTTCGGATATCGGCGATGCGGGCGTGCCATTGCCCATCATCGCGGTTGAATAGGGCGACTCCGTCGCCGACCGAAAGACGCAGCACCGTGGTGAGGTAATGCGCCGCGTTGCCGCTGAGGGTGACGGACGCACCGGCGGCAAGCGCCGCATCTACCGCGAGGCGATAGCGTGGTTGGGTGAGGCTCATGCCACGGTTGTAATGCTGCTGCCGCCGCGAGGCCAGTATTTATTTAGCGGGTACGGGCGCTAAAACGCGACTGGCGCTCCAGATGCACGGCCTCGGCCTTGATTTCAGCGATAATATGATTCGCTAGTATCGGCGGGATATTCGAAGCCTTTAATTGCTCGCCGATGTTCTTTTCGACGCGCATCATTGCTTCGGTTGCCATGGGATTATAGATGGTTTTGTAGGTGGCGATGGTTCTACCCAGTTCAGGGTCGACGGCGCAATAATTCGCGAGCGCGATCTTGGCTACCGGATCGGGTGTGTAGGTAGTGGCGACCGGCGCTGTTTTTTTGATGCCAATCCGAGAGGTGTAAAGGTCGGGCTTGGGCAAGCCTTTGAGATATTCCTCCAAGAAAGCCGGTTTCGGGATGGGCTTATCGGCGGGACGCGACGAGATCCGGCTTTCGGCGACGCGATCATAGGTTTTGGAATTGTTCTCACTTGCCATGGGGTCGACACGAGTGACCGCGGCGATGTTGGCCGGAAGTTTCTTCGCCGTCGGACGATCGAGGATGGCCGGCTTCTGGATGGTTGCGGTGGCGAGGCGTGCCGCTTCCTCGGCGGCGGCTTGTTCTGCTTCGGCGGCGGCTTTGGCAGCGGCTTTTGCTGCATCGGCAGCAGCTTTTGCTTGGCGCGCGCGTTCGATGGTGGCGAGCACGCCCGCTTTGCGGGCGCTGATGGCTGCCTCGGCGGCGGCATCGTCGATGGCCGCCTGCGCTATTTTTTCTGCGCGCCGCTCATCGAGCGCGGCAAACCTTGCTTTTCTGGCCTCTAGTTTTGCGGCTTTCTTTATTGTTTGCTTGGCTTCTCGGGGCTCTTTTCCAAGCTGGGTGAGTAGGTGGGAGTGTGCCACTTTATTTGATATGCCGTCGTTATTCCATGCATGAACCAAGCGGTGGCCGATATCGTCCTTATACGGGGCATTATCGAAGCATGCCTCCTGATAGGCCTTTTCCATACGAGTATAGAACTCGGGGCGACGATTGCGTGCGGCGATGCCTTTTTGAATGGAGGCCGCTTGCGCGGGCGTGTTTCGTTCATCCTCTGCGAGGCCGGTCGCTTGGTAGGCCTTGATGTTGCTGTCGCTGCGTGCCGGTAGGATGTGCTCCAGCGGTGTGGTCGTAGTCGGCGCGATGATATGCTTGGCGCGGAATTCGTCGACATCGGCGTTGAGGCGCCCGATCAAGGAACCACAGGGGGCGAGATAGATGCCGGCTTTCCTCCATGCAGCTATCAGTGTTTTGCGTAAGTCTTCCGCCGATTGGGTGTCGCGATTGAAATAGGCCATCTGGTAGGCTTTCTCGGTCGCGCCCAGCTTGAGATCGAGCGCCTTCTTCATGGTCGCTTTTAAGCTGGCTTGCTCGCCTTCGTAAGGCCGCAGGCCTTGCGGACGATATACCGGTTCCTTCAAGACGAGATTCGCGAATATGCTGGCATCACCGGGCATGGCTTCCTCCGTTATCATCGCGTAAGTGGGTGCGGCGGGCGCGGAACGAATTCCGTGCGGATGTACTGATCTTTTCCATCAGGCCTTCGAGCTGTTCTTCCTCCGCACCGAGTTTCTTCAGGCGGCTGCGGATGAGGGTGTGGGCAGCCTCCATCGGCATATTCGTTTCGGTGTTGTAGGCGGCGTTATAGGCGCGGATGGCGGCACCAAGTTTAGGGTCGCGCGTCAGGTAATCGGCAAGCGGCGTTTCGCTTTCTTTAGGGTCAGCCTCTGTTTTTGCGGTCGACTCGGCAGCGGCATTGCCGACCATCGCGACCCATGAACCCGTTTGCGCGCGCTGCAAGGATTGATTGAGCTGGAAGGTT
Organism: Rickettsiales bacterium; assembly: GCA_044239745.1. Lineage (GTDB taxonomy): Bacteria > Pseudomonadota > Alphaproteobacteria > Rickettsiales > UBA3002 > QFOX01. The sequence continues at coordinate 8,466 of JBIIAV010000040.1, forward strand.
TTGGGTGCGCGTTCCAGATAGTTGAACAGGAAATCGCGTTGCTCGGTGGTCAGGCGGAAATGGTTTGGCGCGTTCTTGTTGTCCCATGCCTCGATCAGGGTTTTTTTGGTGCTCTTGATGGCGGCCGTATCGCGATTAAAATACGCGCGCTGGTAGGCCATTTCCAAATCACGCAGGCCCAGCAACATTGCTCTGCTCACCCAGAGCTGGCGGTTACTCATCACGTGCTGGGGGTCATTCATCAGGCGTTGGCGGTAAATCCCGTCGACGTTGGCGTAAGGCTCCAAGCCTTTGGGCTCGTAGTCCTCTCTGGGGCTGGGTGTTTTCTTCGGCATTGGGTGCTCGTGTTGTTTTTGTTGCTTGCTAAGCCCCGATTTTAGAGCCATTTGATGACAATCCCATGACCCTTATGTGACAGTTTGATGAAAATCGCCCCCGCCATCGCGCTCATGCGCTTCGATAAACCGATCGGTATCTGGCTGTTGTTCTTCCCGGCCGGCTGGGCGGTGGCGCTGGTGGGCGGCGCGCAGGCCGGCGGGCTGATGCTGCTGATGCTGCTGGGCGCTGCCATCACCCGTGCGGCGGGCTGTATCATGAACGACCTGACCGACCGCCGCTTGGACGCGCAGGTGGCGCGCACGCGCACGCGGCCGCTGGCCAGTGGTGCCATGCCGGTATGGTTGGCGGTCGTCCTTCTTCTGCTCTTACTTGTGGCGGCGCTGGGGATCGCCCTTTTGCTACCGAGCCACGTGTTTTATCTGGCGCTGGTCGCGCTGCCGATGATGGCTGCCTATCCGTGGATGAAGCGCATCACGTGGTGGCCGCAAGTGTTTCTCGGGCTGACGTTTAATCTCGGTGTGCTGTTTGGCTGGCTGGCAACCGGTGCGCCGCTGATACTGGCGACGGGGATGCTTTATGCCGCCGCAATCTGTTGGACGCTGGGATACGATACCATCTATGCCATCGCCGATATGGACGATGATGCGAAGGCGGGCATTCGCTCCAGCGCGCGGCGGGTGGGGCTGACACGGGTGCGTATGTTCGTGGCCGGTTGCTATGGCGTGATGCTGGCGCTGCTGGTGGCTACCGGCGCGCTGATGGCGGTGGGCTGGCCGTATTATGTCGGTGTCGGTTTTGCTGCAGCGCACGCGTTGTGGCAGGTGCGCCAGTTGCCCTGCGCGCCGGAAAAAGCAGGTAGCCTATTTGCCAGCAACCGCTGGCTAGGGCTGATGGTTTTGATGGGGTTGCTGTTGCAGCGCTGGGTGTGAGGTTGGGTAATTTTACCATCCTTGGCGAGAAATGAAGGCGGCTGCCGTGTCCTTGCCCCCTCTTTTGTTGTGATTGCTTGCCGGTGATGGCAACATCCGGTATTCATAAGCATAAGGTCTATGTTCCGTCGTCATCACACCGATAGCATTGCTGCCGAACCCTCGCTTGGGGTGTGCGGCTATCCGAATTATTTCATCGATGCCTTGGCCAAGCTCGAGAGCCACGCGCGCAGCCATCAGGAAAATGCGGCGCTGATTCTGGTGTCGGTCGATAACCTTGCGATGATCATGTCCGGCTATTCGATGGCAGTGGCCGAAGCGGTGATGGGCGAGCTGTTCCAGATCATCTCCGACAAAGCTGGTGAAAAAGCGACGGTGGTGCGGGTGCAGCGCGACCAGTTCGGCATCCTGATGCCGGCGACGAACGACTCCGCTGCCGAGCGCTGGTGCGCCGATATCGAGGACGCGATCCGCGCCTTCAGCTATAACTCGCGCTATGGCGAGCTGCATTGCCTGATCTCGACCTCGTGCCAGATCCTGCCCGACGCGGTCTCGCAGCCGGAAGAAATCCTTGGCCGCGCGTTGGTCATGCTTGTGGAAAGTAGCGGAAGCGAACAGTTCCGTGAGGATGTTTCCGGCGCCGAGCACCGCGAGGAAATGGGGTTGGCGAACTATCTCGGTCAAGCGGTGAAGGAGGGGCGCATCCGCCTTGCGTACCAACCGGTGATCGATAGCCGCAGCGGCAAAGTGAATCACTACGAGGCGCTTTTACGGCTGTGCAGCGAGGACGGTACCATCACCTCCGCCGGTGCGCTGATACCGATCGCCGAGCGCATGGGCTTCATCCCGATGATCGACCGCATGGTGCTGGAAAAAGTGGTGGCGGAACTGCGCGCCGACCCCGACGTGCATATCGCGGTGAACGTGAGCAACCTGACCATCCAAGACAGCGGCTGGCTGACGCTTCTGACCGAGCTGATGATGGCGACGCCGGAAGTGGCCAAACGCCTGACGGTGGAGATCACCGAGACGGCGGTGCATGGCGACTTGAAGCACGCGGCGCGCTTCTGCGCCGAGGTGCAGGCGCTGGATTGTTTGATCGCGCTCGATGATTTTGGCTCCGGCTATACGTCGTTCCGCCAACTCAAAACATTATCGATCGACTACGTGAAGATCGACGGCGCCTTCGTGCGCGACCTGACCGACAACGCCGACAGCCGGCTGTTCGTGAAGATCCTGCTCGACTTCACCAAGGGCTTCGGCCTGAAATCGGTGGCGGAATTCGTCGAAAGCGGCGAGGTCGCCAAAATGCTGATGGATCTTGGTGTCGATTATTTGCAGGGCTATTATTTCGGCAAGCCCAGCAATACGCGGCCATGGGTGAAGGAAGCGTAGCTGATGGAAGGGGGCATCGCCCCCCTACGTCGCTTTGCTCCTTACCCCTTCCGAGCAAGCTCGGCTCGGCGTAGCCTACGCACGGATAAGTACCGGCGTTGGCATAGGTGGCGCGTAGCGTAAGCGAGCCGCGCCAGCGGCGGGAGCTCGAGGGTAAGACCCTCGTCAGCGCACGAAGCGCTAATAAAACTCGCTAAAATTGTTGCTATTTTTTGCTCGATTTGCTGCGCAATCGCGTTGTGTGTTGCGGCATTTTTTGCTAGAATACGTCGACATTCACGAAGGAGCATCGCTTGGTCACGTTCAACACGCTTTCCTCTTCCTCGTCGGACACCCTCAACCGCACGTCCAACACCCTTGCCAGCAGCCTTGCGCGCTTAAGCAGCGGCAACCGCATCAACCGCGCTTCGGAGGATGTTGCATCGCTCGCGGTGGGTACGGCGCTCAGCGGCGAGGTGGCCACCTTGCGTAGCGCGCTGGGCAATGCCAGCCAAGGCACCAGCCTGTTGCAAGTCGCCGATGGTGTTTTAAGCCAGCAGGTCGATATCCTCCAGCGCCAGAAGGCGCTGGCGACGCAGGCCTCCTCCGGCCAGCTGGACGACGCTTCGCGCAGCGCCCTCAATCAGGAATTCCAAGCGCTTTCGGAAGAGTTGAATCGCATCGCCGCCACCACCAACTTCAACGGCGTCGCCTTGCTCGACGGTAGTAGTGCGCAGGCAGGCGCGGCGCTGAACTTCACCGTCGGCAGCGACGCAAACGATAGTATCAGCGTGGCGATCACCGACACCTCGACGACCACCGTCTTCGGCGGCGCGTCGGTCGATATTGCGACACAAACGTCGGCCACCGCTGCGCTGAGCACGATTGACGACGCGCTGACCGCAGTGACATCGACGCGGGCGAGTGTGGGGGCGCTTCAGTCGCGCTTCGACGCTGCCGATGCCACCATCCGTAGCGCCATCAACAACCAAGAGGCGGCACGCAGCACGCTGCTGGATACCGACATCGGCGCGGAATCGACCGCCACTGCCGCGGCGCTGGTGCAGCAGCAGGCGGCCATTGCCACCCAAGCCCAGACCAAAAAACTGGGTAGCGGGCTGCTGCGACTGATCGGCTAGTACGCCCCGTTGCTGGGCTTGCGCC
>JBIIAV010000128.1:0-3146 GCA_044239745.1 Rickettsiales bacterium
CGCCGATACGTTCGTGCGCCCGATCTATGCCGGTAACGCGCTTGAGACCGTACAATCCAATGATGGTATCAAGGTCATTACCGTGCGGGCGACGGCGTTCGATAAGGTCGCGGAGACCGGCGGTAACGCAACGCTGGTGGATGTTCCGGCGGTGCCGGTTGCCAGCAAGTCGCGCTTTGTGAGCATGGAGGCTTCGGTCTCGGCGCGGCCGGAATTAACGGCGGCGCGCGTGGTCATTTCGGGTGGTCGCGGCCTTGGCAGCAAGGAGAATTTCGCGCTGCTCGATGGCTTGGCCGATAAGTTGAATGCCGCCCTTGGCGCAAGCCGCGCTGCGGTGGATGCCGGTTTCGTGCCCAACGATTACCAGGTCGGCCAGACGGGTAAGGTGGTGGCGCCGGAGCTATATATTGCGGTGGGCATCAGCGGTGCCATTCAGCATTTGGCGGGCATGAAGGAAAGCAAGGTCATCGTCGCCATCAACAAGGACGAGAACGCACCGATCTTCGAGATCGCCGATTACGGCTTGGTGGGCGATCTGTTCACCGTCATTCCCGAGCTTGAGAAGCTGGTGTAGCGGCATCGCGCTGCGCCGCCAGCCGCGCGGCATGCGATGCTTCTTGGGCACCTTGGTGCACCAGCAGTTTTAGGCTCAGCGCGCTCAGACAATCCTTGGCTTTTGAGGAACTGATGGTGAGGACGACGTTGCCGCGTGCGTTCGGCTCCGAGACCGTGACATAGGATCGGAAGAAACCATCGTACATGGATAATAGCTCCTCTGCGTCCGCCATGCTTGGTACCATATTGCAATATTCCGTATGGCCCTTATCATTCTTGCGCACGATCCATTTGAGTTCGGTGCGCGCCTCCAGACCGGTGGTGATATCGCGCTGCGATTTTGTCATATGTCCCGCCGGCGCAGACTCGCCTTCGCCATCTTCCATCATGGCTTTGTGTTCGGCGACGCAGCCTTCGTAGCGTTTCAGGCAATCCTTGGCGAGGGAGTGCTGGATGCGCATAAGCATCTTATCGCTACCACGGATGGGTTCGGATGTTTCGATCGCTTGGAAGAACAGGCCATCGAAAGTCCGCCGCACCGCCATCGCCTCCTCGGCGGTGACTAACACATTGCATACATAGCCAGAACCGTCGCTCATCGGTTCCCATTTATACGGCAAGATGACCGTGAGCTCGGCGGCAACACGGCGTCGCTCGGCTTTTTTCTCGTCTTCGTTCTTTTTATTTTGATCGTGAGCCGGTGTGCCGAGCGACATCGTCATTCCTTCGCGTGGGTGAATACGCAAGAGTGCTAGCAAAATATCCCCGCCATGGTGTATGACAGTTTGATGAAGAATATCACCTTAGCCCTCGCCCAGATGAACCCCACCGTCGGCGACCTTGCCGGCAATGCCGCGCGCATGCAGCAGTTCGCGCGCGATGCCGCCGCCCAAGGTGCCGATCTCGTGCTCTATCCTGAAATGTGCCTCACCGGTTACCCGCCGGAGGATCTGGTGCTGATTCCGGCCTTCCGCGAACGGGCGATGGAAGCGGCGCACGCCTTGGCAAAAGCCACCGCCGATCTGCCGTGCGACCTGCTGTTCGGCAGCCTGTGGTACGACGGAACCCATACCTACAACGCCAGCTTGCTTGCTTCCGGCGGGCAGCTCACCTTAGTGCGCGCCAAGCATGATCTGCCCAATTATGGTGTGTTCGATGAAAAACGCGTGTTCGATGTCGGCGGCGCGCCGACGGTGTTCATGTGGCGCGGTGTCGCGCTTGGCATCCTCATCTGCGAGGAGGTGTGGGACGTGGAGGCCAGCCGATTACTCGCCGCCCAAGGTGCCGAGATATTGCTGGTACAGAATGCCTCCCCCTACCATATCGGCAAGGCGAACGAGCGCAAGAAAGTGGTCGATGCCGCCGTGGCCGCGACCGGCTTGCCGGTGGTGTATCTCAACCTCGTCGGCGGGCAGGACGAACTGGTATTCGATGGCCGTTCCTATGCGCGTGGCACCGAGGGGCGCGATGTGGCGCGGCTTCCGGCGTTTTGTGAATCGCTCGGGGTGACGCGCTGGGAGAAGGCCGGCAAGGGCTGGCAATGCGTCGCCGCCCCCATGGTCGAGATCGGCTCGGATGAAGCGACCATCTACCGTGCGTTGGTGCTTGGGCTTCGTGATTATGTCGGCAAGAACAAATTCCCCGCGGTCGTGCTCGGCCTATCCGGCGGCATCGATTCGGGCGTGACCGCTGCCATCGCGGTTGATGCGCTGGGGGCGGAGAAGGTACATACCATCCGCCTGCCGTCGCCGTTCACCTCGGCCGACAGTGTCGAGGACGCCGAACAGCTTGCCGCGGCGCTCGGCATCCGCATGGATACGCTGGCCATCACCCCGCTGATGGACGTGGCACGCCAAACGCTGGCGCCGATCTTCGAGGGGCGCCACCCCGACACCACCGAGGAGAATGTGCAAGCCCGCCTGCGCGGCTTGCTGCTGATGGCGGTGAGCAATAAATTCGGTGCCATGGTGCTGACCACGGGCAACAAGTCCGAAATGTCGGTGGGCTATGCCACGCTTTATGGCGATATGTGCGGCGGGTTCTCGGTGCTGAAGGATGTCTATAAAACCACCGTCACCAAGCTGGCGCAATGGCGCGCGGCGGCACCCGGGGGTGTTCTGGAGGAGATGGGGTTGCTAGGCGCTGCATCGACCGCGTCGCGGCCGGTCATTCCTGCGCGCATGATCACCAAGCCGCCAACGGCGGAGCTGCGCCCCAACCAGCGCGACGAAGATTCCCTGCCGCCCTATCCCGTACTCGATGCGATTTTGCGCGGGTTGATCGAGCGCCAGCTTTCCGTGCCGCAATTGGTGGCGGAAGGCATGGACAAAGCAACGGTCGACCGTGTGGCGCGCATGGTGGCGGCGGCGGAATATAAGCGCCGCCAATCCGCACCGGGGGTGAAGATCACCCCGATGGCCTTCGGCCGTGACCGCCGCTGGCCGATCACCAATACGTGGAAATTCGCCTAGGTTCCGATGCGTTATAGCCCGCCTGCGTGCGGGTTTTATGCTGCGCTGCACGCGCCAATCTTCACCAAACTGTCACACACAGTGTATGATTTTTACTTATAACTGCTTGGGTGAATCGGT
>JBIIAV010000129.1:0-3131 GCA_044239745.1 Rickettsiales bacterium
ATTAATATTGGCTATACGTTTGGCAAATTCATGGTTTTGTGTTGATTCTTCTTGTTTTTTCTCTGATTCTACATGGGCGAATAGGGGTAACGCATCGGCCGTGGAGCGCTCCGTTAGGCTATGGCCAGATTCGAGTGTCGTCAGCAATCCGCGGGCGCGTGCAAGCACGGTTTTGGGCATGCCCGCCAGCGCCGCCACATGGATGCCGTACGATTTGTCGGCGAATCCGTGGCGGATGGTATGCAGGAAAATGAGGTTGCCCTGATGTTCCTTGGCCGTCGCGTGATAATTCTTGAGGCGCGGCAAGCTTTCCGCAAGCGCAGTCAGCTCGTGGTAATGGGTCGCGAACAGGGCGCGACAGCGGGTGGTGTTGTGTAAATGTTCGGCCACCGCCCACGCGATGCTCACCCCGTCATAGGTCGCGGTGCCACGGCCGATCTCGTCGAGCACGACAAGCGAGCGTGGGGTGGCCTGATTCAGGATGCTTGCGGTCTCGACCATCTCGACCATGAAGGTCGATTGCCCGCGGGCGAGGTCGTCCGCCGCCCCGACACGGCAAAAAAGCTTGTCGACCACGCCGATATGGGCGCTCGCAGCCGGCACGAAACTGCCCATATGCGCCAGAATCGAAAGCACCGCCTGTTGCCGCAGGAAGGTCGATTTGCCGCCCATGTTCGGCCCCGTGATGAGGTGCAGCATGCCGCTTTCCCCCTCCTCGGCCATGATGCAATCGTTGGCAATGAATTCCTCGTGGGTGCGTCGTAGCGCCGCTTCCACCACGGGGTGGCGCCCCGCGACGATGTAAAACTGCGTGCCGTCGCTCATCTGTGGTCGCACCCAACCGCCTTGCTGAGCGATCTCGGCCAGCGCCATGATACTATCGATCGTCGCCAGCGCGCGCGCCGCCGCGACGATGGCTTGGCCTTGCGCAACGACAGCGGCCACCAACTCGTCGAAGAGCATCAGCTCCAGCTTCAGGGCTTTATCGGCGGCTTCCTCGATGTTGCGGGCGGTCTCGTTCAGTGCCGGCGTGGTGTAGCGCAGTGCGCCCGCCAAGCCTTGGCGATGGATGAATTCCAGCGGCACTTTCTTTTCATGAATCTGCGTGATCTCGATAAAATAGCCAAGCACATTGTTGTGCTTGATCTTGAGGGAGGCAATGCCGGTATCGGCCTTGAGCTTGGCTTCCATGGTGGCGATGATACGACGCGATTCATCGCGCAGGCGGCGCCATTCATCGAGGTCGGCACGGAACCCATCGGCGATGAAATTACCGTCGCGGGCGAACATGCCCACTTCCGGTTTCAGCGCCGCAGTCAGGTGATCGCCCAGCGCGTGCTGGCCGGCGAGCGCACCGTGCATGCCCGCCAACAATGGCGGTAGTGCGATGGTGCGCCATTGCTCATGCAGCGTATTCGTTTGTGTCAGGCTGCGCGCCAGCGACAGCAGGTCGCGCGTGCCGCCGCGCCCCAGCGATAACCGCCCCAGCGCGCGTTCCATATCCGCGATCTGTTTCAAATCGCGCAGGGCGTTGGTGCGCAATGTCGGTTGCGCGACGGCCCATGCCACCGCCTCGTGCCGCGCTTCGATATCGCTGCGTTGCTGCAACGGTGCGGCCAGCCATTGCGCCAGCAAGCGGCTACCGGCAGCGGTGACCGTCGCGTCGATGCAGTGAAGCAAGCTGCCACGGCGGCTACCGGTCAATGTTTGCGTCAGCTCGAGGTTTCGCCGCGTCGCGCTATCCATATGCATGCTATGCGCTTCATGTTCGCGCTTGGGCACGTCGATGCGCGCGGCGGCATCAAGCTGTGTCAGGGCGACATAATCGATCAGCGCGCCGCAGGCGGCGAATTCCTCGGCCGTGAAATCGCCAAGACCATGGCTCGAGGCAACGCCGAAATGCGTGCGCAAGCGTCGCTCGCCGACCTGTGCGGTGAACTGCACGTCGGGGCGCAGGTTAGTAAGCGCGCGGTATTCTTGGAACCATGGCTGGGCGTTCAGCGCCTCGTAGGTCGCTTGTGTCAGTAATAGTTCCTTGGGCTGCACCCGCGCCAGCAACGCCGATAATTGCGCCATGGCCGTGGTGCTGGTGGTGAACTCGCCCGTCGTCAGGTCGAGCCAGCCGATGGCGGCACGATCATGACCGATGGCCAGCGCCGCCAGATAATGCGCCTGCGTCGGCGAAAGCAATGTTTCCTCGGTGATGGTGCCGGGGGTGACGATGCGCACCACGTCGCGCCGTACCACCTCTTTGTAGCCGCGCTTTTTGGCATCTTGTGGTGTTTCGAGTTGCTCGCAAATGGCGACCTTGAGGCCGGAGGCGATGAGTTTCGGCAAATATGCCTCGGCCGCATGATAGGGCACGCCACACATCGGGATGTCGTCGTCGCCGGTCTTGCCGCGCTTGGTGAGGGCGATATCGAGGATGCTGCTGGCGGTCACGGCATCGTCGAAAAACAGTTCGTAGAAATCGCCCATGCGATAGAAAAGCAGGCATTCGGGGTGGCGCGATTTGATCTCGAAATATTGTCGCATGGAGGGGGTGAGTGCCGCCGGTGCAATTGACGCAGCGCACACCGACATTGCGCTTGTCTGTTCGGATTTGCTCACTATGCTAGCGGCCTCTAACGGGGATGACATGCCCAGTTTCCTCGATGATGGAACCCTACGATTTGAACCGCAAGAATTAGTGCAAGGACACCGCAATGGCCAGTGAAAATATGAAGATTACCGACGAAGAAGCCCTGCTCTACCACAGCCAAGGGCAGCCCGGTAAGATCTCCATCACCCCGACCAAACCCCTCATCACCCAGCGCGACCTTGCCTTGGGGTATTCCCCCGGTGTCGCCGTTCCTTGCATCAAGATCCATGAGGATAAGAACGCTGCGTACGACTACACCAGCAAAGGCAATCTGGTCGCTGTCATCAGCAACGGCACCGCCGTGCTCGGCCTTGGCAACCTTGGTGCGCTGGCCAGCAAACCGGTGATGGAGGGTAAATCCATCCTATTCAAACGCTTTGCGGATATCGATTCGATCGATATCGAGGTCGACTCGAACGATGTCGATAAAATGGTCGAGACCATCCGTGCCATCTCCTGCACGTTCGGTGGCATCAACCTTGAGGATATC
>JBIIAV010000130.1:0-3126 GCA_044239745.1 Rickettsiales bacterium
TTTGCTGGCTTCGGTGCGGTGGTCGTTGGAAAGCCAGCCCCGTATATGGCGCAGGCAGGTGCACAGCCACGGGCTTGGCGATGCCTGCGTCGGCGCGGCGGCATATTCCGTTTGCATGGCAGGGTTGGCGGAGAGATAAGCGTCGACGCGCGCGCGGTCGCGCAGGATGTGCGGCACCCCGTTGATGATGGGATACTGCGTGCGGCCATCGCGCGTGACCAGCGCATCCGCCGATGCGGCCTGCAATAGCTGGTGGCTGACGACACAGCGCATCCGCCCTTGCTGGATATCATCGGACACTGCCATGGGATTTTCCTTTAATCGTTGTAAATGAAGGAAGTAGTTGCTTGATATGGAAAAAGCAATCCTCGAAATGCATCGGGCGTGTGGGTGAAAAAAGTGTGGCGGGCGCTGTAATTTGCGCTTGCTGGTTGGCATGTGCTGTGCCAATAAGCCAGCCAGCCAACATTCGACCCCCTAAGAGAGAGTATTATGCAAATCACTGCCAAAGAAAAATCCGGTCTTTCCCATAGCTTCCATGTCGTCGTTTCCGCGGCGCAGGTCGAGCAGCAACTCGAGACCGAACTGCAAGCAGTCGGTAAAAAAGTGAAGATGCCGGGCTTTCGTGCCGGCAAGGTGCCGATGTCGGTGCTGAAACAGAAATACAGCAAGGAAGTAATGGGCGATGTGCTGCAAAGCACGGTCGAGAAGGCCACGCGCGAAGTGATGGAAAAGAATAACCTGCGCCCCGCCATTCAGCCCGATGTAAAGATCGTCAGCTTCGATGAAGGCAAGGACCTGACCTTCGACATCACCCTCGAAGTGATGCCCGAAGTGCCCGCCGTCGATTTCTCGAAGATCACGGTCGACGAATACACCTACGAACTGCCGGAAAGCGAAGTGGAGGAAGGCCTGAAGCGCCTTGCAAAAACCCGCCAGCACACCCACGCCCACGATGGCGCCGCCGAGATGGGGCATGTGGTGCGCATCGACTTCATGGGCAAGAAGGACGGTGTGGCGTTCGAGGGCGGTACCTCGAAAGGCTTCTCGCTGGAGCTGGGCTCCAACCAGTTCATCCCCGGTTTCGAGGAGCAATTGGTTGGTGCGAAAGCGGGCGATACCCGCGTGCTGAACGTGACCTTCCCCAAGCAATACCACAGCGAAGCGCTGGCCGGTGCCGCCGTGACGTTCGATGTCACCGTGCATGAAGTGCTGCGCCTGCATGCACCGGACGTGGATGACAAGCTTGCCGTGTCGCTCGGTTTCACGGATCTTGAGAACCTGCGCGGCGCCGTGCGTCAGCAGATCGATTTCGAGTACAAATCCGCTGCGCGCGCCAAGGCCAAGAAACACCTATTCGACGCGCTCGATGAAGTGGCCCAGTTCGAGGTGCCTGCCGGCATGCTCAAGCTCGAGAACGAGAGCATCATGAAGCAAGTGGAAGCTGCGAAAAAAGCGGGCGATCCAGAATTGAAGGATAAATCCGAGGCGCAGTTGAAGGAAGAATACGAAGCCATCTCCGAGCGTCGGGTGCGTTTGGGCATCCTGCTTTCCGATGTGGCGCGCAAGAACAACCTGCAGATCACGCGCGAGGAGATTTCCGCCGCGGTGATGAGCCAAGCGCGCAACTATCCCGGTCAGGAAGAGAAGGTGTTCGACTTCTACCGTAAGAACCCGCAGCAGATCGACGAGCTGAAAGGCCCCATCCTTGAAGAGAAATCGGTGGATTGGATCTTGAGCCAAGTCACCCGTAAGCCCAAGGCCGTCACCATCGAGGAATTGATGAAAGAGGACGAAGAGCCCACCAAGCCTGCAAAGAAAAAGGCCGCGAAGAAGTAGCCACCTGCTAAGGAACGACCAAAGGCGCGCGCCGAAACTTTCGGTAGCGCGCCTTTTTCTTTGATGCGACAGTGGCACGAAGTCCACACGCGCACTATCTTTCGGTGGTTGGCACGTAAAATGCGTTGTAGTACTTTGACGGCAGGCGATGTCTCATGCAGCCTGAAGGAATAGAAAAGGGAGTAGTTATGATCCACAACACACGCGATATGCTTGATTCGTACCACAGCATGGTGGGCACGCCCGAACGTGCGACCTTGGTGCCCATGGTGGTCGAGCAGTCCAGCCGCGGCGAACGCGCTTACGACATTTACTCCCGTATGCTCAAGGAGCGCATCATTTTCCTCACCGGCGAGGTGGAGGATCATATGTGCGCTGTCATCGTGGCGCAGTTGCTGTTCCTCGAGTCGGAGAATCCCGAGAAAGACATCTTCATGTACATCAACTCGCCCGGTGGCGTGGTCACGGCCGGCCTTTCGGTCTACGACACCATGCAATACATCAAGCCGAAAGTGGCGACGCTGTGCATCGGCCAAGCCTGCTCGATGGGCTCGCTGTTGCTGACGGCGGGTGAAGCTGGCATGCGCTATGCCACGCCGAACGCGCGCATCATGATCCACCAGCCATCCGGCGGGTTCCGCGGTCAGGCGAGCGATATCGAGATCCATGCGCAGGAGATCCTGAGCCTGCGCCGTAAGCTCAACGATATGTACGTCAAGCATACCGGCCAGAAGCTGCCGATCGTCGAGAAATCGATGGATCGCGATAACTTCATGAGCGCGGAAGATGCGAAAAAATTCGGTCTGATCGACGAGATCGTTGCCAATCGTGGCGATGCGGAGAAACTGAAGAAAAAATAGCCGCCCTTACGGTTGGCATGAATTGTGAATAGTGGACGGTAACGTCCGGAAGTGAGGAACCATGAGTAAGCCACGCGAAACCAAGACCACCCGCTACTGCAGCTTCTGCGGTAAGAGCGAGCACGAGGTGCGCAAGCTGATCGCGGGGCCAACGGTCTTCATTTGCGACGAATGCGTCGAACTGTGCGTGGACATCATCCGCACCGCTGATAAAGCTCCGGTCACGACCGAGACCACCGAGGCGCTGGTCACTCCGCAACAGATCCGCAAGGTGCTCGACGATTATGTGATTGGTCAGCAACGCGCGAAGAAGGTGCTCGCGGTGGCGGTGCACAACCATTACAAGCGCATCGCGGTGATGGAAAAATCCAACGAGATCGAGATCGCGAAATCGAACATCCTCATCGTCGGGCCTACCGGTTCGGGT
>JBIIAV010000041.1:0-12067 GCA_044239745.1 Rickettsiales bacterium
TCGAATGCGTCTCGCCAGTGGCGTGTCGGCAACGCTTACGCGCACTCGCGCACTTTGGCGACCATGGCGGCGAGTTTCCCCTCGCCGCTGGCAGCCTGCACAAGGTTGGCCGGTGGCTGGGCTTTGGCGAACGCAGCGGCCGCCACGCGCGCCACATCCTTGGGAATGGCATCGGCTTGCGCCTCCTTTGCCGCCATCACCACTGCGGGGTAGCGGTCGGCGATTTCGAGCATGAGGTAATGGGCGAAATCACGGTTGTATCCTTCGGGCTGCGTCGGGTGATAGGTGGCCAAGGCCTTGCAGGCAACGGCAGCGTTGCCGGCGTTCTTCAGCGCCGCGGTGGTATAGGCATCGGCCAGTAACTGCTCCACCCGATCATGCTGCTGCAACGCTTCCGCGCTTTGGCCATGGCGCCATAACGGGCCACAATAACCGGTAATCAGTGGTCCAAGCGTCTGCCCCGGATAGGGGTAATGCGCCAGCGCTTCGCGTGGGTTGGTTTTTAAGTGGGTTAACACCGCATGGAGCTGTTCATCGAGCATCCCGAAACCGGTGATAGTTTTGGGCGCGGCATTTTTTAGGGCGGCGTGGGGCATGGTGCGTCTCGGTGGTTCGATATTCTTGTAGGGCACCGAGCGGTCATGGCCGTCGGTGTTGATGGATACTAAAGCTGGATGAAACCGGGCGATGGCGCGGCTTTTCCTTCATGGGTCGCGTCGGTCACTTTCGGTACGGCCGGATGACCACCACTGGAGGCAAGCTTTTTGGCAGCCTCCTTACTAAAAAACTCGCGCAATTTGGTGATCGCCCTTTCGACAACGACCGTGGGGATGGTGCACAGCTTCGATTCCTTGGCATCGCTCACCGCTTTGGGCTGACACGTCGCGATCTCGTGCATCAAGCTCAGCTCGAAGGAGCCTTCGTTCAGCACGATGTGGTTTTTCTCGCAATAATTCGCAACCGCGATCAGTGCGGTGGTTGCATTCTCAGGCGTGCGTTTCATGGCCGCGATGTAGGCGTCCTGCAATTTCGCTTTGATATTTTGTTGGGTCGCTTTTCCTTGTTCATCCGTTGCCAAGGCCAAGTTCAGCACACCTTCCGGCGCGAAATAGGCCTTGAGCGATGCGTCGCTCCCCTCCCAAGCAGGGTAGGTCTTGAGCGCTTCCAGCGGGCTTTCTTTCAACGCCTCCAGTGCTTTCTGCACCGCCTCGTCCACTTTCGGGAAACCCGTCTTCACATGGACAATGCCCGCACGTTCAATCACTGCTTCCGGAATAGACAGTTTCTTGGCGAGCCCATCCGCGATGACCGCGGGATAATGTTCGGCGATATCCATCATATAGCGCAACGAAAGCGAATTACCGTCCCCTTTCGGATATTTGGCATAATGCGTGGCAAGCGGCTGTAGCGCAATGGAGGCGCTATCGGGGCTTAGCAGCACCGCATCGCGATATTGATTTTGAATCATCTCGTGGATGAGCTGGCGGGTCACTCGTTCGATGCGCGTGAGTTTATCGCTCTTGAAATAATCGCGGATAAGCGCATTGCTCTTGCCCGGATAGGGGTAATGCTGCAACGCCTCGGCAGGGGTGCCGACAAGATCGGCAAGTACGCCGATCACTGCTTCATCGAGCTCGGGTTTGCCGGTCGATTTTTTCAATTCGGTTGCGCCGTCGGTCATTCGCTGCCTCGATCATTCATTGCGGTCATGCCCTGATTCTAACGCGTAACCATGACAATTTCATGACAGCATACCCCCCTATCGATGAAAAAATGATTAATAGTTAAAATTGTAGTTGAGTTGAGTAATGGTTAATAGTATATTAATACTTAAGGCGTTAACAATTGGCATTGAATTTACTTGGTTTTTTGGTGCAAATCGTTAACTGACGAGCGACTTCAATAATAAAACTCGGTTCACCACGTTACCTAGAGGTCACCATGCGCGTATTACTGGTCGAAGACGATCCATCCACCGCTAAAGCCATTGAATTATCGCTCGCTTCCGAGGGTATCATTTGCGATACCACCGAGCTGGGTGAAGAAGGGCTCGAGATCGGCAAGATGTATGATTACGATATCATCATCCTCGATCTGATGCTGCCGGACATCGATGGTTATGAAGTGCTTCGCCGTTTCCGCGCCGCCAAGATCAACACCCCCATTCTCATTCTCTCCGGTCTTTCGGGCCCCGACCAAAAGATCAAAGGCTTGGGCTATGGTGCCGACGATTACCTCACCAAACCCTTCAACAAGGGCGAGCTGATCGCACGCATCCAAGCCATCGTCCGCCGCAGCAAAGGGCATTCGGAATCCATCATCCGCACCGGTAAGCTGATGGTGAACCTCGACACCCGCGCCGTGGAAGTGGACAGCAAACCCCTGCACCTGACCAGCAAGGAATACGGCATCGTCGAGCTTCTCTCGCTGCGTAAAGGCTCGACCCTGACCAAGGAGATGTTCCTGAACCATCTCTATGGCGGGATCGACGAGCCAGAACTTAAAATCATCGACGTGTTTGTCTGCAAGCTGCGCAAGAAGCTGCAGGAAGCATCCGGCGGCGACAACTACATCGAGACGGTGTGGGGTCGCGGCTATGTTCTCAAAGAGCCGGAGGCCGGACAGGAGATCTCCGCAAAGGAAGCCAAACGCCGTAAGGTCGAAGAGCCTGCGGCCTAACGGAGCAATCTTAACCAAGATAAAAAAATACTAAAAGTCCGGTGGATAACTGCCGGACTTTTTTTTATTTTCGGTTGCATTCTGTTCAGTTGTACACCTACTGTTTGATACACGTAACATGCCTATCCTATTGTATTATATACAGTGTGGAGTTACAGATGCCTGCTTTGTCTCGTGCCTCTAATGTAAAAAGTAACCGCATCGAGCGTCTTGCCAGTATCAATATATTGATTCTCATTAGTAGCCCCCGCGCGGGTGATTTGATCAAGCGCCTATTCAACAATCTTGGGTTCACGAATTTGTTCCTCGCCCATGACGCGGCGGAAGGCATTCAGGCGATGCGCGAGATACGGGTTCATTTCATCGTGACGGATGCCGAACTTACCATCCAGAAACCCACGACACCGATTGCTTCGAACGACTCCAATCATGGCACGGCCATTCAGTTAAGCGGTATCAAGTTCGTGCAGCGCCTACGTTATGCGCCGTCGTCCCCTGCACCCTTCGTACCCATTCTGATGCTGATGGATCACGCCCGTCTCGACGACGTGGCCCTCGCACGCGATGCGGGGGTGAACGAGATTGTTCTCAAGCCCCTGGAAGCACTCAATTTCTGTGAGCGCATCATTGCCATGGTTGACAATCCGCGCCCATATATTACAGCTGAGACCTTCCGTGGCCCATGCCGTAGGCGCAAAAAAACAGTCGTGCCGCCAGCCACGGAGCGACGCACCCGTGAGATACGCTTGGTGCGCCGTAATGAATAATAGAAAGATACATAGGAATTACGCGTATGACCGTTACCGAGGAAGAAAAACTCCCCATCGCCTACGAAGTCACTTCGTCGATCAAGCAAGAACTCGGCGATGACTTTCTGCTCTCCGAATTCATTACCCCCGATAAAATTCAGTCCTGCGCATTGCTGTTAAAGCAAGCAAGCGACGAGTTCTTTACCGAAGCGCTCGCCGACCTCGTCCACTTGGAGCAACTGCTCGCCATCGACCCCGAGCCGAACGAGCTGCGACAATTCCAGATCTACATCCAGAACATCCAAGCATTCGCCAAGGTCTTGGGGTTTACACTCATCACGGAAATCTGTGTCCACAGCGTCGTCGCTATTAACAATGATCGCCTGACACTGGAGAAGAAGCGCGGGCTCATCAAAAAACTGGTGGAGACCCTGCGCCTCGCCTTCGATCAGCGCATCCGCGACGATGGCGGCGCCATCGGTAAAGCGATATTGGAGAGCCTGCGCAAGTTAGGCTAAGTTAGCGTGAACATGCCGCGATATTGCTCCACCACCTTGAGTTTGGTGGTAAGGCCATGCACCGTTTCCGAGCCGCCAAGGAAGAGATAGCCCGGCGGATTCATGATGGCGGCCATGCGGTCGAGCACGTCGGCCTTGGTCTTCTCATCGAAGTAGATCAGCACATTGCGGCAGAAGATGATATCGAAACGCCCGATCGCTGCAAACGAGGTGAGCAAGTTGCCGGGGACGAACTTCACCATCGATTTGATGCTATCGTTGATCTCCCAGTTGTTGTTGGAACGCTGGGTGAAATATTTCATCAGCAAGGTGATGGGTAGGCCGCGCTGGATCTCGAACTGGCTGTATATACCGGTGCGGGCGCGATCGAGCACTTTTTCGGCAAGGTCGGTGGCATAGATCTCGACGTTCAGGTTGGGGTATTTCACCGCCTCCTCTTTGAGTACCATCGCGGTCGAGTAGGCCTCCTGTCCCGTTGAGCACGCCGCCGACCAAATGCGCAGCGAGGTGCGCCCCTTGGCCTTCAACTCCGGAAGGATGACCTTGCTGAGCTGCTCGAACGGTTTGCTGTCGCGGAAGAACATCGACTCGTTGGTCGTCATTGATTCGACCACTTGGTAGACGATCGGTGCCGTGGGGTTGAGGCGCAGCTTGGCGATCAGCTCCTTGATATCGGCCATGCCGTTGGCCTTGGCGACTGGCGCGAGGCGGGTTTCGAGCAAGTAGCCCTTATCCGGCGTCAGCGCGAGACCGGAGCGCTGCTTGAGCAGCCCCGAGATGAAATCGAATTCCTCTGTGGTGAGCGGTTGGGTCATGGCGTCAGGTCACCGCACGCATGAGATAGGGAGCGATGGCATTCAGCGGGAATACCGCGCTGGTCAGTTTGGCGTCGGCCACCGCTTTGGGCATGCCATAAACGACCGAGGTTGCTTCGTCCTGTGCCACCACCATGCCGCCGGATTCGACTACTTCCGCCGCACCGCGGGCACCATCAGCGCCCAGCCCCGTCAGTACCACCACCAATAATTTATCGCGATAGATCTTGGCCATGCTGCGCAGCATCGGGTCCGCCGATGGTCGGCAGAAATTCTCGGGCGGGTTCTGATTCAGCGCAATGCGGTTAACGCCCTGCACCTGCTTCAGCTCCATGTGGTAGCCACCGGGCGCGAGGTAGATCCTTCCGGCCACCACCTCCTCGTTATCTACCGCCTCGCGGCAATCCAAGCCTGCGGCCTTCGAGATATGATCGGCCAGAATCGCCGTGAAATTGGCGGGCATGTGCTGTGTGATGAAGACGGGAACCCCTAACCGCTGGCTCTTGAACTCACGAAAAATATGCAACAACGCTTGCGGCCCGCCGGTGGAAGAGGCAATGGCCAAGGCCTGCGCCGCGATCGGCTGGTCGGTCTGGCGCACGGGTTGCGACGGTGGCGCAATGATGGGCAGCGACTGGCCGGCACCATGGCTTTGCGCACCCAGCAGCGCCGCCACATCGGCCTTGGTGTCGCCAGCGAATTTATGGGCGGTGGGAGGCAGCGCCACATGGGGTGCCAGCGCCTTGATCTTCTTGATGAGCAGGCGGTAGAATTCCTCAGCCTCGGTCGTGTTCTTGCTGCCTGGCTTGGTGATATAGTCCGATGCGCCGAGCTGCAACGCCTTCAGGCTTATCTCGGCATTCTCGGTCGTGGTGGTCGACGACATGATGATACGGGCCTTGGGCGATATCTTGAGCAGCTCCGGCAAGGCCTCGATACCGTTGACGAACGGCATCTCGACATCAAGCACGATGACATCGACTGCGGTCTTCTTGAGCATGGTCATGGCGATCTCGCCGTTGCCGGCGGAGGCGACGATCTCGATCATGGCGTCGGCGGTCAGGGCACGGTCGAGCAATCCGCGCACGACAGCCGAATCATCGACCAACATCACACGGATTTTATCTGCCATGTTAGCGTTTCTCGTCTTCGATAATACCCAGTTGAACCAGTTTACCCGCGATGATGGCCTCGTCGAAGGGCTTCATCACGTATTCGTCCGCACCGTTCATCAGCGCCTGCTGAATTTTCGCGAACTCGTTCTCGGTCGTACAAAAGATGATCTTGGGTTGATGGATGGAAGCGTCGGCACGGATCTCTTTCATGCACTCCATCCCGTCCATCACCGGCATGTTCCAATCGAGCAAGATGACATCGATTGCGTGGGCGCGGGCTTGCTTCACCGCCTCCAGCCCGTTCTCGGCCTCAAGGATGTTGAAGCCGAAGGTCTCGACGATGCGGCGCACCACCTTACGAACGATCTTAGAGTCGTCGACGATCAGACAATTGGTCATGCCGCGGCTTCCTTACCCAGCAAGTTGATGACATTGCTGACATCGAGGATGACCAGCAGTTCGCTTTCCAGTTTGAAAACGCCGGCAGCAAGCACGCGCCAGCTTGGGTCCATGTTGCCCGGCGCTTTCTCGAAGCTGCTCATCGGGAAGGAAAGCACGTCGCCGACCGAGTCGACCATCAGCGCGAACAGCTCGTGCTGGAAGTCGACCACCACCATCATGATCTGCTCGGGATGTTCGTAATCGCCCAGCCCAAGCCGGCGGCGCATGTTATAGGCGGTGGCGACACGGCCGCGCACATTGAGCGCACCGGCGATGACATGCGGCGCGAGGGGAATGGGCGCGATGGTCTGGTAGCGCATGACGTCCTGTACGGCGAGGACGGAAATACCGAACAGCTGACCGTCGAGGCGGAAGGTCACGAATTCCTGCTGCACGTTGGCGCCGCCACCCGACGGCAGGTTGGAAGTCACGGTGGTAAGAGCCTTGGACATTATGCTACCGCCTTGTTGGCACTGAGTTGCGCTGCAATTTCCGT
Organism: Rickettsiales bacterium; assembly: GCA_044239745.1. GTDB lineage: Bacteria > Pseudomonadota > Alphaproteobacteria > Rickettsiales > UBA3002 > QFOX01. The sequence continues at coordinate 6,814 of JBIIAV010000041.1, forward strand.
CAGTAGCGCCTCACGGTCCGTCTTGAGGATGACGCCTTGCATGCCGGCATTGGTGGCGCGCTGTTTGAACAGGTCGTTCACGGTCGAGGTGAAGGCGATGATGGGTACGTTCGCCATGCGCGGATCGAGCCGCAGACGCTTGGCAAGCTCGAACCCGTCCATCTCCGGCATCTCGATATCGGTGACAATGACATCGAACGCGCCCTTATGTGCCTGCACCAGATCGAGGGCGGCCTGCGGCGCGACGGCTTGGAAGGTCTCGTAGCCGACGCTTTCGAGCACCGGCACGATGAGTTTCAGGAAGAACTGGCTATCCTCGACGACCAGAACCTTCACGCCCGAGACCTTGGGCGCCGTGCTTGTCAGGTGGTCGAGGTCGTTGGCGAGATCCTTCAGCAGATAGCCGACATCCACCACGTCGGTGGTCTTGCCGAGAATGACGATACTGCCGAGGTAATATTCCTCGGACGCGGTGAGCTTGATACTCAGCGGTGCCTCGACGATATCGACGATGGCGTCCACCACCAAGCCGATGGTGCGGCCGTCATAGGTGAAGACAACCACATCGAACTCGCCTTCGGTCGGGATGGTCATATCAGGCAGCGCCTTCAAGCGCATGAGGTCGCCACGGTATTGCACCACGTAATCATGCCCCGAAAGCTCGACCGAGCCGGCCTCGATCACCTCAAGGCGCGAGACAAGCTCGAGCGGAACGGCCTTGGGCGCGCCCTTGCCCGCCTCGAATACGAGGAAGCTGCCGATCTTCTCTTTCTTGAGTGCGGCCAGCGGGTCGATATCGTCCTTGTTGCTACCGTCGCGGTCGCCGAAGGATTTGGCAAGACCGTTCGGATCAAGGATCATGATGACGCCGCCGTCACCGAGAATGGTGGTGCCGGAGTAAACATCGATCTCGCCCAAGACGGGGCTGACGGGTTTCACGACGATCTCCTCGGTGTCGTAGATCTTATCGAGCACAAGGCCGAAGCTGTTGGCACCGATGCGCAGCACCGCCACGTAGCCGTCGGTCTTTTCGGCGGCAGGCGCGGGCGGCAGCTTGAGGATATCGCGCAGGCGCATCAGCGGCAGCAATTTATCGCGCAGGCGCAGCACCGCCGCATTGTTGATGGTCTCGACCTTGTATTCCGATGCTTCGCCGATCTGTACCAGTTCGACGACGTTGAGCTGCGGCACCGCGAATTTCTGACCCGCCGCCTCGACCAGCAGCACCGAGACGATCGCCAGCGTCAGCGGAATCTTGATGTGGAATGTCGAGCCCTTGCCCATCGCCGACGACAACGAGACCGTGCCGCCGATCTTCTCGATGTTGGTGCGCACCACGTCCATGCCCACGCCGCGGCCGGAAACGCTGGTCACCTTCTCCGCGGTCGAGAAACCGGCTTTGAAGATGTATTGCATGATCTGCTCGTCGGACATCTGGGCGAGTTCGTGCTCCTCGGCCAAGCCATTCTCGATGATCTTCTGCTTGATGCGGGTGAGGTTCAGGCCGCGCCCGTCGTCCTTTATCTCGATGATGATATGGCCGCCTTCATGGAAGGCCGAAAGGGTCACTGTGCCCATTTCGCCCTTGCCCGCAGCAATCCGATCGGCCGGAATTTCAAGCCCGTGGTCGCAGGAGTTGCGCACCATGTGCGTTAGCGGATCCTTGATCATCTCGAGCAGCTGACGGTCGAGCTCGGTCGCCTCCCCGATCATCTTGAGTTCGATCTTCTTGTTCAGCTCCATCGACAGGTCGCGGATGAGGCGCGGGAACTTCGACCACGCATTGCCGATCGGCTGCATGCGCGTTTTCATCACGCTGTCTTGCAGCTCGGAGGTAATTTGCGAGAGCTGTTGCAGCGGGGCTTTCAGCTCGCGGTCATCGCGGTGGCGCACCACTTGCAGCAACTGGTTGCGCGTCAGCACCAGCTCGCCCACCATCTGCATCAGGCTTTCAAGAACGTCGAGATTGACGCGGATGCTCTGGTTGGCCAAGCTCGCGCCGCCGTCCTTGGCGTCGGTATCGAGCCCTTGCTTGATGGCTTTTTCCTTCGCCTGTTCCGAAATGGCAGGCTTGGGCGCCGGCGGTGCGGCGGCTGCCGGTGCAGGCGCTGCCGCCGACGGCGCAGCATCGGGGATCAGGAACGTGTCGGGTGCTTTGGTGAAATCCAACCCGCCTTCTAATGTTGAGGTCGCGTTGGCGAAGGCGCGCTCCAACTCGTCCATCTCGGCCTGCGAGGTGGAGGAGACCATTTTCATTTCCGAAGGCGCTAGCTGGCCGTCCGCGCGCGGTGGCGCATCAAGCGGTGGCGCGGGAGGCGCAGCCGGTGCCGCAGCAGCGGCCGGCGCCGCCGACGCACCCGATGCACCGCTGGAATCGGCGAATTGGTTGAGGCGGGCGATGAGGTCCTTGTCCTCGCCGTCCGGCTCGGCGCCGTTCTCGGCGAGATGCTCGATGAGGCCCTTGATGCGATCGATCGCCTCAAGCACGATCGAGATGGCCTCCGGCGTGACGATGATGGCGCCGTCGCGCACCTTGCCCAGCACGTTCTCGCCGGCATGAGCGACGGACTCAAGCCGCGGCAACCCCAGAAAGCCGCAGGTGCCTTTGATGGTGTGCACAAGGCGGAAGATGTTGCCAAGGATCTGTTGGTCGTTGGGATTCTGCTCGAGCTTGACCAGTTCAAGGTCCAGCACTGCGAGTGATTCAGAAGTCTCGGTAATGAATTCTCCGATTAAATCATCCATACCCTTATTTCCCTGTGCGCGTTTTCAAGCCTATTTTTAGGTCTTTATTCCTCTACATAATATACACGCAACGGGTGCGATGAAAAGCAATAAGACGCAACCGACAGGACGATAGGATAGATTTTTTTTGACTGTTGCGCCCTGCTTAGGCGCTGTTAGCCCATGCTAAGTGGATTGCGCCATGCGAATTATGGTATCGAAGCGCAAAGAAAATTCGCAGCAGCGTAGCGGGACTACGGTGCGAGAATTTTTTGCCGCTATTCGATACCATAAACCATGGCCCTTTGGGTTGCGGCAACCATTGCTGCTCGCTGCGTTGAAATGGGTTTATGTAGAGTGGCTACATCGCACCCATTTCGCCTTGCGAATCAGCGATGCTTGCCAGCAACGCAACCGCTTAGCATGGGCTAACAGCGCCTAGGACGCGGCGGCCATGGCCATCTGGGGCTGCACCACCCGCAGGGAAAGTGTGCCGGCATCGGCGGTGAACGACACGGTGGCGTTCAGCTCCTCGGCCAGTTTCATGGTCAGGTAGGGCTGGGCGCTTTTGGGCGATAGCGGCACGGCGTCGCTTTTGCCGGTCAGGATGGCGGCCATATCCGCATCGACCTTGATGGTCTCGCCGACGATGGCGATATCGATTGTCTTCTCGCCGGATTCCGCTTGCGCCAAGCGCACCGAAAGCGTGCCGCCGCGAATGGCGCTGCCGCCGGCGATGACCAGCAGGTTCAGCAACAGGCGCGACATTTTCTGGCCGACCGCAATGCCCGAGGCATCGGTATGGTTATCCGGCCAGTCGAGCTTCACTTTGGTGCCGGAGAAGAAATCGAGCGCGATCTTCTTTTTCTCGGAAAGCGAGACTTCACCGGCGTCCCCCGCGCGGCCATAGGCTTGGCGATAGAATTGCAGGCGGTTGACCGCCTCGTGCGCGCTGGTGAGGATGAGCTGCACCGCCTCGTTTTGCATATCGAAGCCCTCATCATCGAGGAATTCGACGCCATTATTAACGGCACCGATAGGGCCCGTCAGGTCATGGCATAGGCGCGTGGCGATCATCTCGGCCAGCATGGTCTCACGATTCATCGGGGCTCTCCTTGTATTCTCTTGCCATGGCCACGCCATAGCAGACTTGCAACCTCAAGACTACTCCTGAACTCTAAAGAAATCGTTAAATCTCAGGGAAAAGACGCGCTTCAATGAGCGTGGCCAGCGCATGCAGCCCCACCATGTAGGACTCCTGCACATGTGCCGTGATAAGCGACGGAACGACAAGGATAAAGTCAGCATCCACCGGTGGGTTGGCAAGCGATTTTTCGCCCGAGAAAAGCACCGTCGTCAGCCCCTTTTGGCGACCGGCGGCCAGCGCCTTGAGCACGTTGGGGCTACGCCCCGAGGTGGATAGGGCGATCAGCACGTCGCCGGCATTGCCGAACGCCTCGATCTGGCGGGAGAAGATGACGTCGTAGCTGTAGTCGTTGGCGATGGCCGTCATCATGCCGACATCGGCGCTGAGTGCCATTGCCGGCAGGGCGCGGCGATCATGGACAAAGCGGCCGACGAACTCCCCCGCGATATGCATGGCATCGCAGGCGCTGCCGCCATTGCCGCAGAACAGGAGCTTGCCTTTGTTTTCAAAGGCATGGGCACAGCGCTCGGCCAGTTTCACCAGCGTATCGCCGTGCTGGGTGAGAAATCCGTCCACCGCGTGGCGGTGATTCTTGGCGATGGTCTCGATCATCGGGTTCATGGGCGTAAGTTCCTTATATTTTTTGCATAATCCGATGCGTTACCAGTGAATACCGCCGAGCCTGCCACCAGCACGTCCGCCCCTGCGGCGATCACTTGCTTGGCCGTCGCGGGGTTGATGCCGCCGTCCACCTCCAGCATGATATCGCGGCCGCTGGCAGCGATCATCGCGCGGATGGCCTTTATTTTTTCCAGTTGGCCGGCGATGAAGCTCTGGCCGCCGAATCCGGGGTTGACCGTCATCACCAAGATCAGATCCACTTTGTCCATCACGTGGGCGAGCGCGGATTCATGCGTGGCAGGGCAGATGGAGATGCCGGCCTTTTTGCCCAGCGCCTTGATCTGTGCCAACGCACGGTCGGCATGCGGGGTCGCCTCGGCATGGATGGTGATGATATCGGCACCGGCGGCGGCGAATTCCGGCACCAGCTCGAGCGCCGAGATCATCAGATGCACATCCAGCGGCAGTTTCGTATGCGGGCGGATGGCCTTCACCACCATCGGCCCGATGGTGAGGTTGGGCACGAAATGGCCGTCCATCACGTCGACATGGATGAAGTCGGCGCCCGCCTGCGACACGGCGGCCACTTCCTCGCCAAGGCGGGCGAAGTCGGCCGAGAGGATGGACGGGGCGATGCGAACGGCGTTGCTCATGGCCCCACGACTAGCAGCGCGTCGCCCGTGCGACAATAAAAACCGTCAATCGAGCTTATTTTATGCGGCTTTACGGAAGCGCGCGGCAAAAAAACCATCCATCCCGCCC
>JBIIAV010000132.1:0-3063 GCA_044239745.1 Rickettsiales bacterium
GCCTCTCTTACGAGTCGTCGCGGGTCGCTCCTCGCAATGACGAAGTTCGTGGGGTGTTTTGCAACTAAGTTACCATCCTTAACCAATCCGCAAGTGTTTGTTAATGAAATATTAACGGGGGGGGGGTAGGATTGGTTTATTGAGAGCTACTTTATTAGAGGAGATTAAAATGGCTGAACCAACCAATAAAATTATCACTGCAGAGACCCTTGGTGCTTACCTCAGAGACAATCCCGGATCTATAGATAGTTGTGAGGCGCCGGTTGCCATGAATTCCGCTGATGGCAGCAAGCATTTAACTAACTCAAATGGCAAAGTTTCTATCGATACAAGTAAGCATAATGACGTGACGATTACAATGCGTGGAGAAGACGGCAAAAGCACTGGCCATCTAACAGCCACGTATCAAAACGGCGTTTCTGGCTCAGACAGAAATTTTAAACCTGATGCAGAATTGGCTAATAAGATTCGTATTGCTGCGACTGCTGCAAAAGCATGCGGCGATTTTAATCCTGCGGCAAAGCTGATGAATGATATGGCGAAGCCTGCAGAGCTAAGTAACGGCAAAGGCGGCCGCGAATAACACCTCACTACTTCTCCAATTCCCTCTCCAGCAGCGCCTTGATCTGACGCAGCACACGCGGGGCTTCGCGCAGCGCTTCGGACGCTTCGCGCAGGGCGGTTTTGGCTTGCGCGCGCGGCGAAAGATTTGCCTTCGCCCAATCGCGGATGAGTGGTTCGGAAAGCTGCCACATATTGATGGTGGGGTTAAGCCCCCGACCGACCCCTTCGGCCGTCATCATCGTTTTTTGCAGTAGCAGCAGGTGAGGCTGCGCCTCCATCTCGAACATCTCGGCGATGGCGATGAGCTGGCCGATGAGTTTGGCGGCAGAGATTTCGTTCATCGCCTTGCCCATGATGGGCGTGCCGACCGCGCGGCAGGCTTGGGCGAAGTGCTCGACCGATACGTGCGGGGGAATCCATCCGGCCTGACGGTGCAAGCGCGCGACCTGTATGTAATCGTTGCGCAAGAATGCCCAGAGGATTTCGGCAAGCAGCAACTGGTTCTCGTGATCGATGCGCCCCATGATGCCAAAATCGACTGGCGCCAACCGGCCATCGGGCAATACGAAAAGATTGCCCGGATGCATATCGGCATGGAAGAAGCCATCGCGGAAGACTTGGTTGAAGAATGCTTTGGCGGCTTTTTCCATAGTGGCGGTGAGGTCGATGCCGGCTGCCGTGAGGCCTTCGATATCGCCGGCGGAAATGCCGCGGATGCGTTCGGTGACGAGGACGCGCCGTGCGGTGCGTTCCCAATCCACCGCGGTTACATAAAAGTCGGGATCGTCGGCGCTGTTGGCGCGCAGTTCTTCGGCGGCGGCGGCCTCGAAGCGAAGGTCGAGCTCCAAGCGAATGGTATCGGCGAATGTCTCGACCACGCGCACTGGCTTCAAGCGGCGGTAGTGGGGTAAGCGGCGTTCGACGATGTGCGCGATCCAGAACATAAGGTCGATATCGCGTTGGAAAGCGCGTTCGATGTTCGGACGCAGTATCTTGACCGCGACTTCCCGTCCGTCCGTCGTTGTTGCGAAATGCACTTGGGCAATGGATGCAGCGGCAACGGGCTCGTCACTGAACTGCGAGAAGGCTTGCGCGATGGGTATGCCCAGCTGCTCCTCGAGCATGGCTTTTGCAAGCGCGCTTGCAAATGGCGGCACGTTGTCTTGCAGTTCGGTGAGGTCGCGCGCGATCGCGTCGCCGATGAGGTCGCCGCGGGTGGAGAGGGCTTGCCCCGCTTTGATGAAAGTTGGCCCCAAGGCTTGCAGCGCGCGCGAAAGCCGTTGGCCGCGACGTAATGTTTTGTAGCGTCGCCGCGCGACGCGGCGGCACGCCCAAAGCAATAGCGGCGAAACATTCAGCGCTTCAAGGCCAAACAGTGCATCGTAGCGGGTGAGTGTCCAGCCGATGGAAAGCAGGCGCAGCGGATATTTCAGTCGCGTGAACATCTAGATCTTCCAGCCACGGTGAATGGCAACGATGCCCATCGACAAGTTATCGTAGGTCACGCGCTCGAAGCCCGCCTGCTGCATCATGTGCTTCAATGCTTCCTGCTTCGGGAACATGCGGATGGACTCGACGAGATATTGGTAGGAGTCGCGATCCTTCGTCACCAGCTCGCCGATCTTTGGAATGAGTGCGAAGGAGTATTTGTCATATAATTTCGCCAAGGTCGGGATGACGACCTGACTGAATTCGAGGCACAGGAATTGCCCGCCGGGTTTGAGGGCGCGGTAGGCGTCGCGCAGCGCTTGCGGAATATCGGTGACGTTGCGCAGACCGAAGGCGATGGTGATGACATCGAGCGAACTGTCCGGCACCGGCAGATGCTCGGCATTGCCGCACAACCAGCGCAAACCTTGGCTTTCACCACGATCGAACTGCCGATCACGACCCACGCTCAGCATCGCTTCGTTGATATCGCACACCGTGACGTTGGCGCCGGTGCGCGCCTTCAGGCGCACGGCAATATCGCCCGTGCCGCCGGCGAGATCAAGAATCGCGGCCGAGGAGGGGACGTTGACCTTCGCAACAAAGCTATTCTTCCAGATGCGGTGCATGCCGCCGGACATCAGATCGTTCATCAGGTCGTAGCGGCCAGCAACGGAGGAGAACACCTCGCGCACCATGCCCTGCTTCTCGCCGGCACCGACGGTGCGAAAACCGAAATTCGTGGAATTATCTTGTTTTGCGGAATCCATAACCTACCTTGATGGGCACAAGCTGGTAACCTGTTTTGCCGCGCTTCACAAGCATAAGTGAGAGAGCCAATGCCCGAATTGCCAGAGGTGGAAACGACCCGACGCGGATTGCTGAAAGCAGTGAAGGGCAAGCGCATTGCCGGCGTGACGGTGCGCCGCTACGACCTGCGCAGCCCGATTCCAAAAAATATAGCCACCGCACTGAAAGGCCGCCGCATCATCGATGTGCGGCGCCGCGCGAAATACCTTCTTATCGACCTCGATTGCGACCATATTTTGTTGGCGCATCTGGGCATGTCGG
>JBIIAV010000043.1:0-11801 GCA_044239745.1 Rickettsiales bacterium
TTGAGTATGATCTCGAGCGCCAAGGCGCGCCCGCCACTGAGGGTTGGCACCAAGCGCTGCGAGAGCGATGCGCGCAAGTTGAGCGAGAGGTTGAGCAATATCTGGGGGTGGCGCTCCTCGGGGAAGAAGTTGAGGACGCGCTCGATCGTTTGGCTGGCGTTGTTGGCGTGAATGGTCGCGATGCATAGATGGCCGGTCTCGGCGAAGTAGATGGCCTGCTCCATGACTTCGCGGTCACGCACCTCGCCGATGACCACCAGATCGGGGCGCTGGCGCAGGGCGTTCTTGAGGGCGAGGGAGTAGGAGTAGGTATCGAGCCCGACATCGCGCTGGGTGATGATGCATTGCTGGTGATGATGCACGAACTCGATGGGATCCTCGACCGTGATGACATGGCCGAACCCGTGGGTGTTGCGATGGCCGACCATGGCCGCAAGCGAGGTGGATTTACCCGAGCCCGTTTGCCCCGAGATGAGGATGAGACCGCGCTTCATCAGCGATAGTTCGCCGTAGACCGGCGGTAGGTTGAGCGATTCGAGCGTCGGGATGGTGGTCTCGATGCGGCGGATGACGAGGCCGTCATGCCCTTGCTGACGGAAGGCGTTGATACGAAAGCGCGCCTCTTGGCTGAAGTTCAGCGCCGCATTCATCTCGAAGGTGGTGCGCAATTCGTCGAGTTGTTCGGGGGTCAGGAGTTGGTCGAGAAACGTGGCGAGATCTTCGTCGGTCAGCAGGGTGTCGCCGCAGGGTTGGATGGTTTCGTCAATGCGAAGGCTGGGGAAGCTGCCGAAGGTGAGATAAAGATCGGAGGCTTTGTGGGCGACCATCGCATGGAGCAGTTCGTGTATATGCGCTGTGGCCATGGCGTGCCTCCTAGAACGACGAGTTGTTGGTAAGAGGGCGCTTGGAAGATTGGGCGGCGGGGTTGGATTCCTCCTCGGCGCTGGTGATCAATATCTCACGCAGGGCTTCGGCGGAAATCTCCCCTGCTTCGTAGAGCCTGTTCAGGCTATCGCGCATGAGGCACATGCCGAGCTTGCTGCCCATCTGAATCATCGAGGTGATCTGCGGCACCTTGGCCTCGCGGATGAGGTTGCGGATGGCGGGCGAGCCGAGCATGATCTCGTGGGCGGCGACACGGCCGCGGCCATCAGCGCGCTTGACGAGCGTTTGTGCGATGACGGCCTCGAGCGATACGGAGAGCATGGCACGCACCATTTCTTTATCATCGGCTGGAAACACGTCGATGATACGGTCGATCGTTTTTGGTGCCGAACTGGTATGCAGCGTGCCCAGTACGAGGTGGCCGGTCTCGGCCGCGGTCATGGCGAGTTGGATGGTTTCCAGGTCGCGCAACTCGCCGACGAGGATGACGTCCGGATCTTCGCGCAGCGCTGATTTAAGGGCCTTGGCGAACGAGCGTGTCGACCCACCAACCTCGCGTTGGTTGATAAGCGAGCGCTTGGGCGCGTGGACGAATTCCACTGGATCTTCAACGGTAAGGATGTGCTTGTTAAAGTTAGCGTTGATGTAATCGACCATCGCGGCGAGGGTGGTGGACTTACCCGAACCGGTAGGCCCCGTGACCAAGATGAGCCCCTTGTGCAAATGGCAAAGGCGCTTGAGCACCTCCGGCGCGCCGAGCGCTTCGAGCGATAATATCTTGGTGGGAATGTTACGAAATACTGCCGCCGCGCCATAGATGGTGTTGAAGACGTTGACGCGAAAACGCAGGTCGGAGGTGAAGGAGATGGAGAAATCGAGCTCCAGCTCGTTCTCGTAATCGCTGCGCTGCTGTTCCGTCATCACGGAATAGACCATCTTCTTGATCTCTTCGCCCGTCAGCTTCGGCATATCGAGCTGGAGCATGTCGCCGTTGACACGCATGATGGGTGGATTTTTAGCTGAGAGATGAAGGTCGGACGCATTGTTCTTATGCGTGGCCATCAAAAGGTCGGTAATTTCCATGCCTATCCTCGTCGATCCCGTTGGTGGAACCTTACACGATTGAGAGTGAATACTTCGTTAAGAATCGAACCGTTAGCCGCCCGTAGCGCGGGGTACGGAAAGATTCGAGATATAGTTGAGCCGTTTTTGCAGCGTTTCGACGGGAGCGGGGATGGGCTCGCCACGCAGCGATGCGGCGATCAGCAAGCGATACAATGCGCCGGCATCGGTGCGATTGCCGATGGTATCGAGCATGACGGCCAGATTGTATTTGTAGGTCAGGTTATCGGGAGCGAGCTCGATGGCGCGCACCATTTTCTCGCGGGCGCGATCCATGAAGCCGAGCTTCTTGAGGATGATGGCCTGTTGCGCCGGAATGGCGCCGTAATCCTTGTTGCGCTGCTCGAGGCGCTCAAGCTCGGCCAATGCTTCCTCGGGCGCCTCTTCGCTGATGAGCGCCATGAAGTTATTGAGGCCGGCGCGGTGGTTGGGGTTGGCATTCAGCAAGCGCGCATAGTAGCTGCGCGCCAGATCAAGGCTGCCGATGCGATGGTAGGTGGTGGCCGCACCGAACAGGGCGTCTTGGTTGGCCGGCTCGGTCGTCAGGATGTTCTTGTAGACCTCGATTGCCTGCGATGTATCGCCGCCCATCAGTGCGGTGTAGGCGCGGTTGAGCTCGAAGTTGGCATCCAGCCCCGGACGCTGCACCTTGATGCTGAGGCCAACGGAATCGTAGCTCTCGGTCTTTGCTTTATCCGGAAAGGTCTGCACCTCGGGGCTCATACGGCTGACGCTGAACTTGCCGGTAGCGGGCGTTTGCGTGTCGAGCTTCGAGGGCACCTTGCTTAAAATATCCTTGCTGGCGTTCGATAGCGGCGCGATGGGCGCTTGCGCGACTTCTGCCACCGGCGGCATGGGGATCGGGGCGAGTGGGGCTTGCGCCGTGACCGTTGGCGCCATGGTGGCGGCAGGCATGGCGGTGAAAGTGGTGGGCGCTGCGGCAGGCATCGCTGCGCGCGGATTCTCGACGACCACGCGCGTCAGCGGCGCGGGGGCGATGAAGGTTTTGGAAGGCGTGGCAACCGGTGCCGCCGCACTCAGGGTGGTCGCGTCCTCGGCGGATTTGATTGCCTGCGCTTTGGCTTGGGTCGCAGCATCCACCGGTGGGAAGGCGGGAGCAGGTGCTGACGCGATGACGGGTTGCGGCGCGGCGGTCACGGTCGTTACCGGCGCGGCCTGTGCGGTGGCCGATGCATTGCCGCCACCGACCGTCGGTGCAGCGAGGGCTTCGACGCTTGGGTCGGCCGCCATGTAGACCGAAGCGGGCACGCTGCGGCCGGTCGTGTAGATCGAGCTTTCGGCCGGAGCGGCGGTCGCTACGGTCGTGGGCTTGGTGGTCACGCGCGTGTTTGAGGTCGATTTGACCAGCGGCGCGGTGGAGGGAAGGACAGTGTGGGTTGGTGCGGCTTTTGTGGCGTCGGCGCCGGCGTTGGGATCGAAGGCCTGAGCCGCCAGTGGCAGGGAGAAAGCCATGAAGAGGCTGCAAAGTGCCGTGCTGCGAAGAAGTGGGGAGGCTTTCCGGTGTTTCATAGGCGTTCCATCGACCAAGCGCAGGTGGTTAACGTTTAGTGGGCATTACTAGTCGAATAAATTCGATTTACTTGAGCACAACTTACACTTACTTCATGGCATGGCAGGTGTGCTTTTCTACTAAAAACACACAACGGGGGTCGCATCTGTTACATTATATTGATGGTAGTGATGCATATGCACAGGTGGGCGATCGGATCGATGGGGTTGGTGGCGATGTTGCTGGCGGCGCCATGCGCGCCCATGGCGGCGGAGCCGCTGGTATTCGATGCCCAAAAGCCGGTGCCGACGAAACGCTTTTTCCCCCTCGATTCGGCGCGCCAAGAAGCCGAGGAAAAAAAGGGCGGTGTGCCCCTGAAAAAAGAGAGCAAGCCGTTCGTGCTGCGCACCGATACCAAGCAGATGGATAACGGCTTCATGCGCATCGACCGTGCACGCACGGTTCCCGCACCGGCGCAGCACGCACTGCCGACCCGTGCCAAAGAAACGCCAGAGGCCCATCGCCCTCGCGAAGAAGCGAAGGTGGTGACGGCCGCCCCCAAGGAAATGGCGCGCGAGAGCGAGGAGATCGAGGGCAATAACGAATCCTATAATCCGGTATTGTCGTTGTTCGGCCACAGCGCCGACCCCAACACCGCTTCGTTCGCCGAAGCGATGCGCGGCCATCAGGTCATCGCGGGGCTTGGGGCTCACCCGTCATGGCCGATCCCCACGCGCGTGAAGCAATATGTTTCCTCGGGCTACGGCATGCGCAAAGACCCCTTCCATGGGCGCCCTGCGTTCCATGGCGGCATCGATATCGTGGCGCCGACCGGTACCCCCGTGCTGGCGAGCGCCGACGGCCGCGTGACCCAAGTAGCGGCGGATGGCAACTATGGCAAATACATCGCCATCTCGCATAGCGACGGCACGACGAGCCGCTACGGACATTTGAGCGCCCAGAGCGTGACCGAGGGCACCTATGTGCGCGCCGGACAGACCATCGGTGCGGTGGGCTCGACGGGGCGTTCGACCGGCTCGCATTTGGATTATCGCGTCAGCAAGAACGATATGAAATTCGACCCGCTGACGATTCTGAAAGTGCCGACCAGCGTTGCTTTGCGCGGAGTGACGCCGCCAAGCAATGTCGCAACGGGGCGCGGTAATGCGCGCGTCGCGCAGAATGCCACCCCGCGGCGGCCGATGGTCATCAAGGTGCAGTAGCGCAATCTGCTTTTCATTGCCGATATCTCGCGATAGACCGAAGGCATGGGCATCTATCATGCAGTGCGACCTGCGTTGTTTTTATTGCCGCCGGAAACGGCGCACCGGTTAGCGATCGCGGCGCTTGCGCGCGATGCGGTGGCGGCGTCGCATACGGTGCATGCCAGCTTGCGCACTACCGTGGCGGGATTGCATTTCAATAATCCCGTGGGGCTTGCCGCAGGCTTCGACAAGAATGCCGAATGTTTCGAGGGTGCCTTGCGTGCGGGGTTCGGCTTTGTCGAGATCGGCACCGTAACGCCGCGGGCGCAAGCGGGCAACCCCACGCCGCGGGTATTCCGGTTGGTGGCGCGCGAAGCGGTGATCAACCGCCTCGGGTTCAACAACGAAGGCATGCAGGCGGCGGCGGATCGTCTGGCGCGGCGTTCGGGGCGCGGCGTTATCGGCGGCAATATCGGCAAGAACAAAGAAACGGTGGATGCGATCGCGGATTATACCGCGGCGATGCGCTGGCTTTATCCGCATGTGGATTATATCACGGCGAACATTTCGTCGCCCAATACGCCTGGCTTACGCGGTATGCAGGCGGCGGGCGAACTGCACGCGCTGGTGAGTGCGCTGCATGGATTACGTGATGGCTTAGTGGCGGATGGCGAGCCGCGCCGCCCGATATTCGTAAAAATAGCACCCGATTGCGACGATGCGATGTTGGAAGCGATCGCCGAAGTGGCGTTGGCAACGCAGCTTGATGGATTGATCGTGAGCAACACGACGCTGGCGCGCGATGGCGTTACAGGAAATGCGCATGCACAAGAAGCGGGCGGGTTGAGCGGCAAACCGCTGTTTGCACTATCGACTGAGATATTGAAAAAGACCTATCGCCTGACGGATGGAAAGATTCCGCTCGTCGGTGTCGGTGGCATCGCAAGCGCTGCGGATGCCTATGCCAAAATCCGCGCGGGCGCGAGCCTTGTGCAGCTTTATACCGCGCTCATCTATCAGGGGTTCGGATTGGTCGATTGCATCAATGACGGGCTGGCGCAATTGCTTGCCCGCGATGGATATGCCACCATCGCCGAAGCGGTCGGCAGCGATGCCTAAAGCCCGAATACCTGCCGCAAGAACGCTGCCGCGATGGTGATGCCCTCTTCGTCGATGCCGTGACCGAGCATGGGGCGCGCATGCGACTCGACCGGAACCTGCGCGCTGCGCAAGGTGGTCTCGGCGGCGGCCATGGCCACGAACGGCACCACTTCATCATGCGTGCCGTGGATGAGGCAGATGCTGGGGCGGGATTTTATTTCGCGGTTCAGCAGATCGGCACCGAACAGCGCACCGGAAATGCCGACGACGCCAGCGATGGGTTCCGCGCGGCGTGGCGCGTTGTGAAGCGCCATCATCGAGCCTTGAGAGAAACCGATGAGCGCCACGTCCTTGGGCGTGAGGTTGAAGCGTGCGAGTGCCGCATCGATATAGGTATTGAGTATCGGTTCGGCGATGCGAATCTCGGGCAGGATACGCTCGGGGTTGCGATCGAGCAGCGAGAACCATTGGTAGCCGTAGGGCGCCATATCGCACGCGAAGGGTGCATGGGGCGACATGAAATGCGTATCCGGCAGATCGAGCATGGGCGCCAAGCTCAGCAGATCGTTACCATCGGCGCCGAGACCATGCAGAAAGATCACGAGGCGTTTGGTGACGCCACTTTTGGCCCCAAGCTCGGGGCCTTTCAGGGATGTGGGTGACATGGGGTTTATGCTTTCTATGCGTTAAATAGGCAGTATGCTCTAGCGCAATGAACAGCCCCGCACCAATGGAAAATACGCCGCCCGCCCAACGCCTCATTCTGGTCGATGGTTCGGGCTACATTTTTCGTGCCTATCACGGGCTGCCGCCGCTGACACGGCGCGACGGCACGCCGGTGGGCGCGGTCTATGGCTTCACCACCATGCTGCTGCGCCTGCGCGAGACCTACAAGCACGATATGCTGGCGGTCATCTTCGATGCCGGTCGGCAGACCTTTCGCTCCGAGCTATTTCCGCAATACAAAATGAATCGCAGCGAAACGCCGGAGGATCTCATTCCGCAATTTCCGTTGGTGCGCGAGGCAACGCGGGCGCTGAACATTCCCGCCATCGAGCTGGAGAATTACGAGGCGGACGATTTGATCGCGAGCTACGCCCACGCCGCGCGCGTGCAAGGGCGTGAAGTGGTGATTATCTCCTCCGATAAGGATTTGATGCAGCTTGTCGTCGATGGGCAAGTGACGATGATGGACCCGATGAAGAACAAGACCATCGGCAGTGCGCAGGTCGTCGAGAAATTCGGGGTGATGCCCGACAAGGTCATCGAGGTGCAGGCGCTGATCGGCGACTCGGTCGATAATGTGCCTGGGGTGCCGAGCATCGGCCCCAAAACGGCGGCGGAGCTGATCTTGCAGTTCGGCGATGTCGAGGGGGTGCTGGCCAACCTTGCGCAAATCAAACAACCCAAGCGCCGCGAAGTGCTGACCACCCATGCCGAGGCAGCACGGCTATCGCGCCAATTGGTGATATTGAAGGACGATATTCCGCTGCCGGTGGCGTTGCAGGATCTCGAGACCAGACCGTTCGATAAAGCCGCGCTTGCGGCCTTCCTTGAGCAACAGAATTTCACTTCGCTAGCGAAGAAAATGGGCGTGGCCGGAAATGAACAGGTGGCGGCCACGGTCACGACTACACCGACCGCGCATGCCGCGCCGGTAGCGCCTGCGCCCAACGCGATACAGGCGTCGTACGAGACCGTGACGGACGAGGCGCAGCTGCAACGCTGGGTGGCCGAGGCAACAGCGCAAGGCTATGTCGCCATCGATACGGAAACGACTTCGCTGCATGCAGTGGATGCGGAGTTGGTGGGAATTTCGCTGGCTACGCAGGCGGGCAAGGCATGTTATATTCCGCTACAGCATGTGACCGAGATGCCCGTAGCCGCGACCTCGCAAAGCAGCTTGTTCGATGCGCCGACGACCACCGAGAAAAAGCTGGTGGAAGGCCAGTTACCGCTGGCGCGGGCGCTGGCGCTGCTGCAGCTGTTGTTGAGCAACCAAGGGGTGCTGAAAATCGGCCACAACATCAAATACGACCTTGTGGTGTTGGAGAAATACGGGGTGACGGTGCAGCCGGTCGGCGACACGATGCTGATGTCGTATTGCCTTGGCGGCGGGCTGCATGCGCATGGGCTGGATTATTTGGCCGAGCGCCACTTCAATCACAAAATGGTGAGCTATACCGAAGTGGTCGGCAGCGGCAAGAACCAGAAGAATTTTGCGCAAGTGGGGTTGGCGGAGGCGACGCAATACGCCGCCGAGGATGCGGATTTTACGCTGCGTTTATACGACACATTGCTGCCGCAACTGCCGCAAAATCGCGTGACGCGCGTCTATGAAACGATTGAGCGCCCGCTGATCCCCGTCATCGTGGCGATGGAATGCGCCGGTATCAAAATTGATGTCGGTGTGCTGACGGGGTTGTCGTCGCAGTTCAGTAATAAAATTGTGGGGTTAGAAAAAGAAATTATTGACCTTGCGGGCATGCCGTTCTCGGTCGGTTCGCCCAAGCAGCTTGGCGAAGTGCTCTATGATAAATTGCAATTGGGCGGCGCCAAGAAATCAAGCAAGACCGGCGCCTACACGACGGACGCACAAACGCTTGAGACCTTGGCCGAAGAGGGGCATGTGATTGCCGCGAAGGTGCTGGAGTGGCGGCAATATTCGAAACTGAAAAGCACCTATACGGATGCGTTGCCCAAAGCGGCCAGCCCACGCGACGGGCGGGTGCATACCAGTTACGGCATGGCACTGACGACCACGGGGCGGCTCTCATCGAGCGATCCGAATTTGCAGAATATTCCCATCCGCACCGAAGAGGGGCGGCGCATTCGTACCGCGTTCGTCGCGCCCGAGGGCTTCACGTTGCTCTCCGCCGATTACTCGCAGATCGAGCTGCGCTTGCTGGCGCACATGGCCAACATGGATTCGCTACGCCAAGCATTCCATGATGGGGTGGATATCCATGCGTTGACTGCGAGCCAAATGTTCGGTGTGCCGCTCGACCAGATGA
Source organism: Rickettsiales bacterium (assembly GCA_044239745.1). Classification (GTDB taxonomy): domain Bacteria; phylum Pseudomonadota; class Alphaproteobacteria; order Rickettsiales; family UBA3002; genus QFOX01. The sequence goes on from JBIIAV010000043.1 coordinate 8,838, forward strand.
CAAGCGAGATCCGCCGCCGCGCCAAGGCGATCAATTTCGGTATCATCTATGGTATCAGCGCCCATGGCCTGAGCGTGCAACTGGGTATTAGCCGTGCGGAAGCGGCGGATTACATCGCCAAGTATTTCGAGCAATATCCCGGCATCCGCGAATATATGGATAGCACGATCGCGTTCGCCCGCGCGCAGGGCTATGTTGAAACGCTGTTCGGCCGCCGCGTCCATGTGAAGGATATCAATTCCAAGAATGGCGCCTTCCGTCAGTTCTCGGAACGCGCGGCCATCAACGCGCCGCTGCAGGGCACGGCGGCCGATATCATCAAGCTGGCGATGGTGGCGGTGCATGGCAAGCTGGCCGGACGCGCCCGCCTGTTGCTACAAGTACACGACGAACTGGTAATCGAGGTTCCGCACGCCGCAGCGAGCGGCATCGCGGCGGAAGTGAAGCAGGCGATGGAACAGGTGGCGCGCCTTTCGGTGCCGCTGACGGTGGAAGTGGGGCAAGGGGCCAACTGGGGAAGTGCGCACTAATCATTTTTCGTAGTAATCGGCAAAAAAATCATTATATTGAGGGCTTACCGGAGCGCCGCCACGCATGAGCAAGAGAATTCTAATCGTTGAAGATAACGACCTGAACCTGAAGCTTTTTCGGGATTTGCTGGGCGCGAACGGCTACCTCACGTTCGAGACGAAAGAAGGCATCGAGGCCATCAGCATGACGCGAAATATCATGCCCGACCTGATCGTGATGGATATTCAGTTGCCGGAAATCTCTGGGCTCGACATCACCAAGAAGATCAAGGCGGACGCCGCCATCAAACATATTCCGGTGATCGCGGTGACGGCCTTCGCCATGAAGGACGACGAAGACAAGATCATGGCCGCCGGCTGCGAGGCCTATCTCAGCAAGCCGATCGCGATCGATGTGTTCCTCAATACCGTGCGCCGGTTCTTGGAGCCGCACGTGGTGATGGCATAAGGAGGCGCGCATGACGGGATTGATATTGGTCGTCGATGATGTGCCTGCCAACGTGAAGCTGTTGGAAGCGAAGCTGACCAACGAATATTACGATGTCATCACGGCCAAGGATGGCTTCGAGGCGATCGAGCAGACCAAAGCCAAAAAGCCCGACCTGATCTTGCTTGATGTGATGATGCCCGGCATCGACGGCTTCGAGACCTGCCGCCGTTTGAAGCAGGACCCCGATGTTTCGCATATTCCGGTGGTGATGGTGACGGCGCTTTCCGAACCATCTGACCGAGTGGCGGGGCTGGAAGCGGGCGCGGACGATTTCATCACCAAACCCATCAACGATACGGCGCTGTTCGCGCGGGTGCGATCGCTCGTGCGTATCAAGGTGCTGATCGACGAATTGCGCTTGCGCGATAAATCCGGCTCGCAACTAGGCATGAGCGCGAGCGATTATTCCCTGAACCTTGATGTCTCCGGCTCCAGCCTGATGCTGATAGACGACGACGTGGTGCAGGTGCGCCGCATGAGCGAGAAGCTCACGGCCGGAGGCTATAAGGTGACCCATTTCGAGGATCATAAACAAGCGCTCGAATGCGCCCGCACCGAGGAGAATCTCGACCTCATCATGATATCGACCCAGCTGGCGGACATCGATGGCTTGCGGCTTTCGACGCAGTTCAAGGCGATCGAGCAGGTGCGCCATGTGCCGATCATCATGTTGGTCGAGGAGGATGAGCAACATTTGATGCTGAAGGGGCTGGAGCTGGGCGTGAACGACTACCTGCTGACGCCGGTGGACTTCAACGAAATGTTCGCGCGCATTAAAACGCAGATTCGTCGCAAGAAATATCAGGAAGCGCTGAAATCGAATTACCAAGAATCGGTCTCGATGGCGGTGACGGATGGCCTGACACGGCTTTATAACCGCCACTATCTCGATACGCACTTGAAGAACTTGGTGCGCCAAGCTGCCGAGCAGCAGCGTAACCTTGCGGTGGTCATCATGGATATGGACCACTTCAAGAAAGTGAACGATACCTACGGCCACGGCGCCGGCGACGAAGTACTCAAGACGCTTGCCAGTGTCATCGTGAAAACCATCCGCAGCGCTGATCTGGCCGCGCGCTATGGCGGTGAGGAATTCGTGGTGCTGATGCCCGAGACCGACGCCACCCGCGCCTACGAGGCGGCGGAACGTCTGCGCAAAGCGGTCGAGGCGACGGAGTTCGTCATCCCCAATCCAGAAAGCCCCATCCGCAAGACCATCAGCATCGGCTACGCCACCTTGCAATCGGACGATACGCCGGAAACGTTGCTCAAGCGCGCGGACGTTGCGCTGTATGAGGCGAAGAACACGGGGCGCAACAAGGTGTTGCCGCTGGCCTCCGAAGCGTTCGAGCTTTCGCCAAGCCGTGTCAACGCGCGCGAGGAACTGAGCTACACCACCATGGCCAGTACCGGTCCGATGAAGCTCGCCGTCTCCGGCGCCAGCGGCAAGACCGAGCAGGACGTTGCGGCGCCACAGGCGGCGCCGTTCGAGGTGCGCTTCAAGGACCCGCAATAACCCGAAGCATTGCTAGAGCGTGAGGCCGCACATCACCGGCGCGTGATCGGACGGTTTTTCTTGGCTGCGTGGTGTTTCATCGATGATGCAGGTTTTGAGTGCATCCGCCGCCATGGCCGATACAAGCAGGTGATCGATGCGTAGGCCGTGGCCGCGCGCATAGCCATTGCCGCGGTAATCCCACCAACTGAATTGACGCGTGGTGGGATGAAGCGTGCGGAACGCATCGTAGAGACCGAGATTCATGAGTGCGCGCAGGCGTTCGCGTTCGGCGGGGTGATAGCAGACACTGCCATCGAGCGCGGCGGCATCGTAGACATCGATCGGTGCTGGTGCGCAGTTGAAATCGCCGCCGAGTACCGCCGCTTCGTGATAGGTCAGGCGTTCCTGCCAATGGGCGCACAAGCGCTCGTAGAATTTGAGCTTGT
>JBIIAV010000133.1:0-3019 GCA_044239745.1 Rickettsiales bacterium
CGAGGTAGTTGGCGCGAACGAATGGGTGCACGCGGCCTTCGAAGTTGCGGTTACCCGAAAGTACCGAAGCCACCACGAGGTTGTTATCCTTGATCGCCGCCTCGATGTTCTCGTGCAGCGGTCCGGAGTTACCGATACAGGTGGTGCAACCATAGCCGACCAGCTGGAAGCCCAGCGCATCGAGCGCCTTATCGACACCCGCCTGTTGCAGATATTCCGTCACCACCTTCGAACCGGGGGCGAGGGAGGTTTTTACCCATGGTTTGGAGGTAAGCCCCAGCGCCAATGCTTTTTGGGCGACGAGACCGGCACCCATCATGACATAGGGGTTGCTGGTGTTGGTGCAGCTGGTGATAGCGGCAATGACCACTTTGCCATGCTCCAGTCCGAAATCGGCACCGGCGACCTTTACTTCCTTACCGGCCTCCAGCGTACCGGCGTTGAGCTTCGGCAATTCCGCCGCGAAGCCTGCTTTGGCCTTACTCAGCGCTACCAGATCCTGCGGACGTTTCGGGCCAGCGAGCGACGGCTCCACCTTGCTCATATCGAGTTCGAGCGTCTCGGTGAAGACGGGGTCGGCGTAGCTGGCATCACGCCACATGCCTTGCATTTTGGCGTACGCCTCCACCAGCGCGATGGTCGCCTGATCGCGGCCGGAGATGGTGAGGTAATTGATGGTCTCGGCATCGATCGGGAAGATACCGCAGGTAGCGCCGTATTCGGGCGCCATGTTGGCGATCGTCGCGCGATCGGCCAGCGGCAAGTGGTTCAAGCCCTCGCCATAGAACTCCACGAACTTGCCAACGACCCCCTTGGCGCGCAGCATGTTGGTCACGGTCAGTACCAAGTCGGTCGCGGTCATGCCTTCGCGCAGCTTGCCCGTCAGCTTGAAGCCGACGACCTCAGGGATCAGCATCGAGACCGGCTGGCCGAGCATCGCGGCTTCCGCCTCGATCCCGCCAACGCCCCAGCCAAGCACGCCAAGGCCGTTGATCATGGTGGTGTGCGAATCGGTGCCGACGCACGTATCAGGGTAGGCGACCGTTTCGCCGCCTTCTTGTTTCGTCCAGACGACCTTCGCCAGATATTCAAGGTTCACTTGGTGGCAGATTCCCGTTCCTGGGGGCACGACGCGGAAGTTGTTGAAGGCCTTCTGACCCCAGCGCAGGAACTCATAACGCTCCATGTTACGTTGCATCTCAAGTGCCACGTTCTGCTTGAAGGCATTCGCCGTGCCATAATTGTCCACCATCACCGAGTGGTCGATGACCAGATCGACCGGCGTCAGCGGGTTGATACGTTCAGCGTCGCCGCCCATTTTGGAAACAGCGTCGCGCATCGCCGCCAGATCGACCACGGCGGGCACGCCGGTGAAATCCTGCATCAACACGCGGGCAGGGCGATAGGCAATGTCACGCGGCTCGTTCTTTGTCTTCAGCCATGTGCCGAAAGCGGCAACATCGTCCTTGGTCACGGTCTGGCCGTCTTCGTTACGCAATAGGTTCTCAAGCAGCACTTTCAGCGAGAACGGCAAACGGGAGAAATCGACCCCGAGCGACTTACCCGCGGTCGGAATGGAGTAGGCCGTGTAGTGCTTGCCGCCGGCGCTAAGTGAAGTTTTGCTTTGAAGGCTATTGAGTCCCATTAGTATCTCCCATGAATGAACGTAGTTGTAGCGACAGCTCGAATGGATTATTCAGCCTCCATGAGCCTTAGCAATCAAAAACCAAGCGCCTATCCGTTCACGCTGCATTTTATCGGGGTGCGGGGATGAAAAGTAACAGTCTTACCTTCGAGGGGCTGGTGATCGGGCGCGACGATGCGGCACTATCTTATCCGATAACCATGCAAATCGCCAGCGGCGAGATGCTCGCCGTCCATGGCAGTAACGGGTCGGGCAAATCGACCCTACTCAAGACCATCGCCGGCCTCATCCCCATCCATGCCGGCAGCATCCGTATCGACGGGGCATGGCCATCGCCCCATCCCATCCTCTATCTTGGCCATAAGCGGGGGCTCGCCCCCAGCATGAGCGTGCTCGACAACGTTTCATTCTGGGCAAAGGCAGGGGGCTACACCGAACTGGTCGGTGCGGCCATGCGCTATTTCGACCTTGCGGACATACCCGATGCCATCGTCGAAGGGTTGTCGGCGGGGTGGCAACAACGGGTGGCGCTCACCCGCCTTATCACCATTCCATCACCCCTATGGCTGCTTGATGAGCCGATCGCCAACCTCGATGCCGAAGGAATAGGGCTACTTCAATCGCTGCTACAATCGCGGCTGGAACAGGGCGGCATGGCCGTCATCGCTACCCATCTGCAAATGCAGGGTAATGGAATAAAAACATTAACTATCAAATTATTGAACGAAAAACCTAAGGTAAAATCGTAATGATGGCGCTACTGCTACATGAAGTGAAGTATTACTTTAAGAATAAGTCTGAACTTATTTATTTATATAATTATTTTATATCCATTATCGTATTGGCGCCGTTCACCCAGAACGCGAACTCACCCGCGATTCAATCCCTTGCCGGATTCATCTTATGGATCGCATTAGCAAGTACCGTAACGCTTGGCTCTTACTCCTTGTTCAAGCGTGATTTCGAGACAGGGCGTTTGGAGTATTATCAGCTCTTGCCGTATTCACTCGAAGCGGTCGTTCTTGTTAAGTGGCTGGGATTCCTTATGTTTTTGTGGGTGCCGCTGCTTGGGGCGTTGCCCATAGCCGCGCTTTTGTTCGATATGTCGGCCGCGCAATGCCTTCAATATGCTATCGGGCTTGGTTTGGGGTCGGTGGCGCTCAGCATGTTGGCAAGCTTGGTGGCAGCCATTACCAATGGTCTGGGCAAGGCCGGCGCGATTCTAAGCTTGGTCATGCTGCCATTGGCGATACCGGTATTAATTGTGGGAGCAGAGTATTGCCGTGATAATACAGCGCTTTGGCAGCCGCATCTGCTGTTCCTACTGGGTATGGCCGGCTTTCTGCTGCCCGTCATGTGCCTTGTCGGCGCCCA
>JBIIAV010000044.1:0-11710 GCA_044239745.1 Rickettsiales bacterium
GCGCGTCACTTCCCAATCGGCATAGATCATGGTGTTGCGACCGACACGGTGGCCGTTCTCCACCGTCACGCCGCGTGGCTGGCCGAAATAGATATCGCCCGTCAGCTCGCGCACGATCAGGATATCGAGTCCGCTGATGATCTCCGGCTTCAGGCTCGAAGCATCGGCCAGCGCGGGAAAGCACATGGCCGGGCGCAGGTTCGCAAACAAGTCGAGGTCCTTGCGGATGCCGAGTAGCCCGCGCTCGGGGCGCACGCTGTAATCGAGGGTCTCCCATTTCGGGCCGCCGACCGCGCCGAGCAAAATGGCGTCCGCCTTCTTTGCTTTCGCCAGTGTTTCCGCAGGGTAGGGGGTGCCCACCGCGTCATAGGCCGCGCCGCCAAGCAGCGCTTCGTCGAACGTGAACTGCACACCGGCATGGCCGCCCGCCCATTCCAGAACGCGGGTCGCTTGCCCCACCACTTCAGGGCCGATGCCGTCGCCGGCAAGAAGGAGGATATGTTTCGTGCTCATGATGCTCTCGTACAGGATTTGCAGGGCAAGCCCATAGCACTAACCCGCATAAACGCAAGGATTTTACCGCCTAAAATGGCTGCGTGCGCCGCCTTAACCGGCGAACATCCACGGGCGTTCGGCCTTGGCCTTGGCCTCGTAGCTGCCGATATGCGCCGCTTTCTCGAGCGTCAGGCCGATATCGTCGAGGCCGTTCATGAGACAATGCTTGCGGAAGGGGTCGATCGTGAACTCGAACGCATGGTTGCCCGCACGCACGGTTTGGCTGGCCAGATCCACCGTCACCGCATTGGTCGAGGAGGCGGCATGCTGCATCAGCGTATCGACATCCGCGCGCGGCAGCACCACCGGCAAAATGCCGTTCTTGAAGCAGTTGTTATAGAAAATATCGGCAAAGCTCGGCGCGATCACGGCGGTGATGCCAAAATCGGCCAGCGCCCACGGCGCATGCTCGCGGCTGCTGCCGCAGCCGAAATTCTCCAGCGCCACCACGATTTTTGCATGGGTGTAGGGCTCGCGGTGCAGCACGAAATCCTCGATCTTCTTACCCTCGACGGTGAAGCGCATCTCGTAGAACAACCCCTCGCGCAATCCCGTGCGCTTGATGGTTTTTAAAAACTGCTTCGGGATGATCATGTCCGTGTCGATGTTCTGGATCGGCAAGGGCGCGGCGACCGCGGTCAGGGTGGTGAATTTTTGCATGGCTTATCCTTTGCTTCGGCTGCGCTGGGGATAGAGGTTTTTCTCGATCGTTTCAAGCATGTTCTGCCAGCCTTTCAAGGTGTTCTGGCGGGCGCTTCCATCTTCAAAATGCATGGTTTCGTTTTCGATATCGGCGATCTTTTGCGTCACGATCGCCTCTACCTCTTTCGCAAATTCCTTATCCGCCAGCATCACGAGGAACTTGGGCGTGGTCGGCAACACGCATAGATTGCTCACATAGCGTTCGCCGCCGCGCATCTCCTTTAGCAGCCGTTCGGGGGTGATGGGCGCGCTCATCTCAGCCTGCCTTTCCCATGATCACGCGGGTGTTACATAGCATATCGTGCAGCGCCGTTCGCTCGCGAGTGAACCAGATGCTGACATATCCCAGCCCGCCCAGCAGCATCGAAAGCCCGCTGGCCACATGCCGCAGGGCAGCTTGCGCCAGCGACAGCCGCGCCCCTTGTGCCGTCGTCACATACATGCCGCAAAAGCGCTTGCCCAATGTCGCCTGCCAGCGGCTATGGGTGAACGCGATGTTGTAGAACGCCGAGACCAGCATCGGCAGCACAAGGTCGCCCCATCCAAACCCACCATCGCCGCCGCCTGCGCCCAGCGCGGCGGTCAGCGCGGCAGCATCGGTGCCTTGCGGTAGCAGGCCGGCATTCACCAGCGTTTGGATATCCTCCGGCGTTTGGGCGAATGCGCTGCCGCCCAGCAACCAGCCGATGAGCAACGCCACCGCCGTGACGATGAACGAGTCATAGCCATAGGCGTAAAGCCGCTTGCGAAACGGCGCATAGGTCGGTGCGGTATCCGGTAACGTCATGGCGCGATTATACAGCAGTCACGCCTGCGGGAAAGTGCGAAGTAGGGTATTAATCCCGTGGTTTGCGGAACGGCTTATCGCCGCGGGGCTTACGGTCGCCGTACGGTTTCTTATCGCCATACGGTTTTTTATCACCGTAGGGCTTCTTATCGCCGTAAGGCTTTTTGTCACCATAGGGTTTCTTGTCGCCGTAAGGTTTACGGTCGCCACCATCGCGCGGCTTGAACTCACGGCGCGGACGGTCATCACCACCATCGCGCGGTTTGTATTCGCGGCGTGGGCGGTCATCGCCACCATCACGTGGCTTGTATTCACGGCGCGGACGATCCTCGCCACCATCACGCGGCTTGTATTCGCGACGTGGGCGGTCATCGCCACCATCACGCGGTTTGTATTCGCGGCGGGCAGGGCGCTCGGCGCGTTCGGCCGCGGCGGCTTCACGCTCCATGCGCTCGTTGCGTTCGGCGTCCTTGGCGGCCACTTTCAGACCATGCTTCAGCGCCACGATCAGTCGGCTCACTTCATCAAGCGCGGCCAGTACTTCAGTCACCGTGTCGGCGCCCATATAGCCCAAGCGGCTCGCCAGCGTGATCTGTGTCAGCAGTTCCGCGTTGGCGCTTTGTGCTTTGCTGTAGCTGTCGGTCATGCCGAATTCGTTGTTGCGGCCGGATGCGGCAGCGATGGATGCGGCAACGGCAAGCGCGCTGGCGCGCAGCTCGCGGCCAAGGCCGGCATGCTCGCGTTCGGGGAAATCATCCGTCGCGCCATAAAGGCGTTCGGCCAGCGCGATGGCTTTCTGCCATGCCGGAAGATTCTGATAATCCCGCGCGGCAGAAACGCCAGCGGTGCGGAGTGTTTGGGGAGTGGACATGGGGTGGTTCGTTTCTTTGTTAAAGTGAGGGGGGTTGATTTGGTTTTTGGCTGGAAACACTTGCTATTTTAAATGCTCTATTAAGGACTTGCTCTAATGTATCGCTGGACTCTGGAATTGTTATGCTTTGCGGAATTTGGCCGTTTTGCTTGTAGTCGCGAAGGTTGGTACGAATTTGCTCATTGAGATCACGCAATCTGTTTTGATCGAGCGCAATAGCGATATCATCACGAAAAAGAAGCGGTAAATATTCGGTGCACACGTCTCTAAGCAGATTTTCTAAGTGTTTTGGCACAAGAGTGAGAGTTCCTTTACCGCCGCCACCATTCTTAAATGTTAAAATATCTTCAGGATAAATGTGCCGTATATTACCATTTTTTATCTCGCTGTATCGTGACTCCGTAATATCGTTTATCGTGGTGATGCGTGTGTTTCTCTGCCCCAGAGAAAGCTGAAATTTATTTCCGACTTCGGCCAGAAATTCGCAATAAATATTTTCCAAGAAACGCGGAGGCTCTATTGGTTGCCCCTCACGAGTATGGGTCGCACCTGATGCGCTCAAAATCCGTGCTGCCCAATCCTTACTTTCTTCTGCGCTCACGACTGTAACTTCCGAACATCTGTCAGCGTGCCTGTCACCGCCGCAGCAGCGGCCATGGCGGGGGACATGAGGTGGGTTCGTCCGCCACGTCCCTGGCGGCCTTCGAAATTGCGGTTGCTGGTGCTGGCGCAACGCTCGCCGGGGCTCAGGCGGTCGTTGTTCATCGCCAAGCACATGCTGCATCCCGCCTCGCGCCATTCGAACCCAGCGGCTTCAAAAATCTTGTCGAGCCCTTCGGCCTCGGCTTGTTGCTTCACCAGCCCCGAACCGGGAACGATCATCGCCAGCTTCACGTTAGCCGCCACTTTGCGCCCCTTGACCACGGCGGCGACGGCGCGAAAATCCTCGATACGGCCATTGGTGCACGAGCCGATGAACACCTTATCGATCGCGATATCGGAAAGTTTGGTGCCCGAGGTCAGCCCCATATAATCGAGGCTGCGGGCGACCGTCTCGCGCTGGCCTTCGGGGAAGTCTTCGAGGGCGGGGACGGTGCCGGTGATCGGCAGCACGTCCTGCGGGCTGGTGCCCCAGGTCACTTGCGGCGCGATCTCGGCGGCATTCAAGGTCAGCTCGACATCGAACGTCGCACCGGCATCCGTCGGCAGGGTCTTCCAATACGCCACCGCCTGCTCGAACGCAGCACCCTGCGGCGCCATTGGGCGGCCACGCAGATAGTCGAACGTTTTCTCATCCGGCGCGATCAGCCCCGCGCGCGCACCGGCCTCGATGCTCATGTTGCACACCGTCATGCGGCCTTCCATCGACAGGTCGCGGATGGTGCTGCCGGCATACTCGATGACATAGCCGGTGCCGCCCGCCGTGCCGAGCTTGCCGATGATGGCGAGCACGATGTCCTTCGCCGTCACGCCCATGGGCAATGCACCGTCCACCGTGATGCGCATGTTCTTTGCGCGTTTTTGGATGAGGGTCTGGGTCGCGAGCACATGTTCCACTTCGCTGGTTCCGATGCCGAACGCCAGCGCGCCGAACGCGCCGTGCGTGCTGGTGTGCGAATCGCCGCACACGATGGTGCTGCCGGGCAGGGTGAAGCCCTGTTCAGGGCCCACGATATGCACCACGCCTTGGCGGGCATCGTCCATCTTGAAATAGGTGATGCCGAACGCCGCCGCATTATCTTCAAGCGTCTGCACCTGAATGCGGGATGTTTCGTCCTTGATGCCTTGCAAGCGGTCCTTCGTCGTCGGCACGTTGTGGTCGGCGACCGCCAGCGTTGCTTCGGGGTGGCGCACGGTGCGGCCGGCGGTGCGTAAGCCCTCGAAGGCCTGTGGGCTGGTCACTTCATGCACAAGGTGCCGGTCGATGTAGAGCAAGCAGGTGCCGTCCTCGGCCGCGTGCACAAGGTGGCTGTCGAAAATTTTGTCAAAAAGCGTGCGTGGTGTGCTCGTCATGTCCTAACTCTTGTCATACCAGCGTAGGCTGGTACCCAGCGCTACATCTGCAATACTTATGCAGCTGAATTGAACCGACCAGCGTTGCTGAAAATAATGCTGGATGCCAGCCTGCGCTGGCATGATAACGATTTACGCTTTCGCGGTTTCGCCATCTTTCGCGGCGAGATGCGTCAGATCCATTTTCTCTTTGATACGTGCCGATTTACCGGTGCGGCCACGCAGGTAGTACAGCTTTGCACGGCGTACTTCACCTTGGCGTACGCGGGTGACCCCAGCGATACGGGCGGAATACAGCGGGAAGATACGCTCCACGCCTTCGCCATGGCTCAGCTTGCGCACGGTGAACGAAGAGTTGCTGCCAGCATTCTTCTTGGCGATGACCACGCCCTCGAATGCCTGAATACGCTCGTTGCTGCCCTCGATGATTTTCACATCCACGCGCACGACATCGCCGGCTTTGAAGGCGTCGATTTTCTGGCTTTGGCTGATTTTCGCAACTTGTTCAGCTTCAATTTGTTGTAGAATGTTCATAGCTTACCTCGTGTTCGCGCGGCTGGCGCGTTAATGCATGGGGAGGGCTATCTACACGGACATTTCGCCCTTGGCAAGCCCTATTTGGCGCTTCGTGGCGCCCGTCACTTCTTCAGCAAATCTGGCCGGCGCTGCTTGGTGATGGCCTCGGCCTGAGCGCGCCGCCACGCCTCGATATTGGCATGGTGGCCGGACAGAAGCACCTCGGGGATGCTGCGACCCTCCCATTCCGCGGGTTTGGTATAGTGCGGGTATTCCAGCAAATGGGCATAATCGCCGTCGCCGAAGCTCTCCTCGCCGAGGCTCGCTTCCTTGCCCACAACGCTGGGCAGCAGCCGCACACAGCCATCGATCAACGCCATGGCGGGGATATCGCCGCCGGTGAGCACAAAATCGCCCAGCGAAATCTCGCGCGGTTGGTGTTTCTCAAGCACGCGCTCGTCCACCGCCTCATAGCGTCCGCATAGCAAGATCACGTCGGTCTGGCTCAGTTCGCGAAGCAGCGGCTGGCTGAGGCGTTCCCCGCGCGGGCTAAGGTGAATAAGCTGTGCCGCAGGGGCTTGGGTTTTGGCTTGAATGATCGCGGCATCGACGACATCGGGCTTGAGCACCATCCCCGCGCCGCCGCCAGCGGGGGTGTCGTCCACCTTCTGGTGGGCGCCCACACCGAAGGGGCGCAGATCAATCACGGAGAGATCCCACAGCCCACGGTCACGTGCATCACCGATCAGGGAGTGGGCGAGTGGCCCTGGATACATTTCGGGCATCAAGGTGATGACCGTTACGTTCCAGGGCGCACGTATCACAGGCTACTGGCTTTTCGCCGGCGCCGTGGTTTTCGCAGGGGCTGCTTTTTTTGCTTTGCCCTTCGATTTTTTCTTGGTCTGCTTCTCTGCTTTTGCAGGGGCAGCAGGGGTTACCGCGCCGGTGCCCGAGGTCACAACGGTGCCGTGGTTCGTGGTCACGGTTTTTGCGCCAGTCGTGGTCACTTCGTTCGCAGCGAAAGCAACGCTGGAGGAAGCAATGATCAGTGCCGCAGCAAGGGTCGAAAGTTTTTTCATGGTAGGTCTCCGGATAAAAAGTTAACCCTAGTGCCCTAATGGGAAATGCGGCGCGGTTCAAGTGATTTAGTTATCCTCATGCGTCGCATTCAATAATTCCGGCGGGTCGATGGTGATGCGCCGTGCCGCCACGTCCACCGTCGGGAAGGTGGCGTGGGTGAAGGCATACATCTCGCGCACGCCGTTGCCGCGCTCGATATCGAGGATGTCGCTGGCACCATAATTCGTGACGCGCGCCACGCGGCCGAACGGCTCTCCCGCCAGCGTCACCACTGCCATCCCGATGAGGTCGTCGGTGTAATAGGCGTTGGGCTTGGTAAGCGCCGGCATCTGCGTGCGGGCAACACCCAGCTTGCGGCCGCGCAGTAGCTCGGCCTGCTCGCGCTTGGTCACGCCCTCGATCTCGACGATCGGCATGCCTTGCGCATGGCCGGTGATGCGCAGCTTGACGGGGGTGCCGTTGGCGTCGGTTAGGTCGGGGTGGCGGGCAAAATCATCCGCCGGTTCGGTGAACGACTTCACCTTGATACGTCCGCTGACGCCGTGGGGCTGGGTGAATACCGCTAGTGCCACCCATGGGGCGTCGCCCTCGGGCGATGGTTTCGTCTCGACCGTCGGCATCGCTACATATACTCGACGATTACGCCGACCGTCGCCAGAACGACCCCAGCGATGGCAATCACGATATCCATAGAACGCTCCTTGAAAAAACTGCCGCGAACCTAGCAGATACCCGCGATATTGCAACCATCCGGCAGCTCAGGCTTGCGGCGCGGGGCTTGCCGCGCCATAAGGCGCAGTCTAACACGGGGCACAAAAACCAGTAAGTATCTGTAAAAAATAAAAAATGTTTCACGTGAAACATTTTGGCGGGGAGCAAGAAAAAGGGGGCGGTTTTCACCACCCCCTATCAACAGGGTGTAATCCTTATTGTTTCTTTAAGCGGCGGGGGCTTCCTCAGCAGCAGCCACTGGCTCTGCGGCTGCTTCGGCGGGTGCTGCTTTTGCAGCTTCCGCTTCGGCTTTGGCCGCTTCTTTGGCTTCGATTTCGGCTGCGGCGCGTTTCTCGACGCGGGTCAGCTTATCGGCTTTCTTGCGGGTCTTTTGGGGCTTACCGGCAACGTCGGTTTTCTTGGTCAGGCCGGCTGCAAAAAGCAGGCTGTTGACGCGCTCGGAAGGCTGGGCGCCCACGCTCAGCCAGTGTTTGGCGCGCTCGGCGTTCAGTACCACGCGGGCGGCGCTGTCCTTGGCTTGCAGGGGGTTGAACGTACCGATCTTCTCGATGAACTCGCCATCGCGCGGGGCGCGGCGGTCGGCAACGACGATGCGGTAGAAGGGTTTCTTTTTAGCGCCGGCACGTGCCAGACGAATAACTGCAGACATGGTGTTCTCCTTTCGGTTGGCCCGTGCATTTCCGCCCGATGCGGCGCTTTTGGCCATGTACCCAAGTAGCTAGGGGTGTGGTCTTAACCATATTGTCACACAAAAGGCTAGTCTTTTTTGTTAGTCTCTTGGCATGAGTGAGAAAATACATCCCCAAGGCCAGCCGCCGCGTTATGGCGCGCACGCGCGCATCAGCTATCTCGACAATACCGAGCTCAACGGCCTGCGCCAACGCATGGTGGAATTTCGCGAAAAGCGTACCCAGCCCAAAAATGCCGACTTCCTGAACGAAGCCAAGCAGGATATCCTCGCCATGGTGAACGATCTGGCCGCCACCTGCCCACCGCAGCTGAGGCAACTGGGTAAAACGGACGAACTGTTGGGTGTCGAAATGCCGACCATCGGCGCCCATCTGGTCGAACTTGGGGTGTTACAAGATCACATGCTGGCCGACCCCAAAGGCGCCAGCATCGCGCAGCAACAAGAACAATGCCATCGCATTATCGACCAACTCATCAAGGCGATCGATGCCCGCCGCGCCGCCATCCAACCCAAGCACCCGCCGATCGACCCGCGCAAGCACAATGCCCTCGCGGCGGCGAAACAGCGCGTTTATGTGCCCTATGCCAAAGCGCTTGCGCAAGCTGCCGCGGCCGACCGTCAAACCATCCACGGTAAATGGATGTTCCATCACTTGCCCGAATTCGATCAGCTCACCCGTCACACCCAATGCGCGATGGCCATGCTCGACCTCGCCTCCGCCGTACAAAAAGTGGCCGACCAATGCGGCGACAAGCGCAAGAACCATTTTTATGATAACCGCGCCGTCTTCGCCAAACAGCTTAACGAAGCGGTGGATGTTTTCAACGCCGCCATCCCCGAGGATTTACGTACCAATGCCGCCGGTAAGGAATACCAGCGCGCGATCGCCGCTGAACGCGATATCCGCGAAGCCAAGAGCCTACTGAAAATTCAAGAAGCGGCGCGCGTGCTAAAGAACAACGCGCTGGAATTCGTCATGGGCAGCCACGAGGATCGCAAGCTCTTCACGCGCGTGGGGCTGGCCTATAAACGCAGCGAAAAAGCCGTCGCCCGCGAAGAAGCGCGCTATAACGAAACGGTACGCAAGGGCTTCACCGATCCCGAACCATTTCAAAATCCGCTGAGCGCGCGCTGCGCGACCACGAACCTCATCTATGAGGCGCGCTGGGCATTAGCGGCCGATCGGGTCGTGCAGCTATTGAAGGATTACAAGCAGACCATCGCCAACCCCACCATGGCGCCGGACGCCGTGAACGCCCCGAACAACGTCATCTCCGGCGTCCAGCCCAAAGGCTTGATGCGGCGCCCGCACGTGGTGCAGGCACGCGACTAGAACGGTAACAGGCGCTTCAGCGCGGCGGGGTTCATTTTTCCAAGTCCGCCCATTTTTTTCATCTGCTTCATCATCGTTTCCATCTGCTGGTATTGCTTGATGAGGCGGTTGACATCGCTCACCTGCACGCCCGAACCGTTGGCGATACGCCGCCGCCGCGACGCGTTGAGCAGCGACGGATTTTCGCGCTCCTTCGGGGTCATCGCAAGGATGATCGCTTCTTGGCGGCGGACGATCTTGTCGTCCGGCAGTGGCGCATCTTTCATCGCTTCTTTCATTTTTCCCATGCCGGGCATCAGGTTCATCACGCTACCGAGCCCGCCCATCTTTTTTATCTGACGCATCTGTTGCAGCATGTCGTTGAGGTCGAAGCTGCCGCGCATCATGCGTTTGGCGGTATCCTCCGCTTCGGCGCTGTTCATCACCTCCGCCGCTTTCTCGACCAAGCTCACCACGTCGCCCTTGTCGAGAATGCGCCCCGCGATGCGCTCGGCGTGGAACGGCTCGAACTCAGTAAGCTTTTCGCCCAGCCCCATGAACTTGATGGGCTGCCCCGTGACGGCGCGCATGGAAAGCGCCGCGCCACCGCGCCCGTCGCCATCGAGTCGCGTAAGCACAATGCCGGTGACACCGACGGATTCATGGAATGCTTTTGCGATGTTCACGGCGTCCTGCCCTGTCAGCGCATCGGCGACCAGCAGCGTCTCGATCGGATTGGCGAGGCGCTTGACCGCCTTCAGCTCATCCATCAGCGTTTCGTCGACATGCAGGCGGCCAGCAGTGTCGAGCAGCAGTACATCGTAGCCGCCTTTCTTCGCCGCATCGAGCGCACGGGCGGTGATGGCGGCAGGCATTTCGCCGGCAACGATGGGCAGGCTATCGACTTCCGCAGTTTTTGCGACGCTTGCCAACTGCTCCTGCGCCGCAGGGCGATAGACATCCAACGATGCCACCAGCACGCGCTTGTTATGCTTAGTGCGTAGGCGAAGCGCCAGCTTGCCGGTGCTGGTGGTTTTACCGGAGCCTTGCAGCCCGCACATGAGGATCACCGCTGGCGGCGCGCAGGCGAGGTTGAGCTCGTTCTCATAGTTCGTAATGGTGGTGCGTAGGCCTACGGCTGAGACGGAGGGCTCCTGAGGCGCTTGCGTTCCACCGAGTAGCTCCACCAGCGCATCATACACCCGCTTGATGACCATTTGTGCCGGTGAAACGCTGGCGATGATCTCGCTGCCCACCAGCTTGGTCTTGAGGTTGGCGATGAAGTCGCGGGCGACGGGCAGGGCGACATCCGCCTCGAGCAGTGCCATGCGCACGTCGCGCAACGCCGCGTCCACGTCCGCTTCGCTGAGGCTGCCTTTGCGCCGTAGCTTATCGAGCGATTCGGTGAGGTGCTTACTGAGATTTTCGAACATTGTTTACGTAATTGTCAGGGTTGTCATTAAACTGTCATAGAAATGTTATAAGATAAAACCCACGAGAAACAAGGGACGAAGGATAAAAATGAAGGAAGAGGCTGACACGCACATTCCGAAGGGAGATCGTGACACACCGACCCATCATGTTCGTTTGGGGGAAGTGGATGGTGAGTGTTCGGTGCACAATCTTCGTGCTCGTTTGGAACAAGATCTGATCAATCGCACGAAGAAAGTGATTGCCAAGAATTCTCAAGGTGCCGATCAAGATGGTGCTTGGACAAGGCTGTGCGCGGCAAACAAGAAGATGCGCGATCTAGTAAGAAGCGATTGGGGCGCTGAGGCTAGCCCTGAGACACAACTTACCATGAAAAGGTTATTTGGTTCTGTTGGATTGCTGGGTGAATTTGTTAATGGTCCTGGAGTAAAACTTTCGGGGATGAATGACCCAGACTATCAGGCAGTAACGCCGCTATCGGTTAAAACGGTTCGGGAAATGTTGGCAGGGCTTGAGTCTAAAAGTCAGTATGCGCTTTTTTATGAGCGTTATGTAAAGACAACCCCTCAACCTACAAACAACACCTCACCTGCTAAGTTAGTAAGCAGCAAATCAGAAACACTGCCACAACCAGAAACAGTTCAACAGGCTTGGGGTCGGATTGCCGACGAGATTGGTGTGTGGCTTAAACAAAACAAGGTTATTCTTGGTACAGAAAAACACACCCAAATTGCAGCGGCGCTGTCGGAATATAAAGCATCGTTGAAGGAAGTTAGGAATTATTTTGAGGCTGCTAACCAGCTTGTGCTGCTGCTCAACGCGCTGCCATCGCCGCGTGTTGCTTTGGTGGGGGGCGCCAATCAGCTAGTTCCGAGGCGCTGACTACCTACCCTTGCTCGCCAAAACTTTGGTCGTGAACATTGCTTGCGAATTGGTGCCGATTTGCTTATGGTAACGCACTCAAAACACGCCCAAGGCATCTATGACAAAATCCGCTACCCCGCCAGAAAAAACCGCCAA
>JBIIAV010000134.1:0-3002 GCA_044239745.1 Rickettsiales bacterium
CGACCGCGACCGCCATGACCACCGCAATCGCGACGAACAGCGTCGCCACCACGATCGCCGTGAACCCGCGTTGTTGCACATGACGCTGCCCGCGTTGCTTCATCGAAGATCCAACCCCAAAAGGACGGGCGTTTCCACCCTGTGATTAGTATATATTAACGTTTGCCCATTAGCAATCGTTAATACATGGCCTGAATTATTTATAGCAGCATATCACTCACTTAGCAACCGGTTCATGGGCACTCCACGTAGCCGGTGCCGGTGGTGCCACTCCAAAAACAGGTGGCCGAACAGGTGGCTGCATTGGTGTTGATGATCTTTTTGCACAGGCTGGGGTTGGTGAGGCCTGTCGGCGGGGCAGTGGAGCCGCCGTTGGGGTAGTTGGTGCCGCAGCGGGCGCACCATGCCTCGCACACACCCGTGGGGCAGGAGGGGTAGAGCGTTTGGCTGACGGCCGTGCGCTTCAAGGCATTGCTACCCCAGACGATGAAGTCGTCGAAGTAGTTGGCGGCGGTGCCGCTTTCTTTATAGGCGGTGTCGAAGAATATCTCGTCGCTGTTGTTGCAGTTCTCGATATCAATACAGGTGGTGGTGCCCGAGGAGGTGCATGGCGGTGGCGAGGTGTTGGCGCCGACGCCGGTGCATAGCTTGGTGGCAGGCACGTTACTGCCGGCGAGCGGGAAGGCGCCGCGGCCATCCGGCCCGTGGCTGACGACAACGAACGCTGCGCCAAGCCCCACCTCCTGCCACTCGACGGTTCCGGTATCGGTGGCGCTCCACGTGCTGCCGGTGAGGTCGATGCTGGTGTTGGCGACGAGGTTCGCGACCGTGAACTGGCCTTTATAGACCGTGCCACCGACATGCACGCTCATGCCGTTGGCGAGGCCGACGGTGCTGGCGAGGGTGAGTCGCGCAATGCCGCCGTTGCTGGTGACCCCGCTGTAGGGAAGCGATTTGCGCTCCTGCGTTACGTTGTAATTGCTGGCGCGGGTGCCGAAACGCACCGCGATGGTGCTGCCCGAACCGGCGTAGCTGATGGCGTTGGCCGCCAAGGGCGCGCTGACGGCGTAGGTGAATTTGCCGCCCCATGCGTCCGCCGCGTAGTGATCCGGCAGGCCGAGCGTGCGCACCGGAACGCTGCCGATGAAGACGCTGTTGGTGGCCACCCCGACCAGACCCGGCGCGGAAACGGTACAGCTGGTGCCGCTTCTGGCCTCGACCCCGAAGCTGCTGCTGGTGGACACGAGGGTGAGGTTCGAGGGGCAGGGCAGATAGCCATAGGACTGGGCGTGGCTCTCGAGCGCCGATTTGATGACGGCGAGTTTCTCCTGCGTCGTGATGCGATCGGCCGCCTTGAGCGAGTTGGTGGCGATGCTCATGCCGACACCGGCGATGAGCGATACGACCGCCAGCACGATGGAAAGTTCGAGCAAGGTGAAGGCGCGCCAGCGCGCGCGGATGTGAAGCGGCCGGCTCATAGCATCGCCTTCGAACGCCACAGGACGTAATCATCGAAATAGTTGACGAGGTTGAGGCCGGCATTGAAGCGGCTGTCGTAAAAGACGTTGTAGGGGATGGTGCTCGGCGTCATCAGCGCGCGGACGGCGGTATCGCCTTGGACGCAGTTTTGCGAATCAATCCGGCGGCCATGGCTGGCAGCGGCAGGCACACAGGCAACGGCAGCGCTACCGCGGGCGGTGCGCGCACCGCGACGGTCGGCGCCGGAGCTGAAGAGGAAATAGGCCGCGTTAGCGAGGATCTGGCATTTGCTGCTACTGCAGGGCTGTTCGAGGATGCCCGAGCGCACTTCGATGCCGCCGACCCCATCGGTCGCGTTCCCGAAGCGGCCGCTGGTGGTGCCGGCGACGGTAAGGTTCTTGGTCACGACGTAATTGATCTTGTTCTCGAAGCCATCGATCGCGGCGCTGGACGGCAGGTTGAGGGTGCGAAACGGCACCGCCCCACTCATGACCCCGCCGCCGACGGTGGTGCTGGTCAGCACGGCGATGGTGCAATCCTCCAGCCCGTAGTTGGAGGGCGGGGTGGGCGAAAGCCCACGATCGGCCGGACAGGGCAGCCGGCCATAGATGCGGAAGAAATTGGCGATGGCGACATCGACCGTGACCAGACGCTCCTTCGAGATGTTGCCGGCGGTGCGAGTGACGAAGGTGGCGGCGGCCTCAAGACCGAAGACCGCGACGATGCTCATGATGGCCAGCACGATGGAAAGCTCGACAAGGCTGAAGCCGGTGCGAGCAGAGGTTCGGGCGGTGCGGCGACGCGATAAAAGCATGCCCGTAGCATAGCGCAAAAAACTTAAGATGAGATTAATACTTCTGGGAATTGGCTGCTCATGCTTTATTAGTTGAGCAGTGCGGTTTTTTTGTTACGAAGAATGAAGTGAAATCGGGGGGATAGCTCAGCGGTTAGAGCAGGGCGCTCATAACGCCTTGGTCGGGGGTTCAAATCCCTCTCCCCCCACCACCCTACGCCTTCGGCTTCGGGTGGCTTACGCCACACGAGCCCCGTCAGGCGGTTACAGCGTCGGCAACCGCGCCTGATTGAAATAGACCCACATCGCGAATTTGTCGTAGGGCGTGACGTTGGGCATCGCCATCATCTCCTGCCACGGGAAGAAACCATGGCGTTGCCCCTCGCCCAGCGTGATGTGCTGCATGGCGGCGGTGCTGGTGCGGATGATGAAGAAATGCCGATCGACCGCACGGGTGGCGTTGGGGGTGAGGGTGAAGGCGATGGTGATGAACTTCTCCAAGGCGCTGGCATCGAAGGCGAGGCCGAGTTCTTCGTCGAGCTCGCGCAGCAGCGATTGTGCGGCGTCCTCGCCGTCCTCGATGCCACCGCCGAAACAGCCCCAATGATGCGGAAAGAAGATCTCGGCCTTGTCGTCGCGCAGTTGTAGCAGGACGTGGTTATCCTCGTTCACGATGATGGCGGCGACGGCATCACTTGGCGCGAGGGGGCCGCTGGCGGTGAGGAAGGTA
>JBIIAV010000135.1:0-2968 GCA_044239745.1 Rickettsiales bacterium
ATGCGGTGCGCGCCATCAGCTTGGCGACTTGCCGTAACTGAAGCGCAACCCCACCGGACTCGGCAAGCAACTGCAATGCCTCGCGCAGCGCGCCTAAGGATTGTTTGGCATCCTGCGCCAATTTCCGTTTGGCGGTGAGTATCTCCTCCTCACCGGATTCCGGCGCCAAGGCCGACAATTCCTCGACCGTGCGGCGCAGCCATTCTTCGTCGCGCGCGGCTTGTGCTGCCCGTTCGGCCAGCGCTTCCACCGCGCTTTGTGCCTGCTTCCACGTCGCATAGCAGGCGGCGGTACTGCTCACCAACACGGGGTGATGGGCATAGGCATCGAGCAGGTCGCGATGCGTTTTACTATCGAGCAATCCGCGCTGATCGTGCTGCCCATGGCGCGAAACCAACAGCTCGCCAAAGCGCTTGAGCGCACCGGCACTGACCGGCGCATCGTTGATAAACGCACGGCTTTTACCGTCGGCGGTCAGCGTGCGCCGTAGCACCAAAAAAGGGTCGGGCTCGAGTTCCAGCTCGCCCATCAATGCCGCGACTGCATCGTTTCCCGTGACATCGAACTCCGCCGTCACGCTGGCTTGCGACTCACCGGTGCGCACAAGGCCGGCGTCACTACGCTCGCCCAGCACCAAGCCCAACGCATCGAGCAGAATGGATTTGCCCGCACCCGTCTCACCCGTCAGCACGTTCAGTCCGGCCGCGAACGGAATGTCGCAGGATTTGAGCAGGAGGATATTCTGGATGGATAGATGCGTCAGCATGGCCGACCTAAAACTTTAGATATTTGTCGAAGACGCTTTTCTTTTCTTCCGGCGTCAGGTTGCCTTGCATCATTTCATAGCTGAAGCGATACCAGTCCGAACCGGGATAGTTATAGCCAAGTACCGCGGCATATTTCTTTGCCTCGTCCATCACGCCAAGGCGTAGATAACACTCCACCATGCGGTGAAGGGCTTCGGGGGTGTGGCTGGTCGTCTGGTAGCGATCGATGACATACTTGAAACGGTTGATCGCCGCAGGATAGTCCTCGCGCTTGAGGTAATAGCGCCCCACTTCCATCTCTTTTCCCGCAAGGTGGTCGTCGGTCAGGTCGAGCTTGATCTTGGCGTCGGCAGCGTAATCGGAATCGGGGTAGCGCTCGATCACATCGCGCAAGGCGGCGCGCGCGCTTTCGGTCATCTTCTGGTCACGCCCAACGTCGGAGATCTGGGTGTAATAGGTCAGCGCCGTGAGGTAATAGGCGTATGGGGTGCTGCTATGGGTCGGGTGCAGTTTCACGAACCGATCCAAGATCACGATCGCATCGTCGAACTGGCCACCGCGATAGGCGGAATAGGCCGCCATGATCTGCGCGTGCGCCGCCCATTCCGAGTACGGATGTTGGCGTTCCACCTCCTCGAATTGTTCGATCGCCAGCTTGAAAGATTTGTTGTTGAACGTCTCGAAGGCCTTCGTATAAAGGGCCTCGATAGTCTCGTTCTTGTCGCGGATCTTTTCGATGTCCTCATCGGTTGACGAACACCCCGCAAGCATGCCAATCATACATGCGGAAAAAAGAAGCGTACGCAAAGCGAACCGTTGTTGGGGCATATCCATTGTTTCCTTATAGCAGTGCCAACCGTGCGTGCAACACGCCATAGCGAGGAAAACCAATGAAAAAGAAACCATCCACAGCGCGCCGCCGCTTGCTCATCCGCGAGCTTTCTGCAAGCGAGATTCCTACCATCTTTGCTTTGGTGAACCTCAACAATCCCAGCATCACCAAGGCCATCTTTACCAAACGATTGAATGACATGCTGCCCTATGGCTACCATGCCGTAGCTGCCTTTGATGGCGAAAAAATGGTCGGCATCAGTGGATTTTGGCTGCGCTCACGCTTCTGGTGCGGCCGGCAGCTCGATATCGATAATTTCTTCGTCCATCCGGATTATCGCAGCCATGGCATCGGCAAAAAGCTGGTGCAATGGCTCGAAAAACGTGCCGTGGCCGAACAATGCGAACTCATCGTGCTCGATACCTATGCCGATTACTTCCTTGCCCAACGCTTCTATCACCGTGAGGGGTTCGTAGCGACAGGCGTCCACATGACCAAAGTCCCCATGAGCCACACGCCTTGGAAAAAGTAATGCGTTGGCTTAGAGCCTAAGCAACGGCTTGCGCGGCGTGCTCGACACGCTCGATCTGCATCGGCACGTCGGCAACAGCGTCGCCGATGATGCGGTAGTTGCTGGCATCCGCGAAGATTGCGCGCAATAGCTTGTTGTTGATGCCATGCCCCGGACGGCTCGTAACGATCTCGCCTTGCAGCTGCGCACCGGCAAGGAAATAATCCCCAACGCAGTCCAGCGCCTTGTGGCGTACGAACTCATCGGCATAGCGCAGGCCGCCTTCATTCATGATGTCGTGCTCGCCGACAACGATGGCGTTATGCAGCGAACCGCCCAGCGCCAAGCCCATGCTGCGCATCTTCTCGACATCGCGGGCGAACCCAAAGGTGCGCGCGCGCGCCAGCGATTGCTTGAAGGTCGTTTCCGAGAAATCATAGCGAGCCTTTTGTGTCGCAATCAGTGGGTGGTTGAATGCAATTTCAACTTCGAGCACAAAGCCTTCGCTTGGCTTGATGGATGCCACGGATCCACCCTCTTCCACGCGCACTTCCTTCAACAGCTCGATCACGCGGCGGGTGGCGCGCTGTTGCACGCGGCCGGCACATTCCAACAGAAAGATGAACGGCTCCGACGAACCGTCCATGATTGGCACTTCCGGCCCGTCCAGTTCGATGCGGGCATTGTCGATGCCGGCACCCCAAATGGCCGCCATCAAATGTTCGATGGTCGAGACCGTGACGCCATGTTTGTTGGCGATGGTCGTGCCGAGGGTCGTTTCCACCACCGCGTCGTAGGTGGCGTGCACCACGTTATGCGCCGTCTCGAGATCCTTGCGCACGAACACGATGCCCGTGG
>JBIIAV010000136.1:0-2960 GCA_044239745.1 Rickettsiales bacterium
AAGCCCGAGGTGGCGCCCTTGTGCCATAGCACCTTGCGGCTGCGGCTGTAATAATGGGCCTCGCCGGTCTCGATGGTCTTGGTGAGGGCTTCGGCGTTCATATAACCCAGCATGAGCACTTCGCCAGTGCCCGCCGCCGTGGTGACGCAGGCAATGAGGCCATCCGCATCGAATTTGGGGGCAAGCTCGTGCCCCTCTTCCACTTGTTCGACGGTGATACGTTGTGAGAACATGCCATGACTCCTTGATTTTCACCGAGTCATATAGTGCGTTTGGCGCTCAAATCCAGCAAAAATTACTAGAACGGTTTATATTCGCGCACCTTTTGCAAGAACGGCTTTTCCGGAATGGGCACGACCGGCATCGGCAACTTATCGTTATAGACGCAGATGATGTCGGCGCCGCGGCGCAAGGTGAAGCGCGAGGCCACGCGCTCGACCACGATGTAGTTGCCGCGCTTACGGAAGTTGATCAACTCCTCGCTGCCGGTGGAATCGACCCGAAAGAAGGCGGGTATCTCGGCGTTCTTGTCGCGGAACTCGAAATAAGTGAACTCGCCATCATCGAAGATGCGGATCGGCTCGATGGTGTTGGAGCCGCGGATGGAGTAGCTGAAATTATATTTCTCCGGCTCCTTCTCGAAATCCGGAATGGACTCCGCCTGCGAATAATCGAGCGCCGATGCATCGCTTTGCGGGTAGATGAAACGGTAGGAGAAGACCATGTCCTTGTCGCGGATATCCTTGGTCTCCTCGGCATGGAGCTCGAACAGGTAGGAGCGCTTATCGGAAATGACCGTCATGTTGGTGAGGGCATTTTGCTCGATGGGTTTGAGGAAAAGCCGGTTGCCCGACGGATTGACCAGCCACGCCACCGAATCGCCGATCGACACGGTCTGGATCTTTTCGTCGGCCTCGAACTCGATAGCGGATTGGTAGCCGTAATGGCCGATGAACTGGTAGACCTCGTTGGGGCTGTAGCGCACGGTGCGGATGCGGCTATCGGTAGCGATGGGGCGCGGCGCCTGAAGCGCGAGCACCGGCTGCGCCACCAGCACAAGCATCAGCGCGCACAGGCCAACACTACTTTTTCTCAACGGCATAGCCCACTACCTGAAATTTTGGATCCCTGAACGTGGTTTCACCCGCGCCCGTTTTGGCATTGTCCACCATGTCGATGCCCATCTCTGTATAGCGATATTTCAAGGTGGCCGTCCATCGCGTTTTTTCGGGCGTGGTCCCTGAGGAAGTCTCGCTCGTGAAGTCGACCTCAGCGGTGCCGCCGTCGCCCTTGAAATTCATCCGAACGGCCTGAACCGAGATATCCACCGATCCCTCATGCCCCAATTTCACCGTAGGGCTTTGCGGGTTACTAGCATCGTATTGGGCGAGGTAGGCGTTGTAGGTCGCCTCATCCGACTGCGCATGCACGAACAGGGCGTTTTCCTGAAGCATTTCCGCCGAATAGCGCTCGCGTGCGGCAACATATTGTAAAACAAAGAATTGCGCGACAGCCTCTTGTGCGTTCTGCCGCTTTTCGCGCAGATTCGTCAGGCGTGGCACCACGTCCTCGGCGCTGGACTGGGCGGGAATGATGATGGCAGGCCGCGAAACCAGCGGCATGAGGGAAAAAACCGATATAATGGCGATAAAAGCCGTAGCGGCAGCCAGTGTGGCGATGATGAGAAAGAACGTGCGCTCGGAAATGGGGCCAATATAAACGGCTTGATACCAAGCCCGCGCATCCTCGAAATACCGACCGCTGCGAATGGATTCTGCTATTTTATGGCTATCATCCGTCATGCATCATCAATCTGTATCATTTGAATAAAACTATGTGCAGACTAACTGGCACTATGTTAAAGTAAATAGCAAATAGTTTTAATAACAGCAAAGTGGTGTGGGAAGTTAGTGCGTCGGAACTTCAAGAATGCTGCGATGGCGGTAGCGGTGCTGTTTTTTGTGGGCCCGACCTACGCACAGGTCTGCATGGAAAGCAGCGGCACCAGCGGCAACGGTAAGGCCAACCTCGACTGCGACATGCGCTACCGCGACATGGTCGTCACCTGCGATAAAAAGAACCCCGAGGATATCGTCGGCACCCGCCCTGCCTGCCCCAAAGAACCGATGCCCATGATCGATACGCCCAAGCGTTCGTATGTCGACGGCTACAACCCTTATTTGTTCGTCTCGCCACGCGATGCGAAGGACGCCACCCTGCCCTACACCGGCCCCTACAGTGTCGGCACACCTGGCGACACCAGCAAGACCTTCCAGATGATCGGCAAGAGCGCGAAAGATGTTAAACGCTTGGCCGCCTGCACCGCCCAAATCAAGGGTACGAGCGACCCGCAAAATCCCGCCGAGGCCGCCAAACTGACGCGCCTACAGATGGATGCCTGCACCAACGAATATATCCTCAACGCGGCGGTTTACCCTTACCAAAAGGCAAACGTGCGCCTACTATCGCTCGATGACCCCGAAAACCCCGGCGCGGTGATGAACCTTGACGGCGAATGCCAGCCACTACGCACATTCCGCGAGACCGAGAACGAATACCCCGCTTCAACCTACCTTGAAGCGGCATGGAAAAAAACCCTGCAAGACCCCAAATACCGTAAAACCACCCCCAGCAGCATGGCCTGCGTGCCATGTGTCGATGATAGCCTGCCCTGCGACCGCGAGCCGCACTTGCCGTGTGGCACCACCATCGAGACACCGGCAAAACCCGCGAACGAGCTGAAAGACCCGCCGGAACCATTCCCGGAAGTGTTACTGTCTTCGATTGCGACCATTCCTCATGAAGAAATCGTCGACCCCACCCACCCGTTCTCGCCGCGCTGGGATTTCCGTGCGACGGATCGTGATTATTCGACGGTCAAAGGCGCAGCGAAAGCGACTGCGATGGGCGCGACGAAAGCGGCGGCTATCTATGGCAGCCTTCAGATCTACATGTCAAAG
>JBIIAV010000137.1:0-2941 GCA_044239745.1 Rickettsiales bacterium
TGCATCGCCTGTAAGCTGTGCGAGGCGATCTGCCCGGCGCAGGCCATCACCATCGAGGCGGAAACGCGTGACGACGGCTCGCGCCGTACCACGCGCTACGATATCGACATGACCAAATGCATCTATTGCGGGTTCTGTCAGGAGGCCTGTCCGGTCGATGCCATCGTCGAGGGGCCCAACTTCGAATACGCCACCGAGACCCGCGAGGAATTATTCTACAACAAGGCCAAACTACTCGAAAACGGCGAGCGCTGGGAGCCGGCGATCGCCGCCAACCTCGCGGCCGACGCACCCTACCGCTAAAAAATATGTCATGCCAGCGAAGGCTGGCATCCAGCTTACTTATGAAAACATACTATGTGTATATGATGACGAATAAACGAAATGGAACACTCTATACGGGAATGACGAATGATTTGATTCGAAGGGTTTATGAACATCGTGCGGGAGAGATTGCAGGTTTTACAAAAAAATATGGATTAAAAATGCTGGTTTGGTACGAGCAGCATGACGATGTGAATACTGCAATAACACGCGAAAAGAATATTCAATCGTGGAAACGCGAATGGAAAATGAACTTGATTCAGTCTGCTAATTTGGAGTGGAGAGACTTGTATAATGAAGTAACTGGATGCCAGCCTTCGCTGGCATGACAACAATGGAAAACGAATGATCGCCGACGTAACCAGCATCCTCTTTTATGTCTTCGCCACCATCCTGATGATGGCGGCGCTCGCGGTCATCACGGCGAAGAACCCCGTACATTCCGTCTTCTTCCTCATTCTGGCGTTCTTCAATGCCGCCGGCCTGTTCGTCCTGATCGGTGCGGAATATATCGCGATGACGCTGGTCATCGTCTATGTCGGCGCGGTGGCGGTGCTGTTCCTGTTCGTCGTCATGATGCTCAACATCAACTTCGAGAAGCTGCGCGCCGGCTTCATCGGCTATCTGCCGGTGGGGGTAGGGGTGGCGCTGCTGCTGTTCGTCGAGCTTGGCGTCCTGCTCTATAGCTCCATTCTGTCGCCGGCGCCGGTATCGGCGGCCACCAGCCCCATCCCCAGTGCGCTCGAGGTCAGCAACGCCAAGGCCATCGGCCATGTGCTCTACACCAACTACCTCATCGCGTTCCAGCTTTCGGGCATCATTCTCTTGGTCGCGATGATCGGCGCCATCGTGCTCACGCATCGTCACCGTTTGGGCGTCAAGCGCCAGAACATCAACAAGCAGCTTTCCCGTAAGCGTTCGGAAGCGGTCGCCTTGGTCAATGTCAAACCGGGGGAGGGCATCTAAATGCAAGACGCGCTCTTTGGCTCCATCACCATCGGCCATTATGTCATGCTCTCCACCTTGCTGTTCGTTACCGGCATCGCGGGCATTTTCCTCAACCGTAAAAACATCATCACCTTGCTGATGAGCATCGAGTTGATGCTGCTTGCGGTGAACATCAATTTCGTGGCGTTCTCGGTCAAGCTCGGCGATCTCAGCGGCCAGATCTTCACCATGTTCGTGCTCACCGTCGCCGCGGCGGAGGCGGCCATCGGCCTTGCCATTCTCGTGGTCTATTTCCGTAACCGCGGCACCATCGATGTCGACGACATTTCATCGTTGAAAGGCTAACATGTTTTCGCTCAATGAAATGATCGTCGCCTGTATCTTCCTGCCGCTGCTTGGTGCGCTGGCCAGCGGTCTGTTCGTGCGCAATATCAGCGATGCCCGCGCCCAAATGCTCACCTGCCTGCCCATGGTCGCCAGCGCCGTGCTCGCCACCTTCATTTTCTTTCAGGTGACCGGCCACGACATGGCGCGGGTGCTGCCCATCATGCCGTTCATTGTTTCGGGTGATTTCGTGACCCATTGGGCGCTCAAGGTCGATTCCCTGACGGCGGTCATGCTGGTGCTGGTCACGTGGGTCTCGGCCATCGTGCACATTTATTCCGTCGGCTACATGAGCCACGACGACCACAAGCCCCGTTTCATGGCTTATCTCTCGCTTTTCACCTTCAGCATGCTCATGCTGGTAACGGCGGATAATTTCATCCAGCTCTTCTTCGGGTGGGAGGGGGTAGGGCTGTGCTCCTATCTGCTCATCGGCTTCTGGTTCAAGAAACAAACGGCGAATGCGGCGGCAATGAAGGCTTTTATCGTCAACCGCGTCGGCGATTTCGGTTTCGCGCTCGGCATCGCGGCGCTGTTCTTCACCTTCGGCTCGGTCGATTTCGATACCGTCTTCAAAACCGCAACGGCCTTCCACGCCGATACGCCGGAAGCCAGCTGGGTGCTGTTCGGCCTTTCCGTGCCGGTGATGGATACCATATGCCTGTTGCTGTTCATGGGCGCGATGGGTAAATCGGCGCAATTCCTGCTGCACACATGGCTGCCGGACGCGATGGAAGGCCCGACCCCCGTTTCCGCACTCATCCATGCGGCCACCATGGTCACTGCCGGTGTCTTCATGCTGGCGCGCTGTTCGCCGCTGTTCGAGTTGGCGCCCACCGCCCTCATGGTCGTAACCTACGTCGGCGCCATCACCGCCATCTTTGCCGCGTCCGTCGCCTTGGTGCAAAACGACATCAAGCGCGTGATCGCGTATTCCACCTGTTCGCAGCTGGGCTACATGTTCTTCGCCTGCGGCGTTTCAGCCTATAACGCGGCGGTGTTCCACCTGTTCACCCACGGCTTCTTCAAGGCGCTGTTGTTCCTTGGTGCGGGCTCGGTCATCCATGCCATGTCCGGCGAGCAGGACATGCGCAAAATGGGCGGTATCTGGCGCAAGATTCCCTTCACCTATGCCTTCATGTGGATCGGTTCGTTGGCGCTGGCGGGGATTCCATTCTTCGCCGGTTACTACTCGAAGGACGCCATCATCGAATCGGCATGGTTCGCCGGCACCACGCAAGGCTACGTCGCCTACGGGCTTGGCGTGCTGGCGGCGCTGCTAACC
>JBIIAV010000138.1:0-2921 GCA_044239745.1 Rickettsiales bacterium
CGTCGAAAACCCGTGCAGGCATTTAGATCGAATTTTAGCAATATTTTCTCATCAGCTCCAATCCAATAATCAATTGTAATCATTGAATAATTATATACAATTTTGCTCAAATTAAGGACAAAGAACCGTTGAATTTTAGGCAAGATTTTGCCATGATACAACTACGCATTCGGGGATGGATCCGCCATCCGGTTTCGCCCCCGATGCAGCAACAGGAGAGTGCATCATGCGTCTGTTATGTATCGAAGATGAATCGGCGTTGCGTGAAGATATCGTCGAATATCTGCGGATGCAATCCTACGAGGTCGACGAGGCCGAGAACGGTGCGCAAGCACTCGAACAACTGAGCCGCAACCGCTACGACCTCGTGCTATGCGATATCAAGATGCCGACGATGGATGGCTACGAGGTGCTGCAGCAGGTGCGCCGCGAGAACCACCATATCACCACGCCGTTCATCTTCCTCACCGCATTCAACGAGAAGGATAACAAGAAGCGCGCCCACCAGACGGGCTGCGATGCTTATCTCACCAAGCCCATCGATTTCTCGCTGCTCGACGATATCCTCAAATCCAATATCCAGCGGCAGCGCGAACGCGACTTTCTCTTCCAGTCGACGCTGCAATCGCTGCAAAGCCACGTCGTCAGCGTGCTCGATAAGGAATTGAGTGGCGCCTTGCAGGAAACATCCATGAAGATCTCGGCCCTGCGCCAAGACGCCCCCCTCATGACGCCGGAGATGATGGATTTACAACTTGCGCAGTTGGAGAAGCAATCGCAGCAACAATATTTCGAGCTGCACATGCTGCACAGCGCCCTTTCGCTGCAAGCGCAGCCGGATCAGATCGTGCGTCAGCCGATCACCGTCGCCGCCTTGATGCAGCAACTGCTCGGGGTCGACCTGCATGCTGGCGCGACCGAGTATCTCCATGTCGATGCCAAGCGCATGAACCACGCCCTCATCGGGCTGCTCAGCCGTGTGCCATCCTCCTAATCTAAGCGCCGATTCCGTAAAGGTCGCGGTCAATCGTACCCACGCGACCGTGACGGTCTACGATCACCCGCGCATGGCCGACGAGGACGACTTCTTCACCATCGATGCATCCACCAACCTCACCACCCTTTCGGAAATCACGTGCCGCCGGCTTGTGGTGCTGCTCTTTGCCATGCAGGTCGCGCATGCTCATGGTGGCACGGTCAGTCTCAAACTGTGGCCGAACGATCTGCTCGCCGTGCGCCTCAGCCTGCCTAACGCGGCGGTCGCCCCGCATTAAGCGTGGCGTAACTCCACCTGCACCACGTTCGTCCGGCCGACCGAGAAGGCGGCTGCGCACATGCCAAGGTAGAAGCGCCAATTGCGGATGAATCCTTCGCTGTAGCCCATGCTCAGTATCAGCTCGCGCTTGGCGTCGAAGCGGATCAGCCATTCGCGCAAGGTGCGGGCGTAATCCTGCCCGAAGGCGAATATCTCGCGCGTGGCCAGCCCTGCTTTTTCGGCCTCGGCACAGAAACTCGAGATGGAAGGCAGCATGCCGCCGGGGAAGACATAATGGCGGATGAAATCGCTGCGGTTGCAGTAATCCTCGAAATGGTCGTCGCGCACGGTGATGGTCTGGATGACAGCGCAGCCACCGCGCTTCAGGTTCTTGCGGATGCTGTCGAAATAATTCGGCCAGTAACGCCGGCCGACCGCCTCGAACATCTCGATCGAGACGATCATATCGAACACGCCGCGCGTGTCGCGGTAATCCTGCAGGCGAATGTCGGCCTTCTTCTCCAAGCGCGCCGTCGCGAAGCGATGCTGCGATGGTGAGACCGTGATGCCGGTGGCGTGGTGGCCCGCGCGCGCCGCTTCCTCGGCGAAGCCGCCCCAGCCGCAGCCGATCTCGAGGATATCGGCCTTATCCTGCCCCGCCTTACTGAGGATACGGCGGTATTTGTTGCGCTGCGCGTCGGCCAGCGTCGCGGCATTGTCGTACAGTGCCGAGGAATAGGTCATCGTTTCATCGAGCCATAGCTGATAGAAATCATTGCCGACATCGTAGTGCGATTTGATGTTGGAGCGGCTACCGCGGCGGCTATTGCGCCGCAGGATGTAGTTATACAGCCCGAAGATGGCGCGGTTGAACATGTTGCCGTGCGCGAACTTCTCGAGATGCTGGATGTTGAGTAGGAACAGCGAGATCAAATGTTCGATGCTGTCGGTGTCCCAGCGTCCTTCGATATAATCTTCGCCAAGGCCGATATCGCCGCGTGCGATGAGGCGCACCAGCACGCTCCATTCCTTCATGATGAACGTGGCGGCGGGGCCTTCTTGTTTGCCGACATAGCGGTGCGTCACGCCGTACGGATCGGTGAAGTCGAGCGTGCCGAACTCCAGCTTCTCCAGCGCCGCGAACCAATGTTTTTTGATGAAGGAAAGTGGCAGCAGATTCATCGGGAAACCTCAGTGACAGGGGGTGCGGGTTTGCGGTTATAGCGGATGCCCTTGCGGATGAGCCGCAAGGCTTGGTAGTGGATCAGGCCGATGACCTTCAGCGTCACCATCGGATAGCTGAAGAAACAGCGCAGCAGCGCCGCGTCGGTCAGCGGCCGGCGCTTTCCGGTGAGCGAGGTGGTAAGTAGCAGCCCTTGCGCGTCGTGGTGGTTGATCCAGACACCGATTTTTTCCTCGCCATAGGCGAAACGGAATTCGTAATGGCCGTCGACCTGCATGAACGGCGAGACATGGAACACCTTGCGGCTGGTCAGCCACTCGTCCGGTGTGATGGCGCGGCCGTCGTCGTGGAAGCTGAGATAGCAATGGCGCTCGCCGAAGGTGTTGCGCACTTCGGAAAGCACGCAGACGAGGGCGCCCACACGGTTCAGACAGAACCAGAAACTCACCGGATTGAAGACATAGCCCAGCACCCGCGGCAGGG
>JBIIAV010000139.1:0-2906 GCA_044239745.1 Rickettsiales bacterium
GCGGCGGCATCGTAGACATCGATCGGTGCTGGTGCGCAGTTGAAATCGCCGCCGAGTACCGCCGCTTCGTGATAGGTCAGGCGTTCCTGCCAATGGGCGCACAAGCGCTCGTAGAATTTGAGCTTGTAGGGAAATTTGTCGGACGTGACGTCCTGACCGTTGGGCACGTATACGCTCGCGACGCGCAAGGCGCTGCCTTGCAAGCTCACCACCGCTTCGATGTAGCGGGCTTGTTCGTCGGTGTCGTCGCCGCCGAGGCCGCGGGTGATATCGTCGAACGGATATTTGCTCAAGATAGCGACGCCGTTGTAGGTCTTTTGGCCGTGGGTCGCGATATTGTAGCCGCGCTCTTCGATCTCCATCGCGGGGAAGGCTTCGTCGACGCATTTGAGTTCTTGCAGCAGCACGATATCCGGCCGCGCATCATCGAGCCAGCTAAGCAGATTGGGCAGCCGCGCCTTGACGGAATTGACGTTGAAGGTGGCGATGGAGATATTATGCATGCGCTTCGCGCGTGGGGGCAAGCATGCCCCCAGCTACCGCTCCCCCTCGCTTCGCTAACGCTCGCGGCTCGCGCGGGCCATCCGCGCTACGCATCACTGAAGTCATTACAGTGCGACACTAAAGCTATTGCCGCAACCGCAGCCGCTTTTGGCGTTGGGGTTTTTAATTTCGAAGGCGGCGGAATCCATACGCTCGATGTAATCGAGCATCGAGCCGGTAACGAATTGTAGCGATGTTTCATCGACGATGACGGGTGCTTTTTCGTCGCCAAAGAGTTTGTCGTCCGGCGCAGGGGCACCGGTATCGAAATCGAATTTATATTGAAAGCCGGAGCAGCCGCCCCCTTCGACCGCGACGCGCAGGCGCGCGCCGGCGGGTTCTGTCGCCAGCAAAAACGCAATGCGCGCCGCCGCTGATTCCGAGATGCTAAAAAGTGCCGTCATACCCGTAGTATATAGGGTAAAAGGGGTGCATGGCAATAGTTGCGCGTGATGAAATGCTCCGCTATCCTCGCGGCCATGAGCCATGACCCCAATTCCGCCCTTGCCCCGTATGCCACCGACCCCAGCCAATCGCGCGGGCGGCTGGTGCCGGAAG
The DNA here is from genome assembly GCA_044239745.1 of Rickettsiales bacterium. Classification (GTDB taxonomy): domain Bacteria; phylum Pseudomonadota; class Alphaproteobacteria; order Rickettsiales; family UBA3002; genus QFOX01. The sequence continues at coordinate 1,102 of JBIIAV010000139.1, forward strand.
CCGAATGCAGTATGCGCACCCCCCACCAGCGCGACCGCGACCGCATCATCCATTCCGTCGCGTTCCGGCGGCTGGAATACAAAACGCAAGTCTTCGTCAACCATGAGGGCGACCATTACCGCACGCGGCTGACGCACTCGCTGGAAGTGGCGCAATTGGCGCGCGGTATGGCGCGTTGCCTGAAGCTTAACGAGGATTTGGCCGAGGCGCTGGCGCTGGCGCACGACCTTGGCCACCCGCCGTTCGGCCATGCAGGGGAAGAGGGGTTGCACGCCGCGATGAAGGATTTCGGTGGGTTCGACCACAACGCCCAGACCATTCGTATCGTCACCCATCTGGAGCAGCGCTACGCCGATTTCGACGGGCTGAACCTGACATGGGAGACCTTGGAAGGCATCGCCAAGCATAATGGCCCGCTGACGGGCTTTGCCGGTGCCAAGCCACTGCCGCGCGCGATGCATTATTATGCCCAGCAACAGGATATGGAGCTGCATACGTTCGCCAGCGGTGAGGCGCAAGTCGCCGCCATCGCGGACGACATCGCCTACAACAACCACGATATCGACGACGGCCTGCGCGCTGGGTTCTTCACCTTGCAGGACTTGGAAACCTTGCCGCTGCTGGGCGAACTCATCAAGGAAGTGCGCAGCCAGCACCCGATGCTTTCGGCGGCGCGGCATAGCCACGAGGTCATCCGCCGGCTCATCAGCCGTATGGTAGCGGACGTGCTGGCCACCACACGCACGCGCATCACCCAGCATCGTATCTCCAGTCCGGAGCATATCCGCCATTTGGGCATGCAACTGGTGCAGTTCTCCGCCGAGATGGAGGTCGTCAATAAATCGATCAAGAGTTTCCTGTTCAAATACATGTACCGGCATTTCAAGGTCAACCGCATGACCAGCAAGGCGCGGCGCGTGGTGGGCGAGCTGTTCACGTTCTTCCATGCCGAGCCGCAATGCCTGCCCAGCGTTTGGTATGCGCAGACGGACGGCGCCGGCACCCAACGCACGGCCGAGGTGATCGCTGATTTTATTGCTGGCATGACCGACCGCTTTGCCCTAGAGGAGCACGCGAGAATTTTTGACCCGCGCGAGAGAACCTAAATGAACCTTTTCGAGACGTACCGGAACCATGTGCTAGCAGCCGTGGAAGCAGTGGCCAGCGGCTATACGACAGATGCCATCACGCTGGAGCCGCCGCGCGACCCTGCGCATGGCGATCTGAGCACCAACGCGGCGATGGTATTGGCGGGGCAGGCGAAGGCCGCGGGCGAAAAAGTGAACCCGCGCGAGATTGCCGAGAAGATCGCCACCCAATTACGCAACGTCGAGGGAATGACAGAAGTGACCGTGGCCGGCGCAGGATTTATCAATATGCGACTTGCGCCGAGCGTCTGGCAGTCGGTCATTCCTGTCATCCTCACGCAAGGCAAGCGCTTCGGCGATTCCGCCATCGGTGCCGGCAAACGTATCAATGTCGAGTATGTATCCGCGAACCCGACGGGGCCGCTGCATATCGGCCATGCGCGCGGCGCGGTCTATGGCGATGCGCTGGCCACGCTGCTGATGAAAGCGGGTTATAACGTCACCAAGGAATATTACATCAACGATGCGGGCGCGCAGATTGCTGTTCTTACTAAATCAGCTTTGTTGCGCTACCGCGAGGCACTGGGCGAAGCGATTGGCGAGATTCCAGCAGGACTCTATCCGGGCGAATACTTGAGAGGTGTTGGTGAAGGATTGAAAGAGAAATATGATGAGAAATTGCATGAATTAGCGCAGCAAGCATCACTCGATAAATCA
>JBIIAV010000140.1:0-2904 GCA_044239745.1 Rickettsiales bacterium
AAATAACCACGAGCACGATCGGTAATAGGAGTAAGTAGGATTCATTTTTACGGACGAAGATATCGTCGAGTACCGGCTGCATGAGATAGGCTTGCCCGCCAGCAGCGCCAGCGGTCACCAGCATGCAGACCGCGCCGATGATAAGCTGGCGGCGATAGCGCCAGACATAGCTGCGCAGCAAGCGGCGATAGAGGGCGAAATCCGGATGGGTGAGGTATTTGCGCATCGTGTCAGCTTCCGGCGATGGTCATATCGGGGATGGCGATGGTCGGCACGTTGGTGCTATAGCGGAAGGCGAGATCGTTCGCCGGCACAAGGCGGCGGAACATATCACGCAGGTTGCCGGCGATGGTCACCTCGCTGACGGGATAGGCACGCTGACCGCCTTCGATCCAAAAGCCGGAAGCGCCGAGCGAGTAATCGCCCGTGATGAGGTTGGCGCCGTGGCCGATGGTCTCGGTGATGTAAAAACCGTCGCCGAGCTCAGCGAAGAGTTCATCGGGCGTGTGGCGGCCGGCATGCAGGTAGAAATTGCTGGTGGCGGGGTAGGGCGCGCTCGCCAATCCGCGCGCGGCGTGGCCGGTGGTGGTGCGGCCGAGCTGGTGCGCCGAGCGTACATCCAGCATCCAGCTGGTGAGCACGCCATCCGCAATGAAATCGCGCGGGGTGGCGGCGACGCCTTCGGCATCGAACGGGCGCGAACCGAGGCCGCGCGCGCGCAGCGGGTCATCCGTGATGCGGATGCTATCGCCGAACACGGGTGTTCCGAGCGCATCCTTCAAGAAGCTGGTGCCGCGGGTGATGGCCGCACCGGAGATGGCGCTGGCCAAGGCCGAAAGCAACTGGCGGCCGGCGCGTGGCTCGAAATAGATGGTGGCGTTCTGCGAGGGTAGTTTGCGCGGGTTGAGGCGGGCGACGCTGCGGCTTGCCGCTTCCATACCGATGGATTCGGGCGTGGGTAGATCGGCGGCGTGGCTGGCCATAGCGTAGGCATAGTCGCGCTGCATGCCCGCCCCGCTACCGGCGATGAGCGACGCGGAAACCGCGTAGCGCGAGGAGCCGTAGCTGCCCGCAAACCCATGGCTGGTGACGAGCGCCATGTGGTGGTGGCTGGCGCTGGCGTCGCCGCCTTCGCTGTTGGTGATGCCGGTGGTGGAAAGCCCCGCGGCTTCGGCGCGGCGGGCGAGATCCTGCAACTGAGTGATATCGGGCACGGCGGCATCCATCGCGGGGGCGGTGAAGCGGCGCGCCAGCAATTCGGGTTCGGCCAAGGTAGCGAAGGCATCCGCCGGTGCGACGCGGGCGATGGCCAGCGCGCTCACGGCAAGGCGGGCGAGCGCCTCGCTCGAGGATTCGGAACTGGAAAGCGTGGCGCTTGAGGCGCCGACAAAGACACGCAGGCCAATGGCGGAGGATTCCGCCTGCTCGATCGATTCGGGGGCACCGTGGCGGATGCTGGCGCTGATATCCGTACTGGCGATGGCGATGGCATCGGCGGCATCGGCGCCGGCTTTCTTGGCGGCGGCGACGGCGGCTTCGGCACGTGCCATCAGGGTGGTGCTATCCATGGCGGGGGCGGGTGGTGTAAAGGTGATAGAGCGCGATGGCGGCGGCGTTGCTGACATTGAGGCTTTCCATGCCCTTGCCCATCGGCAGGCGGACGCGCTCGTCGCAGCATTCGGCGGTGAGGCGGCGCATGCCCTTGCCTTCAGCACCGAGAACGATGACGGTTTTGGCGCTGAATTTTACCTCGGTGAGCAGGCGGGTGGCCTCGCCTTCGAGCCCGACGACCCACCAGCCGGCGTCCTTCAATTCACGCATGGCGGTGGCAAGGTTGGTGACGGAGACGCGCTTGACCACATCGAGCGCGCCGCAGGCGGCCTTGGCCATGGTGGCGGTTTCCGGCGCGGAATGATCCTTCGGGAAAATCACGGCGATGGCATCATATGCCGCGGCGGAACGCAGGATGGCACCGACATTATGCGGGTCGCTGACTTGATCGAGGATGACCAGCGGACCTGTTGGGTCGTTGATATGAAGGACATCATCCAGTGTGTAAGGCTCCAGCGGGAGCACCATCGCGCCGATGCCTTGATGCACGGCATCCGCCCCAAGGATACGGTCGATCTCGCGTGCGTCCATCACGTGCGGGGTGGGTAGTTTGCGCGCCGGTAGCTTGAGTTTCTCGGCGGCGGCGGTGCTGGCGATAATGCGCGCCACCACCCGTTCGGGGTTGGCGAGCGCCGCGTTGACGGCATGCCAGCCATAGACCCAGTGGCCTTGGGCGTGGTTGGCGGGGGCGCTCGCGTGGGCGGGCGCGCCATTCGCGCGCTTGGGCGGCAGCGATTGCCGATGCGGATGTTTTTTGGGTGCCATGCGAGGCTTCATAGCGTAGCGGGGGCAGGCTTGCCAGTGAATTAGTGCTCCACCGGATCGGGATGGATAATCACATCCGCGCCGGCGAAGGCGTGCTCGATGGCGTGCTCCAGCCGGTCGGTGATGGCGTGGGAATCACGGAAATTCAGGTTCGCATCGATATCGACATGCAGCTGGATGAAGGCCTTGGTGCCGGAATAACGGGTTTTGAGGTTATGGTAGCCCTTGATCTCCGGCATGGTGTCGATGATGGCGAAGATGAGCTTTTTCTCGTCGTCGGGCATTTCGCGATCCATTAAATTGTTGAAGGCGCGCACGCCTAGCGGCCATGTGCTGTGCAGCACCAACACGGCGATGAGGATGGCGATCGCCGCATCCGCCCAGATAATACCGCCCCAGCTACTCAGCACAAACGCGGCGAGGACGCCGAGATTGAACAAAATATCGCCGACATAATGCATGCGATCCGCCGCGATGACGAGCGATTTGGTGCGCCGCGTGACGTAGGTTTGGAAGGCGACGAGGCCG
>JBIIAV010000141.1:0-2889 GCA_044239745.1 Rickettsiales bacterium
CAACTTCTTCCCCGAGGAGCGCCACCCCCAGATATTGCTCAACCTCTCGCTCAACTTGCGCGCATCGCTCTCGCAGCGCTTGGTGCCAACCCTCAGTGGCGGGCGCGCCTTGGCGCTCGAGATCATGCTCAACCGCGGCCTCATCACCCAGCTCATCGAGCAAGGCAAGATCCGCCAACTGCGCGAGATGATCGAAAAAGGCGTCGGCGAAGGCATGCAGACCTTCGACGATCACCTCTTCTCACTCTATCAGCAGCAGATTATCAGCGACGAAGTGGCCATCGCCGAGTCGACCAGTGCCGCGAACCTGAGCATGATGATCCAAAACAAAAAGGCCGGCACCCGCGACTTCGACGTCACGCTGCGTAAAGAAGCGCCGAAACTCAAAAGCAAATCCGATTTCTAAATCGCCTGCCCTAGGCGGCGTGGCGCGGGGCGCCCTTTTCGCCGATCGCACGCAGGAAGGCTTCTTCCAGCGTATCCTCGTGGAAGGTCGGCTTGAATTGGGCAGCTGTCCCGAGGTAGACCAGCTTGCTATCGTGAATGATGCCGATGCGGTCGCATATCTCGTCGATGTCCGAAAGGATATGCGAGCTGAAGAACAGGGTTTTCCCCTCGCTTTTTGCCTGTAGCATGGCCTTCTTCAGCTTGATACGTGCCCGCGGGTCAAGGCCACTCATCGGTTCGTCCAATATCATGAACGGCTGGTCGACCATGAACGCCCCAATGAGGCCGAGCTTCTGCCCCATGCCCTTGGAATAGGAACCCACCTTGCGGTCGAGCACATCCGGGTCGAGGTCGAGCGCGGTCGCCAACGTTCTGGCCTTCTCACGGTCGAGCTTCTTGCCATAATAGGAAAGCGCCAGCGCCAAATGCTCGTAACCCTTCAGGTAGCGCGAGGGCGAGAATTTCTCCGGCAGGTACGAGAGCTTCTCGCGCGCTTTCACCGTGGTGCTCGGCTCGCCGAACATGCGGGCCTGCCCAGCGTCGCTCGTCGCCAGATCCAGCAATATCTTGATGAGGGTGGTCTTGCCCGCACCGTTGAGCCCGACCAGACCGAATATCTCGCCTGCGTGCAGCGAGAACGAAATACCATCGAGCACTTTCTGTTTGCCGTAGGATTTGCTGATGGCATCAATCGTCAGCGGGCTTGTGGATACGCTCATCGGTCGGGTTCCTTGTCTGAAAGCGCTAGCGTGTCGTTGGCACCGTTACTTCCGGCACGCTCGCCACGGGGTTTGGGTTCGGGCTTGCGCTCGGGTTCGGGTTTGAATTCGGGCTTACTGCCGATATCTCGCCATCATCGGCCGCATCGCCGACGGGGTCATTGCTCGCCACGATTGCCGGCAAGGTCGGGCTTTCCATATACCCCTCGAACAGCTTGAAATACCCGACCGAGAACGATTGGTTCTGGCGCAAGCTGAAGGTGACCGTGCCGCTCTTGTCGTCGTAGGAGACGCGCTGCGCCTGTGCCAATTTGTTCTTCACATCATCGCTCGCGGCGAACTTATTCTCGGTTTTACGCTGGCCGATGGCCTGCGTGTAGGTCGGCTTCCATGTCAGCGTGACGGAATCCGGCGACACAGCGACGACCTTCACATCCGTTTCGTTCTTCTCGGAGGTCAGCTTGTGGCCGCTGATCCAGATCGACCAGTCTTCCGGCGCACGGTAGACAATGCTCGACAAATAGAACACCGGATAGGTCGCCGGTTCACTGATCTTCTCCACAATCACGGGCTGCACCAGCGTCGGCACCTCGGTATTGGTGACCGTGGACGCCGTCGGTGCGTCCTCGAACGTGCGGATCGCCTGCTTCAACTGCTCCACCTGCGGTAACGTGAACAGCACCGAAAGCGGCGAGCCCCCGTAAGAATACTGCTTCGTCGCGGCAGAGTTCGCCGCGGCCTCTGGCTCGGCAGTTGCGCTGGTCGCATTATTGGCCGGCGTCGCGCCTTGGGACACAACTGGCAAAGTTGAGGATGCCGCCGCTGGCGCGGTCGGTTGGGCTTGGTCGGCGGTGGTAGTGGTGGTGGTAGTCGTGGAACTGGCCGTCGTCGTCGTTGGCGGCGTTACCGTAGCAACAGGATTCGCGGATGCCGCTACCGCCGGCGCAGGCATTGCCGGACTCGTCGTAACCGCTGGTGCAGGGTTCTGAACCAGTGCCACTGCTGGTGGCGGTAGCATCGCCGGTACCGGCGCGGATGCTGGCGCTGGCGCGGGCTGCGCCCATGCCGCAGGCACCGATACCATCACAGCCACGGCCATCCACACCATACTATGCCGCGCCTGCCGCATCTAATTCCCCGCCGGCGGCGTTACCGCCGCAGTAGATGGCACCGACTTGGTCTCTTTCGGCGCGATGCCGATCCAGCTGAACTCGATCTTGGCATCGACCAGCAGCGGCGTGATGCCGTTGCGGATATTGGCCAGCACGTCATTGGTCACGTCGCTGCGGCGCTTGATCTGCATGCTGTCGATACGGATGAGCCCTGGTGCCGCACGCACCAACTCATCGACAAAGGAGAAGACATGCACGTCCGAGACGGCTTGGAACTCGATCTTGATCGGCTGACGCACCGTGATGGTATAGTTAAGGTTCATCAGCTGCGGCTTGGTGCTTTGCACCTCAGCCGCGCGGGTGAATTTCAATGTCCCCAGCCGGTAGCGCGCCGTCGCGCCCTTCAACCAGCTGTAAAGCAGGTCTTGGTCCATCGTGAAATTCTGGTTGTTGCGCGATTGCAGGATGACGCCGAAGCGCTTCTCCGCCTGACCGGATTTTTCCATTTGGCTTCGCAGGTCGGCCAGCATGGCGCTATCCGTCGAGACCTTGCGCTCGGCGTCCATCTTCTGTTGGGCAGCACGCTCGGCATACATGAACACGCCGGCATA
>JBIIAV010000142.1:0-2885 GCA_044239745.1 Rickettsiales bacterium
CAGCCGATGTATCGGGCGGCACCGCCGGCAGCGTCGGCCTGTTGCGCCGCCGTATCGCACTGGGCAAGGACTCAGCCGTCGCATTGATAGAACAGCATTTTTCCACCATCGATCGTGAAACCCGCGACGGGTTGAAAGGCCTTTACGTCGCCTTCGCGACCAGCATCGAACAGCCGATCCTCGATGCGCTGGTACCGGCGGCGACAAAAGCTCGCTAGCCGCGCTTGGCGGCAAAAAAATCGCTCAGCAATTGGCCGCATTCGCGCGCCATCACTCCGCCGATCACTTCCGGCGCGTGGTGACAAGTCGTGTGGCTGAACACCCGCGCGCCATGCTCCACTCCGCCGCCTTTCACATCATACGCCCCGAAGATGATTTTCTTCACCTTCGCAAGCGATGCTGCCTGCGCGCACATTGCGCATGGCTCCAGTGTCACCACCAGTGTGCAGCCCTCAAGATATTTGCTGCCGACGATTTCCGAGGCGGCACGGATGGCCAAAAGCTCGGCATGGGCGGTGGCGTCGCGGCGCGCCTCCACTTCGTTATGGGCGGTTACGATCACCGCACCAGCGCTATCCAAAATGGCGGCAGCAATGGGCACTTCGCCGCGTTCGGCGGCGGTTTTGGCAAGGGCAATCAGGGCATGCATCGGCTGATCCATTGCATCAGCCTATCACATCAGGCATCGGCGTGGGAAGCGCGGGCTATGGCGATCACCATCGCCTCGAACTCGCTTTTGGAAATAGGCCTGCCTTCGTGCAGGATCGTCATCTTCGGCGCATCGACAAAACCCACCCCCGCAACATACGTCTCGGCCTTACCGAGGCTACCGGTTGCCACGCGGCACGGGCTACCGTCATAATTGAAATAGCTATAATTAACGGTCACGGCTATGCCTCTTCGGTGGCGGTTGATGCTGATCACCCAGCGTATGGTCAATACATTCGATCGCACATTCGGGAATTTGTTTAGCCGGATCGTTCCTTAAGTTCGCATTCGCTTTGCGGGCTTCTTTCACCCACAAATTCCTCACTGGCGTCTTGGCATCGTTGATGTAGCAGGCATGGGTGAGCTGCGAACAAACCCTTAGCTTATACATCGCAGCCTCGACCTTAGCAGGCGAGGTAGTTTGATCGATGTGCGGCAGGGGAAATAAACCAATCTCACGGCCTTTTTCCTGCATGTAGGTACGATACGACATGATATCCTTCATCGTCTTGAAGATGGGCGAATATTCCTTCTGGCCGCGATTGCCCTGCTCACCGCCCTCGCTTGCTTCATCGAGCGTGAAGGAGCTGGTATCCATGTTCTTCAGCATATCGTTGGCTTCGTCGCGGTCTTTCTGTCCCATCACCTCGTGCGAGCTGAGCTTGTTGAGGAACGCCGCGATGCGGTTATAATCCTCCATCATCTCGATCTTGGCCTTGAGTTTGCGGCGGATGTCGATGAGCTTTTTTAAACTTTCATTATCGAAGGCCGCCTGACGCCCCAAATTTCCCATAAATTCTGTGAATTTATCTTTTTCGGTCGGTAGGTCGGCGAAGGATTTAGTCACATCATCATGGGTGCGGCTGATTTTATAAAAATGATGGGTGATGCGTGCCGCCATGCGCGCCTGCTCGCGCGGCATGAACTGCACTTCGGCACCGAAGCGGTCGACGCTGTTCTTGATGACCTTATTGAGCAGCGCACTACCCTGCATCGACCATTCCTCGACCGCAGGCGTGAATGTACGCTGGCGCAGATTGTCCGGCTGGCTTTCCTGTTTTTGACTCTCGGCCGTGAGCGCGGCCTGAAGCTGTTCGGCGAATCGATCCAAAATCACAATATCACTGGACACTACTGTAATGCGCACTTCATCGCTGATGGGTTTACCGGCCTTGTCCGGATGATTTATCTTGCGGCCGATACTTTCAGGGGTTTTGGCACCTTTGGATTTCAAAGTAAGATTATAGCCGTTCTCCTTAGCGAATTGGTTGAACGTGCGCAGGCGCGAATATTCGTCCTCGATACTGGTCAATGTTTCCAGCACCTCGGCTTCGGTCTTGCCCAGTTTCTGTCCGTCCTTCAAGGTGGTGGTCGGCTCCCAGCCGGTCTTCTCGAAATGCTCGTAGAGAAAGCGCACGGCCAATTTCAGCGCCACATCGCCCAGTTTTTTCTGGGCAGCTTCGCGGGCGCGTTTGATGCGGGCGCGGTCGGTCTCTTTCTCTGGTTTATCTTTTATCGGCATCGGCTCTCGGTAACATGACGCATGCGGTTGGTTAACCCACAGCATGCCGCAAATTACTTAACATTCTATGAATAAAGCGTCTTCAATCGCGGCGAGACATACGCTATCGACGCGCGATTAGCGCTTGCGGAACGACTCAAGGCTGATGACCTTCTCGTCGTTGGCGGGCTCGGCCTCTTGGGTCGGCGCGTCCTCCTCGAAGGCGGCCATCGGCGGCTTTTCGTTGCCGTTTCTACCCGTCGCGGGGCAGGAAACCGGCTCCTCCGCCTCACCCATCAGGTTGGCGGGGCGTTTGCCGTGGAATTGCAGGCCGAACTTGATGGAAGGGTCGGCGAAGGCGGTCAGCGCGTCGAACGGCACCACCAATTTTTCCGGAATATTGTTGAAGCTCAGCATGATGCTGAACTGCTCCTTGGTGATCTTCAAATCCCAGAACTGGTGCTGCACCACAATGGTGATCTCCTCGGGGTAGCGGCTTTTCAGCTGCGGCGAAATGCTGACACCGGGGAAGTTCGTCTGGAAGGAAATGAAGAAGTGATGCTCCCCGGGCAGGCCGAATTTATCGACATGGATCAGCGCCTCGCGCACCACATTGCGCATGGCGGAGTCGATCAGGCCGGGATAATCGATCGTATCGTTCATGGTTGCATTCCAA
>JBIIAV010000045.1:0-11258 GCA_044239745.1 Rickettsiales bacterium
AACCGCCTGCCCCTGCCCGCGTCGCGCACGCTCGGGGTGGATGATATAAACTACGGCCGCGAGGCCACCGCCCCGACACTCGATGCGGCCATGGGCACAACCTTCGGCGCGCTACCGTTTCAGGCGCTTGGTATCGCAAGCGATTACGCCGCCGATTGCTGGGGCAACAAGTTCAGCTACGCCGTCACCACCGCCCTCACCGATACCGCGCTCTTCACCTCCACCTCTCCCGTCTATGACGGCGCCATCGTGCTGAAGAATGCCGTCGGCACCAACATCAACACCAAGATCTCTTACGTCGTGACCAGCCACGGGGCGGACGGTGTCGGTGCGGTCGCGCGCAACTACGCCAACGCCGGCGATAAGAAATGGTGTAGCCTTGGCACGACCTTGCAGTCAGAGAACTGCGAGGTGAGCAATAACGTCTTCGTCACCGCCGACATCAACGACGGTAAGGACGCCGGCGCGCTGGCGTTCGATGATCTGCTCGCCTTCCGCGGCAAGAACCAATGGGCGATCGACGGCGTGTGCAGCGCGGTCGGCGGCACCTGCTCGGTCGGTACCGCGACCGGCGATAACGGCTTGCTGCTATGCGACACCACACGGACATGGACCTGCGAAGGCTCCGGCGGCGGTGCGAACGCGAACTGCAGCAAACCCAACCCAGTCTGCGGTGGCGGCGGTGGTGGCGGCGGTGGTGGCGGTGGTGGTGGCGGCGGTGGCGGCGGTCCCGTCAACGGCGGCTGGAGTGGCTGGAGCAGCTGCGCGGTCGTCTGCGGCACCGGCATCCAGTCCGGCACCCAGACACGCACCTGCACCAACCCTGCCCCATCCGCCGGCGGCGCGGATTGTAGCGGGCTCGATGGCGGCAACGCCAGCCAAGCCTGCACCGCCGATTGCGGTGGCGGCACTTGCCCCAACGGCGCGACCGATTACCCGACCTGTACTCCGCCCACCTGTGCCAACGGCGCAACCGACTATCCCACCTGCACCCCACCACCGGTGGCGGCATGCGGTTCCGTTGCATGGTCCTGCGCATCGGGCACGGTGGTGAACACTGTCGGCGGCGCCTGCGGTGGCACCACGACATGGGATTGCGTGATCTACGGATCGAGCTCGAGCGATATCAAGAGCAGCGCTTCGTGCAGCAAACCCGGCGTCTGCGGCAAGGTCAACGGTGGCTGGAGTGGTTGGAGCGCCTGTAGCGGGCCATGCGGCAGCACCGGCACCCAAACACGCTCCTGCACCAACCCCGCGCCTGCCGGCAGCGGGGATGATTGCAGCTTCCTCGATGGCGGCTACGATACCCGCACCTGCACTACCGATCCGTGCACGACCGGCTATACCGGCACATGGACCGCGGGCACCTGTTCGGTAACCTGTGGCGGCGGCACCATCGGTGCGCCCACCTGCTCCGGCGGCACCTGTGATCCCGACAAGAGGCCCGCTTCTGGCGGCACATGTAATACGGATGCTTGCTTTACCGGCACATGGATAGCAGGCAGCTGTTCGGCAACTTGTGGCGGCGGCACCATCGGTGCGCCCACCTGCTCCGGCGGCGCTTGCGACCCTGCCACCCAACCCGCTTCAGGTGGGGCATGTAACACGACGGCATGTGCCCCAACCTATACCGGCACATGGATCGCAGGAAGCTGCTCAGAGCCTTGCGGCGGCGGCACTATCGGCGCACCTAGCTGCTCCGGCGGCACCTGTGACCCTGCAACCGCACCCGCTTCCGGCGCTGCGTGTAATACGCAAGCATGTGTGACACCGACTTGTGCAAACGGTGCAACCGATTACCCAACTTGCACTGAACCAACTTGTACGAATGGTGCTGGTGACTACCCAACCTGTATCGACATCGAGGTCGCGTGCCTCTACGGATCAGGCTATTATGCCACTATGCCACGGTCGATGTGTATTGCTTTAGGCGGTAGCGGCTACTAACTCACCCGTGCGCGCAGGCGCGTCGCCAGCGCCGTCGCATTCGCCCATGCGTCCTCGATGCGCGAGTTGCTGCACCAATCGCCGACACTGGCAAGCCGCAGGGCGTTATCGATCCATGGCTCCATCTCCTGCGCAGTGGCAAGGGTGGCATAGCGCCAGCGATGCGTCGCGATGAAATCCGCCCCGCCCCACTCCATGCCCGTGACCTGCGCCACACGCGCCAGCAACACGCGTTGCGCTTCGTCCATGTCGTCGTCGATATGCGCCTGCGCCCAATCATTGCGCGAATGCACCACCACGCAGGTGACCGCCGCATCGCGCGCCGGCTTGGTGGAGTTCACCGCCAGCCAATCGAGCATGTCGTCGCGCAGCTTGGCGGCGATCCATGGCTTGTCCCACGGCCGCTGATAGCCCAGCATCAGCGCGTAACATCCCTGAAGCGCCGGCACGGGGTGCGCACCGAGCATGCGATGCTTGGCGAATAATCGTTCGGTCTGTGCCGGCGGCGCCGTTGCGATCACCCAGTCGAACGTGCCGAGCGTCGCGCCGTCCTTATCCACTAATTGCCATGGGCCGTCCGAGCGTTCCGCCAGCGGTGCCACTTCGGTACCGAGCACCACGTTCAGCCCCTGCGCGAGATGTTTGCACAGGCTGTTCATGTTCGGTGCCGCCACGTAATGCGGCTCGAACCACAGGCGATCCTCCGGCGGCTTTCCCGCCTCAAGCGTGATGGATTTGCCCGTCCACTCCGCCACCACGCCCTGTGCGATCAACGGTGCAAGGAACGACTGGAATATTTTGGTGCGCGCGGTGAAGAACTGCGTGCCGTGGTCGAAAAAGAATGGCGCGGCGTAGCGCGTGCTCATCCGCCCGCCGACCCCGCGCGCCTTCTCAAACAGCGTGATATCGGCCACGTCGCGCAGGCCGTGCGCCAGCGTCAGACCGCTGATGCCCGCACCGATGATGGCGATGCTCGGCTTCACTGACATGCGAGTACCACGGCAAGCGATGCCACGACGATGAGCGTCGCGTTCCGGCGCAGGCCATAGAACCATGCCGGCAGTACCATCACGTTACGCAGGCGCCAATCGAGTAGCAGCATGTAAGGGAAGGCAAGCAGGTGCAGCAGCAACGCCAGTTTCGTATCCACGATGAGTAACGCAAGCCATGCCACCAGCGCCATGGCATTGCTGGTCAGCAACAAATTACGCGGGCAACGCGGCGCAAAGAACAGATGGATCGCCCAATGGATGCCCGCCAGAAACGATAGGATGACGGCAGCATAGCCCAGCACCATCGGCGTGACCGCCACCGCCGACCCTTTGGATGCGGCATAGGCCGCGAAAACGAACGGCGCGGCACCGGCATAGGTCAGCAGTTTGGCGAGGATCTGTTGGCGCGGGTTCATGCAGCATCCGTGGCGATGTTAAAAAAGCGAGCAATACCAGTTAGCTGGGTCGTGCAGGTTTTTCCATTCCTTTTACCATCTAATCCCTATCTAGTTGCGCCCGTTCGCGGTATAAGTGGCTGGCGTCGCCCCGATGTGACTCAAGCCCTTTGGCTATTAGGGGATCGACCGCGGTTTGGATCGCTCGCATGCATGAGAAGAAGAATACGATTCTGGTGGTCGACGACGAACCGCAGATCCAGAAGATGCTCGGCATCCTGCTGGACGTCGAGCATTTCAAGATCGTTGAAAGCCTGACGGGTAAGCAAGCGATCCGCTTATGCGTTTCGTCCAAGCCGGATCTGATCCTGCTCGATCTCGGCCTGCCGGACATGGACGGCAAGGAGGTCATCACCGCCATCCGCGAATGGTCGCAAGTGCCCATCATCGTGCTCAGCGTGCGCGCGATCGACGAAGAAGTGACCGCCGCGCTCAATATCGGCGCCAACGATTACGTGACCAAGCCGTTCAATGTCGAGGTGCTGCTGGCGCGCATGAATGCCAGCCTGCGCAGTGCCGCCGTGCAGGAGACCGGCGCCTCCGAGCTATGCAACGGCGCATTGCGGATGGACCTCGTGCGCCATCAGGTGTTCCACTGCGATCGGCTGATTGCCTTCACGCCGAAGGAATACGATCTGCTGCGCTTCTTCATGGTCCATCGCGGCAAGATGCTCACCCACAAAGAGATCCTCAAATCCGTATGGGGCGTCGCCCATGCCGAGGATACGACCTACCTGCGGGTCTATATCGGCCAGATCCGCGAGAAGATCGGCGACAAGAAACACGCCGCGCCACTCATCACCACCGAGCCGGGTATCGGCTACCGCATGGAAGTGCAGTCCGCGGCGGCTTAGCACTCCTTCCCACCCCATCAGCTTACGCACCCCTTACATCTAGGCCGCTTTGCCCTGCGGCAAGTTTACATCTGCCTTGCTAAGTTCTGCCTCACTGGAAAGGAGGCGTGGTTCGCTACAACTCCGACATCATTAACCGTTAGGAGTTGTTATGCGTATCTTACCATCCCTCGCCTGTCTTTCGCTGCTGACCGCACTTGCCGCCTGCGGCGAAACCTCGGGCAGCTACTACGATGCCAACGGACGCTATGTCCAAGGCAACACCGATAGCACCGCGCCGTTCGAGCACGACGTGACCTTGCGCGATCGTATGCGCAACGGCAACTACCGCAGCGAATATGATCGCCGCGGCTACTACGATGACGAAGGCAACTACAGCAACGCCTCCGAGATCGACGGGCTGAGCGTGCCGAAGAACATGTTCCCAGCGCGTGGCATGTGCCGCGTCTGGTTCACGGATCGTGCGCCCGCGCGTCAACCGAACGTGGAATCGTGCAAGAACATCAAACAACGCGTGCCCACCGGTGCTTACGTGATCTACGGCGGCTAACCCATCCTCCCCACGCTGCGGCGTGGGGATTTCCCTCTCATCCTCAGGAGCTTTTATGAACCATGTTAAAAATACCATCGCCGTGCTCACTACCATCACCTTCCTCGCTGCTTGCGGCGATACCGCGGGCGATCGCGCCCTCAGCGGCGGCGCACTGGGTGCCGGTGCCGGCGCAGTTGGCGGTGCGGTGCTGGGCGGCAGTCCTGTCACCGGCGCTATTGTCGGCGGCGGCGTCGGCGCAGCGGCCGGTGGCCTCACCAAGAAGAAAGATGTCGATCTCGGCAAACCCATTTGGCGCTAGGTATCCGCGCGAAGGAGAATAGCATGCATTTTTTCAACAGTAGCCGACCCATGGTCGCGTTCGATTATTCGACCATCCTGCTGCCCACACCGATGCACGTGCTCGCATCGCCGGTGCGCAGACCACGCCGGATTTCGTCGCACATCCTTAAGCGCCCCTATCGCTCCTACATGATCGTGCTCGCCGTTGCACTGGCACTGAGCGCGGTGAACGCATGGGCGGAGAGCGACCTGCCGGAAGCCTACCGCGAAGGCGATATCGCCTACATCTCCGGCGGTATCGGTGACGACGAGCTAGCCGCTATCGAAGCGGTGAAGAACGATTACAACGTGCGTGTCACCAGCGCCGACAAGACCGGCCATTTCCGCGGCGATACCGAGATCGTGATTCAGGATATGAAGCGTAATCCCCTGCTGGATGTCATCGCACAAGGCCCGATCTTTTACGCACAACTGCCCAACGGTCGTTACATCATCGAGGGCATCAGTGAAGGCCAAAGCAAGACCCAGACGATTCGGATCACTACGGGCAAGTCCGTGCCGGTCCATTTCAGCTGGCCGATCAGTACCGCCGACATGCCACAACCCTCAGGAGAATAGCTATGCTGAACTATATCGTTACCTTCTTCATTCTGGCCGTGCTTGCCGCATTCCTTGGCTTCGGAGGGCTGGCGACCAGCTTTGCCGAGATCGCCAAGTTCTTGGCACTGGTATTCGTGGTGTTGTTCGTGGCCAGCCTCGTATACAGCGTCCTCACCGGACGCAAGGCGAACACCTCGCTTTAACGCTTCACGCTAGGTTGAACGGAAACGGGTAGCATGCAAATGCTGCCCGTTTTTGTGGTGAGGTATTGCTAACCCTTGAGGTATTTCACCAGCACCGCTTGCAGCTGGTGCGGGTTGAACGGCTTGGTGATGTAATCGTCCATGCCGGCCTGCAGGCAGCGCTCGCGGTCGCCCTTGAGGGCATGTGCCGTCATCGCGATGATCGGCACGCGCGGCATGGCATGGGCCTTCTCGGTGGCGCGGATGCGGGTGGCCGTCTCCAGCCCGTCCATGAACGGCATCTGTACGTCCATCAAGATCGCCGAATAGTGCTCCGGCGAGAATTTATCGAGCGCCTGCTGCCCGTTATGCGCGATCTCGTAGCGGTAGCCGAAATTATCGAGCAGGTTGGTCGCCACCAGAATGTTGGGCTCATAATCCTCGACCAGCAAAATGGGCAAGCTGCGGATGTTCGCCCCCTTGTCGAGATAGATGATATTCTCCTCATGGGGCGCGCTGCTGCTTTCGCTCGCTTGTACCGGCAGGTTCAGGTGCAGCACGAAGGTCGACCCCATGCCGGCCGCACTCGTCACGCTGATGGAGCCGCCCATTTGCTCGGCGAGGGATTTCGAGATCGCAAGCCCCAGCCCTGTGCCGCCGTAACGGCGGGTGATGGAGGAGTCGGCTTGATTGAACTTCTCGAACACATGGTCAATCTTGTCAGCGGCGATGCCGATGCCCGTATCGACGACAGAAATGGTGATAGCGCGCTTGCCGTTACCCTTGCCGCCATTGGCCAAGAAGACGGATACACTGCCCGTGTCCGTGAACTTCACCGCATTACCGACGAGGTTGAGCAGTATTTGGCGGATGCGCCCTGCATCGCCGAGGAAGGTCTTATAAAGCCCCGCCTCGTAATGCACATTCAGCGTGATCCCTTTTTCCTGTGCCGAAACGGACATGACACTGATGACACGCTCCAGCAGCACCGTCATGTTGAATGGCTGGCTCTCCAGCTCCACCGCTTCAGCCTCGATCTTGTCGATGTCGAGCAGGTCGTTGATGAGCAGCATGAGGCCATCCGCACTGGTCTGCAGCACGGCGACGCATTTGCGCTGTTTCTCATCGAGCTTGCTGGTGAGCAGAATGTGTGTCAGGCCGATGATGGCGTTCATCGGGGTGCGTATCTCGTGGCTCATATTGGCCAAGAAATCCGATTTTGCTTTGTTCGATTTTTCGGCAACGAGTGTTGCCATCTCGGCTATATGCACCGCTTCTTCGGCCGTGCTGCGGCCATCGTTGGCTACTTGTTGCTTCTCGCATGCCAAACATTCCAGTTCCATCGCCAACTTTAAATTGTAAGCCGCTAATTCCTCGGCATTCGTTAAATTGGTTTTTGCTAAATCCTTGGCGATCGTGATGTTCGATAATGCCAGATCATGCGCGACATGGGTTAGCTCTAGCCCGCGTGCCGCCGCCGAATTTTTGGCATCCCAATGAATATAGATGAAAACAAGAATAAGTGTAAGCGAGCCTGAGGCGACGATTAATTCTTCAGTGCGATATTGCCCGCCCGAAAAAAATGTGAGCAGTGCCCGCCCCATGCTGAATAGTAAAATAATATACAAACAATAATCGAGCAGGAATTTTTTGAAGCCGACGAAAGTCGCTTTGGGTGGCGCTGCCTGAATTGTTGGCATGTTATTTCTCCATGAAACCATCCATAAACGCATTAAAGACATCGCTAATACGCGAAGTGATGGGCGATTGCTGTGCAAGC
This sequence comes from Rickettsiales bacterium, assembly GCA_044239745.1. GTDB lineage: Bacteria > Pseudomonadota > Alphaproteobacteria > Rickettsiales > UBA3002 > QFOX01. The sequence continues at coordinate 7,643 of JBIIAV010000045.1, forward strand.
ATACGCGGCAGCCGGCGTGCAAAATGCTGCGCCAGCATGAGCAGCATGCCAATGATAAAAAGCGTGATGATGCTGATGATGAGCATCGCCATCTGCGGCGTGACCCCACCGTGCAACAAGGCCGTGTGGGCAGTAAGAAGCAACCCTATCACCAATGCGCTGAGTAAGATAGCAATGATAAACACGATGCCGACCACTGCGGACACATGCCACAGCATCCGCTGGAAAAGACACTTGCTATACGCCTTGCGGCCAAGCGTGGCGAGAACAAGCAGCTTTTCCATGGATTGCATGCCTAGCGCCGAACCAACAGGCCGATAAGCGCACCGACACCGAGCGCGATCGCGCTTGAACGGATAGGGTTGCTGCGGATCTCTGCCTTCACGCGGTCACCGGCGTGCGACAGCTCGTGGCTTGCCGAGTTGTACATGCCACGCATGCTTTCGCCCGCTTGGTGGGCAGCAGCATGCAAGCCGTCGCTATAGCTATGGTCAGCCGATTTCAGGATGCTGACAGTTTCGTTCTTTGGGTTCTTCTCAAACATAGTTCTCTCCTTGGGTTAAGTGGGTAGGTTCGCACGGTTAGTAGCGTGGGGTCTCTTCGCGGGTCTGGCTGGTGGTCGATTTGTTGAGCAAGCCCTTGGGGTCTTTGGTCACCTTCGATTTGACGACGCTATGCTTATTCCCTTGTGCATCCGTGCCCACTTCGCTCGAGGATTGGCGTGTGGTCTGGGTGCCGCTGGCATCGGTCGAGCTGGTGGTGTTCTCGTATTTGCTGTCGGAGGTATCCATCGCGTTCTTCATGTCCATGCAGGCATTGAGGCCAAGTGCAAGGGTAGATAGTGCGAGGATCGTTACGGTCGTCTGTTTCATCATAGTCTCCTTGGGGGTGAATGGTCGGTGCCCACAGGGTTTGGACGAACCCGCGCAAGGATGCGATACGGCATCGCAGGGGTTTGATAAGGGCAGCGTAAAGGGGTGCCTACGAAGGTTCGATACCGGCCAGTATCGCATCGAACAGGGCGTTGAGCCGGTGTGCCTGCGAAAGCGCGGAAGTGATTAGCGCATCGTGCTTTTCGCTGGGCAGTTGGCCGTTCAAGTATTCGATTGTCTCAAGCGAGCCGATGATGCATGCCAGCGGCGTCTTGATGTCATGCGCCACGGCCGAGAACACCAACTGCTGCATGCGTATCCGCTCGTGCTCGAACTCGGGGGATTTCTCCATCATGCCGGCATTCTCTGCCCTTATGGGGCGAATAGATACAAAATTGCGCGCGCACCCCAACCGCTAAGGTAAGGGGCGCTGACAGGCGGTTGCATGCCGTAAAGTCATTTCACTGCGTCGCCGGCGTCCTTGGCGGCATCATTGATCTTATCGGCGGGTGTGCGGTCTTCTAGTTGGCGTGCGGCCTTATCGACACCGTCGGGCAACGCATCGATGGCATCGCTGATCTTCTGTCCACCGCTTCGGCGATCGGGTGCGTACAGCGCGCTGTAGCCAATGACCAGCAGCACCGCGACCGCAGCGACGATGAGCAGGTTCTTGCCGAAAAATTGTGTTGTCATGGGATGTTCTTTCCTAAAAGGGTTGGGTGGCTTGGCCAATGGCTATGCTTCGCTATCGAGTGCGTCGTGGTAGAAATTCGCCGTCTCCGCTTCACGCAGCGTCTCCTCCAGCTCGGTATTGAGCTCGAACCGGTCAAAGTCGGTGTCGATCAGCGGGAAATGGCGACCGTTGCTTCGTGGTTGGTGGGGGGTGGGTAATGGCATGGTATCCTCCGTAGTGAGGAGGCAACCTTGCACAGGGCGCATAAGATTACTGCCTGCGAAATCCCTTACGGTATAAACGCACGGTAAGGCCGTTCCCCGCATCAGAAAAAGAGATTATAGATAACGATCAGAACCACCGGCACGCCTAGAAAATACATTAACAGACTACGCATAGTGCTCTCCTTAGTGAGTTAAAATCGATACGAGACGGTAAGCACACCGAATTTCGATCCATCTTCCTGTGTTTTATATTCCTTGCTCATGAAGACCTGCGTATAGGAAATGCGTGTTTGGGCATACGTCGCCGCCACCCCCACCTGCAAGCTATCGACGAAATTCTTTTTATCGACGCTTGGGCCATCGCGGAACGTATTGCCATCGAGAAAGATATTGCGGGCCACCGCGCGCTCGCCGATGGTCGCGAACAGATAGCCGCCGGCATTTTCCGCCGGCACGAAGAAGTCAGAGCCGGGCAAGCTCGGCCGAATGCGCGGCGGGCCGTAATCCGCCGGCAGGTCGTAGCCCAACCGAAGTGTCGCGCCCACCGATGCGTCGGTGTTGATATTGCCAAGATTCACACCCACATGCGGCGTCACATCCGCCCCGATGCCAAATGGCGATGCCTCAATAATGCCACGCCATTTACGCTCGTAGGTGAGGATGATGCCCGGCTCGTTTTCAAGCTGATTATCCCAGCCTTTGGGGTCTTGACTGTCGGTCAGGCGGTGGATGAATTTCTGTGTCTGCTCCGCGCCCGAAAGCGGGCCGACCACACCGAGCGTCAGCATCACGTTATCGAGCGTCTTGCCCGTATCCGATACCATGCCGACCGAGCCATAGAGCCAACCGGCATAGGGCTGCTCGTTAGGTACTAGCGCCGAGCTTTTGAGGTCTTCCGGCGCGAACATGCTCTGCCCCAGCGCTACGCTGATGCGCTTATGCCCCTGCGGTGCCAGCGGCAAGTTATCGGCCACATTGCGCGACCATGCTGGCATGTTCTCCTCCGCCGAGAGCCACGCGAAACGCACACCGTTCGTGTAGTCGCGGTCGGTACCGGCGAATTTATCATTCTCCCACACTATATTGAAGATGCCCTTGTCGTCGGGCGCATCGTGGATGTCCGTCGCGTGCGCCGAGGATGCGGCCGCAAGCAACAGGAAAATAGCAAGGCATCGGGTCGGTGGCATACACATCCTATCATTCCCGCATCGGCCAGCAGAGATAGCCGATGCACGATACACTAAAAAAGCCGGTTCACAAAAAGAATCGCTCGGCGGCAATGACGCCACCGAGCGACTCAAGTTCAGGGAAGGTTACTGAAAACTAAGCGGCCTTAGGCTTGCTTGCGGTATCGCAGCGGCAGGCATCTTCCAAGGCTTTCACTTTTGTCTCGGCGTCCTCTTTGGCGAGGCCATAATGCTCTTTCAGCTTGCCCAAGAACTGGTCACGCTTGCCATCGAGCAGCGTGATGTCGTTATCGGTCAGCTTGCCCCATGTCTTCTTGATCTCGCCTTTGAGCTGCTCGGCTTTGCCTTGTACTTGTTCCTTGTTCATAGAAATCTCCTTTGGTTATCACTGCCAACGGCAGCGTGCGACGGTGATGCCACGCGCCTGATAAGGATGCGATACGAGGCTGCCGCAGCCCCATAAGGAACCGATAAATGCCGCCGTTCGTCGTACAAAAAACCGGCACATACTGTACCGACCAGTGCGCACGGCCACCTACTTGGATTTGGCGGGCGCGCGGTTGGTGAAGTGGTTGCTGTGTTCGCGGCGCGCCTCGCGGCGCTTATCGACCGAGTAGTCCGGCCCAAGCGATGCCGCACGCTTCATCGGCTGCCCCTTGG
>JBIIAV010000047.1:0-11213 GCA_044239745.1 Rickettsiales bacterium
TGTAAGCAGTTCAATGCTTCGACCCAGAAATTGGAAGCGGGCATGCCCATTCCGGTCGTCATCACGGCCTATAAGGATCGCTCGTTCACCTTCATCATGAAGCAGCCTCCGGTCTCGTTCTTCCTGATGAAAGCCGCTGGCATCGCCAAGGGCACCGGCACCACCGGTAAAGAGCTGGTCGGTAAAGTGACCATGAAGCAGATCAAAGAGATCGCGAAACAAAAGATGCAAGACATGAACGCCCACGACGAAGCGGCGGCTTGCCGTATGATCGCGGGCTCGGCCGTGTCGATGGGCATCCAAGTGGTGGAGGCATAAGATGGCTGGTAAGCGTTACAAGACCGCCGCTGCGAAAGTACAAAAAGGCAAGCCCTACGCGTTGAAGGACGCGGTGGCATTGCTGAAGAACGGCACCCCGAAATTCGACCAGACGGTCGATGTGGCCATCAATCTCGGCATCGACCCGACCCAGTCGGACCAGATGGTGCGCGGGATGGTGGGCATGCCAAACGGCCTCGGTAAGACGGTGCGCGTGGCAGTATTCGCCAAGGGCGACAAACTGGAAGCCGCGAAAAAAGCCGGTGCGGACATCGTCGGTGGTGATGATCTGGCCGAGATGATCCAAAAAGGTGAAATGAACTTCGACGTGTGCATTGCGACGCCCGACATGATGGGCACCGTGGGCAAGATCGGTAAGATCCTCGGGCCGCGCGGCCTGATGCCGAACCCGAAGCTTGGCACCGTGACGCCGGACGTGGAGAAGGCCGTGAAAGCGGCGAAGGCCGGTCAGGTGGAGTTCAAGGTCGAGAAGGCAGGCATCATCCATGCTGGCATCGGCAAGGTGAGCTTCAGCGAACAGGCCATCACCGAGAACGTGGTCAGCTTCATCGCGGCGGTATCGCGCGCGAAACCGGCCGGCGTGAAGGGCAACTACATCAAGAAAATCTCCATCTCGGCGACCATGGGCCCGGGCATCACGCTCGATCTCACGGAAGTGCTTGGCATGGTAGCGTAAGGAGATACGGATATGGCAAGAACGCGTGCATTTAAACAACAATGGATTGAAGAGACGAACCAGAAGGTCGCCGACGCGAACATTCTGCTCGTCGCTCACTATAAGGGTCTGACGGTGGCTGAGATCACCGACCTGCGCGTGAAAGTGCGTGCGGCCGGTGCGGGTTTCCGCGTGACCAAGAACCTCCTCGCAAAACGTGCGGTGGCGGGAACGAACTACGAGAAGGTTTCGCACCTGTTCAAGGGCCCCACGGCGGTCGCGTATTCGAGCGATCCAGTCGCGGCGGCGAAAGTCCTGAGCGAGTTCGCGAAAAAGAACGAGAAACTGGTGCTGGTCGGCGGCGCATTTGGCAACACTGTCCTTGATAAGGCAGCGATTCAACAGCTGGCAAGCTTGCCAAGCCTCGATGAATTGCGTGCTAAAATCATTGCGATGCTGCAAACGCCCGCGACGAGAATCGCAGGCGTGCTTCAGGCGCCGGCTGGCCAGTTGGCGCGTGTCTTCAATGCTTACGCAACGAAGGACGCATAAGGAAGTCGTCGGAGCCTAGGGGTTAGGATCCGGCACAGGTTTAATTTTTAATGAAGTGAAGGGTAACGTTATGTCGAACTTGAATGATCTGGTTGAGAAACTCTCGGCCTTGAGTGTGATGGAAGCTGCTGATCTGAGCAAACTTCTGGAAGAAAAATGGGGCGTTTCGGCTGCTGCACCGGTTGCGGTTGCTGCTGCTGGCGCTGCTCCCGCGGCTGCTGCCGAAGAGAAGACCGAATTCACGGTCGTGCTCGTCGATGGCGGTGCGAACAAAATCAACGCGATCAAGGAAGTGCGTGCGATCACCGGTCTTGGCTTGAAAGAAGCAAAAGACCTCGTTGAAGGCGCTCCTAAGAACGTGAAAGAAGGCGTCAACAAAGAAGACGCCGACAAGTTCAAGAAGCAGCTTGAAGCTGCTGGTGCGAAAGTTGAACTGAAGTAGTGTTCAACTTTGGCAGCAATGCCGGAAGTCGTGAAGGGGTCTCGCTAGCAAAATAGCGAGGCTCCTTTCGCGCATTTCCCGGTGTTGCGAAGGATGCATGCCGTCGTCGCGTACGGTCTTAGCGCGAAAGAACAGATTTTTCACAATACATTTTTTATTTATCGGTGGGATTTTATGGCTCAATCGGCAACTACGTTTCAGCATTCGTTCACCTCGCGCAAGCGCATCCGCAAGAATTTCGGCACCATGGTGTCGGCGACCTCGCTTCCCAACCTGATCGAGGTGCAGAAGAACTCGTACGAGCAGTTCCTGCAAATGTTCGTGGCCGTGAAGGACCGCAAGAACACGGGCCTGCACGCGGTGTTCAAATCGGTGTTCCCGATCAAGGATTTCTCCGATACCTCGACGTTGGAATATGTGCGTTACGAGTTCGACCGCCCGAAATACGACGTCGACGAGTGCCGTCAACGCGGGATCAACTTCGCAGCACCCCTGCGTGTGACCTTGCGCCTGATCGTTTGGATCGTTGATGCCGATACCGGCGCCCGCGAGATCAAGGACATCAAGGAACAAGATGTTTACATGGGCGATATCCCGCTGATGACCGAAAGCGGCACCTTCACCATCAACGGCACCGAGCGCGTGATCGTCTCGCAGATGCACCGTTCGCCCGGCGTGTTCTTCGACCACGACCATGGCAAGACCCACAGCTCCGGCAAGATCCTCTACTCGGCGCGCATCATTCCTTACCGCGGGTCGTGGCTCGACTTCGAGTTCGACGCCAAGGACATCGTGCATGTGCGCATCGACCGTCGCCGCAAGCTGCCGGCGACCAGCATCCTGCGCGCACTGGGTATGGACAACCAACAGATCCTAAACACCTTCTACAGCACCCGCACCATCAAACACAGCAAGAAGGGCTGGACCGCGGCGTTCGACGCGAGCGCATGGAAGGGTCAGAAGCTGACCTTCGACCTCGTCGATGCGAAGACGGGCAAAGTGGTGGCCGAGAACGGCGCGAAGCTGACGCCGCGCACCGTGAAGAAACTGGAAGAAGCCGGCCTGAAAGAGATTTTGGTGTCGGAGGAATTCATCCTCGGTTCGTACATTGCGTCCGACCTCATCAACAAAAAAACGGGCGAGATCTATGCCGAAGCCGGCGACGAGCTGACCTCGGCGCTCATCAAGACGCTGGGCGATGCCGGCCTGACCGAGCTGCCCGTGCTTGCCATCGACCATGTCAACGTGGGTGCGCATATCCGCAACACGCTGGTGGCCGATAAGAACATGACCAAGGACGACGCGCTGATCGATATCTACCGCGTGATGCGCCCCGGCGAGCCAACCACTGCGGAGGCGGCTGAAACGCTGTTCAAATCGCTGTTCTTCGAATCCGAGCGTTACGACCTGAGCGAGGTCGGCCGTGTGAAGATGAACGCGCGCCTCAACCTCAACCACAAAGAAGAAGTCGGCGTGCTGACCAACGAAGACATCATCGGCACCATCAAGACCTTGGTGGCGCTGCGCGATGGCGTCGGCGAGATCGACGATATCGACCATCTCGGTAACCGCCGCGTACGTTCGGTCGGTGAGCTGATGGAGAACCAATTCCGCTTGGGTCTGCTGCGCATGGAGCGTGGCATCACCGAGCGCATGAGCAGCGTCGACATCGACACCGTGATGCCGCATGACCTCATCAACGCTAAGCCGCTGGTGGCGGCGGTGCGCGAGTTCTTCGGCTCCAGCCAGCTGTCGCAGTTCATGGACCAGACCAACCCGCTTTCCGAGATCACCCACAAGCGTCGTCTGTCGGCGCTTGGGCCGGGCGGTCTGACGCGTGAACGCGCCGGCTTCGAGGTGCGCGACGTGCACCCGACGCATTACGGCCGTATCTGCCCGATCGAAACGCCGGAAGGTCCGAACATCGGTCTCATCAACTCGATGGCGACCTATGCCCGCATCAACAAATACGGCTTCATCGAGACCCCATACCGCAAAGTGAAGGACGGCAAAGTGCTGGCCGAAGTGGTGTATCTCTCGGCGATCGAGGAAGGCCGCTACACCATCGCGCAGGCGAACGCTGCCCTGACCGACAACAAACTGAGCGAGGATCTGGTATCGTGCCGCAAGAACGGCGACTTCGTGATGGCATCGCCGGCACAGGTCGAGTTCATGGACGTGGCGCCGAAACAGTTGGTTTCCGTTGCAGCCGCGCTCATCCCGTTCCTTGAGAACGATGATGCGAACCGCGCGCTGATGGGTTCGAACATGCAACGCCAAGCCGTGCCGTTGGTACGTGCCGATGCGCCCCTCGTGGGCACCGGCATGGAAGACATCGTGGCGCGCGATTCGGGCGCTGCGATCTCGGCACGCCGCGACGGGGTGGTCGACCAAGTGGCCGCCAACCGTATCGTGATCCGCTGCAACGAGACCAACGCCGACGGCACGCCAGCGGTGGATATCTTCACCTTGCAGAAATTCCAACGCAGCAACCAGAACACCTGCATCAACCAGCGCCCGATCGTGAAAGTGGGCGACCAGGTGAAGGCGGGCGACGTGATCGCGGATGGTCCTTCGACCGATCTGGGCGAGCTGGCGCTTGGCCAGAACGTGCTGGTCGCGTTCATGCCGTGGAACGGTTACAACTACGAGGATTCGATCCTCATCTCCGAACGCCTTGTGGCGGAAGACCGCTTCACCAGCATCCATATCGAGGAATTCGAGATCATGGGTCGCGATACGAAGCTGGGGCCTGAGGAGATCACGCGTGATATCCCCAATGTCGGTGAGGAAGCATTGCGCAACCTCGACGAGATCGGCGTGGTGCATATCGGTGCGGAAGTGAAACCCGGCGATATCCTCGTCGGTAAAGTGACGCCGAAATCGGAAAGCCCGATGACGCCGGAGGAGAAACTCCTGCGCGCTATCTTCGGTGAGAAGGCCTCCGACGTGCGCGACAGCTCGCTGCGCCTGCCTCCGGGCAACCAAGGCACGGTGGTCGGTGTGCGTATCTTCAGCCGCCGCGGCATCGAGAAGGACGAACGCGCGATTGCAATCGAGCGTGCCGAGATCGACCGTCTGGCGAAGGACCGCGACGACGAACGCGGCATCGCCGAGCGTTATGTCTACGATGCCTTGAAAGGCTTGCTCATCGGTAAGACGGCGGTCAAGGGTCCGAAAGGATTCAAGATCGAGAAAGCCATCACCGAAGCGCAACTGAACGACACGGCACGCGGCCTGTGGTGGCAGATCGCCTTGAAGGACGAGAAAGCGATGAAGCAGATCGAGGCGCTGAAGAAGCAGCTCGATGATGCGGTCGATTCGCTCAACAAACGCTTCGAGGAGAAGGTCGACAAAGTACAGTCCGGCGATGATCTGATGCCCGGTGTTCTCAAGATGGTGAAGGTATTCGTTGCCGTGAAGCGCAAGCTTCAGCCCGGCGATAAAATGGCCGGCCGTCATGGTAACAAAGGGGTCATCTCGAACATCGTTCCGGTCGAGGATATGCCGCACTTGGAAGACGGACGTCCGGTGGATGTGGTACTGAACCCGCTGGGTGTACCAAGCCGCATGAACGTCGGTCAGATCCTTGAGACGCACTTGGGCTGGGCTTCGGCAGGTATCGGTCAGCAGATCGGTGACATGCTGAAGAAGGTTCAGCAAGGCGCGAAACTCGATGATCTGCGTACCAAGCTTCTCGATATCTACGAGGAGAAGGAGAACCAGTCCGAGATCAAGAAAATGGACAAGCCTGCGCTCACCGAATTGGCGCAAAACGTCACCAAAGGGGTGCCGTTCGCAACGCCGGTGTTCGATGGTGCGAAGGAGAAGGATATCGAGAAATGGCTGAAGATCGCCGGTCACAAGACCTCGGGTCAGGTGACGCTGGTGGATGGCCGTTCGGGGGATGTGTTCGACCGTGACGTGACGGTGGGCTACATCTACATCCTGAAACTGCACCACTTGGTGGATGATAAGATCCACGCCCGTTCGATCGGGCCGTACAGCCTTGTCACGCAGCAGCCGCTGGGTGGTAAGAGCCAGTTCGGTGGTCAGCGCTTCGGGGAGATGGAGTGCTGGGCGCTTCAGGCTTACGGCGCGGCCTACACGCTGCAGGAGATGCTCACGGTTAAATCCGATGACGTCGCCGGCCGCAGCAAAGTGTACGAATCCATCGTTCGCGGCGACCATAGCTTCGAGTCGGGCATTCCGGAGTCATTCCACGTGATGACGAAAGAGCTTCGCTCGCTTGGGCTTGATGTCGATCTCGTCGAGAAAGAGGCTTAAGTTTCATGGCGCCTCGCTTCACCGCGGGGCGCCAACCTTACGATACGCGCAATACGCAAAAAATTAGAGGGCACCATGGCTAATGAACTGATGAATATCTTCGGGCAAATGTCGGCAACGAAGCAATTCGATGAAATCAAGATCGCGATCGCATCGCCGGAGAAGATCCGCAGCTGGAGCTTCGGCGAAGTGAAGAAGCCGGAGACCATTAACTACCGCACCTTCAAGCCGGAGCGCGATGGTTTGTTCTGCGCGCGGATTTTTGGCCCGATCAAGGATTACGAGTGCCTGTGCGGCAAATATAAGCGCATGAAGTATCGCGGCATCGTCTGCGAAAAATGCGGCGTGGAAGTCACCACCAGCAAAGTGCGCCGCGAGCGCATGGGCCATATCGAGCTTGCTGCACCTGTCGCTCACATCTGGTTCATGAAGTCGCTGCCAAGCCGCATCGGCACGCTGCTCGACATGATGCTTAAGGACCTCGAGAAGGTGCTCTACTTCGAGGCCTACATCGTCATCGACCCTGGGATGAGCCCGTTCTCGCAGAACGAGATCCTGACCGAGGACCAATATTACGAAGCCCTCGACCAGTACGGGGAAGGCACTTTTACCGCGATGATCGGTGCGGAAGCCATCCGTGAACTGCTCAAGAAACTGAACCTCATCGAGCTGCGCGACAGCATGCGCGCCGAGCTGGGCGACGCGACGAGCGAAGCCCGCCGCAAAAAGCTGGTGAAGCGTTTGAAGATCGTCGAGGCGTTCATCGATTCGGGCAATAAGCCGGAATGGATGGTACTTGAGGTGGTGCCGGTGATCCCGCCGGAGCTGCGCCCGCTGGTGCCGCTCGATGGTGGTCGTTTCGCGACGAGCGATCTCAACGATCTCTACCGCCGCGTCATCAACCGTAACAACCGCTTGAAGCGCCTGCTGGAGCTGCGCGCGCCGGACATCATCGTGCGCAACGAGAAGCGCATGCTGCAAGAATCGGTCGATGCGCTGTTCGATAACGGCCGCCGTGGCCGTGTGATTACGGGCACCAACAAGCGTCCGCTGAAATCGCTTTCCGACATGCTGAAGGGTAAGCAAGGTCGCTTCCGTCAGAACTTGCTCGGTAAGCGCGTGGATTACTCCGGCCGTTCGGTCATCGTGGTCGGCCCGGAGCTGAAACTGCACCAGTGCGGTCTGCCGAAGAAAATGGCGCTGGAACTGTTCAAGCCGTTCATCTACGCCAAACTGGAAATCTACGGCATCGCGACGACCATCAAGGCCGCGAAACGCATGGTGGAAACGGAACGCCCCGAGGTGTGGGATATCCTTGCGGAAGTGGTGCGCGAGCACCCCGTGCTGCTGAACCGCGCACCGACGCTGCACCGTTTGGGCATCCAAGCGTTCGAGCCGATGCTGATCGAGGGTAAGGCCATCCAGCTGCACCCGCTGGTCTGCGCCGCGTTCAACGCCGACTTCGACGGCGACCAAATGGCCGTGCACGTACCGCTGTCCATCGAGTCGCAACTCGAGTCGCGCGTACTGATGATGTCGACCAACAACATCCTCAGCCCCGCCAACGGCAAGCCGATCATCGTTCCGTCGCAGGATATGGTGCTGGGTCTGTATTACCTGTCGCTGGAATCCGATAAGGAAAAAGGCGAAGGCATGGCCTTCTCCGACCTCAACGAAGTCGAGATGGCGCTTGAGGTGAAAGCGGTGACGCTGCACACCAAGATCAAGATGCGCTTTGCCATCATGGGCGACACCAACAAGATCCGTCACGAGGTCATCGAGACCACGCCGGGCCGCATGTTGATCGCGCAATACCTGCCGAAGCACAGCCAAGTGTCGTACAAGGTCGTCAACAAGGTATTGACCAAGAAAGACATCAGTAACGTCATCGAGGCGGTCTACCGTCACTGTGGCCAGAAAGAGGCCGTGCTGTTCGCCGATCGCATCATGCAACTGGGCTTCAAGCATGCAGCGAAAGCGGGCATCTCCTTCGGTAAGGACGACATGATCATCCCGACCACCAAGGGCAAGCACATCGCCGACAGCTTGAAGGAAGTGAAACAGTTCGAGCAGCAATATGCCGACGGTCTCATCACTTCGGGCGAGAAATACAACAAGGTGATCGATGCTTGGTCGCATTGCACCGAGCGCGTCGCCCACGACATGATGAAACAGATTTCGTCCATCGGGATGGAAGAGGGCAAGAAATCCGCCCGCAACGTGAACTCCATCTTCATGATGGCCAACTCCGGTGCGCGTGGTTCGGCCGCCCAGATGAAACAGCTTTCCGGTATGCGCGGATTGATGGCGAAACCCTCGGGCGAGATCATCGAGACGCCGATCATCTCGAACTTCAAAGAAGGCCTGACGGTACTCGAGTACTTCAACTCCACCCACGGTGCGCGTAAAGGCTTGGCCGATACCGCGCTGAAGACGGCGAACTCCGGTTACCTGACGCGTCGTCTGGTCGATGTGGCACAAGATTGCATCATCGCCGAAGACGACTGCGGCACCAAGAAAGGCATCGTTGCGAAAGCGGTGCTCGAAGGTGGTGACGTGGTGATCCCGCTGGCGGATAAAGTGCTTGGCCGCACCTCGGCCAAGGACGTGCTGCATCCGGTGACGGAAAAGGTCATCGTGAAATCCGGCGCGCTGATCGACGAGAAAGTCGTCGAGGCGTTGGATGAAGCGGGCATCGAATCGATGATGATCCGTTCGGTACTGACCTGTGAAGCCGAGAACGGTGTCTGCGCGAAATGCTATGGCCGCGACCTTGCACGTGGCACGCCGGTGAACATGGGCGAAGCGGTGGGCGTCATTGCGGCGCAATCCATCGGTGAACCCGGCACCCAGCTGACCATGCGTACCTTCCACATCGGTGGTGCGGCACAGCGTGGTGCGGAACAATCGGCGATCGAAGCCAGCCACGACGCGGTGTTGGAGCTTTCCAACAAGAACGTGGTGAAGGATTCGAAGGGCCGCCTTGTGGTGATGAGCCGTACCTGTGAACTGGTGCTGCGCGACGAAAAAGGCCGCGAGAAGGCCCGCCACAAAGTACCGTACGGTGCACGCCTGCTCGTTGCCGAAGGTGCGAACGTGAAGAAGGGCACCAAGCTGGTTGATTGGGATCCGTACACGGTGCCGATCATCACCGAGCGTGGCGGTATTGCCCATTACCGCGACTTGGTGGACGGCGTTTCGCTTCGCGAAGTGCTCGACGAAGCGACCGGTATCGCCAGCAAGAAGGTGATCGATTTCCGTCAGCAAACGCGTGGTGCGGACCTGAAACCGCGTATCGCGTTGCGTGACAAAAAAGGCGAGATCATCACGCTGGCCAACGGTCTTGAGGCGCGCTACTTCCTGCCGGTCGATGCGATCCTTTCGGTCGACGATGGCCAAGAAGTGCATGCCGGTGACGTGCTGGCACGCATCCCGCGCGAGTCGAGCAAGACCCGCGACATCACGGGTGGTCTGCCGCGCGTGGCAGAGCTGTTCGAAGCCCGCAAACCGAAGGATCACGCCATCATCAGCGATGTTGAGGGCATGGTCGAGTTCGGGAAGGACTATAAGAACAAGCGCCGCCTGATCGTGCGTCCGAAGGATGCCGACCAAGAAGCGATCGAGTACATGATCCCCAAAGGTAAGCACATCACCGTGCACGAGGGCGACCATGTGCTGAAAGGTGACCTGCTGATGGATGGCCACCCCGTACCGCATGATATCTTGCGCGTCATGGGTGTCGAAGCCTTGGCGCAATACATGGTCAACGAGGTGCAAGCGGTCTACCGCCTGCAAGGGGTGACCATCAACGACAAGCATATCGAGGTCATCGTGCGCCAAATGCTGCAGAAGGTCGAGATCACCAACCCTGGTGAGACGACGTTCTTGGCTGGCGAGATCGTCGACCGCGAGGAGATGTTCGAAGTGAACACCAAGACAGCAAAACTGGGTTTCCGCACCGCGGAAGGCCAGCCAGTGCTGCAAGGGATCACGAAAGCCAGCTTGCAGAATCGTTCTTTCATCTCGGCGGCAAGCTTCCAAGAGACCACCCGCGTGCTTACCGAAGCCGCGGTGCATGGAAAGACCGACTACCTGCGTGGCTTGAAAGAGAACGTGATCGTCGGTCGCTTGATCCCTGCCGGTACCGGTGCGGCGATCCAGCGCATGAAGCGCGTGGCCAAGCAGCGTGACGTGGAGTTGGAAGGTAGCAAGCCTGCCGCATTGCCCAACGCCGGTGAAGCCGCCTAGGGCATTTGCCATAGCGGACTATCTGCTGCGTCGCATCCGTTTCCGTGAATCCTCACGTAGCGCTGCTACGTTGCGGTTCTCAGAAACGGCAGGTGCTCCTTGCATCTAGCCCACTCTGGCAAATGCTGGAGTATTCGGCAGCAAAACAAACAAAGCCGTCCTCGCATGAGGGCGGCTTTTTTGTTGCGCCGCGCAGCGAGCGCAACCTAATTAAGAAATGCGTTATGTTGCAGTAGGGTGCAGCATGGGCTGCAGCATTTACGGTTTCAGCTTCACCTTCTGGCCTTTTTTCAGCTCGCTCATCGATTTGAGCTGGCCGCAGGCGGCCATGATATCCTCGCCGCGCGTTTTACGGATGGGGCTGGCGATGCCACCCGCGATGAGGATGCGCCCGAAGGCATGGATGCGGTTGTTGGACGAGCAGGTATACGGCGCGCCCGGCCACGGGTTGAAGGGGATCAGGTTCACCTTGCTTGGGATGCCCTCGAGCAGTTTCACCAGTGCGTGCGCGTCCTCCGGCGAGTCGTTGACGCCATTGAGCATGACATACTCGAACATGATGCGGCGCGAGGGCACGAGACGGACATACTCGCGGCAGGCATCGAGCAGCTCGGCGATGGGGTATTTGCGGTTGATGGGCACGATGACATCGCGCAGTTCGTCGGTTACGGCGTGTAGCGAGATGGCGAG
>JBIIAV010000048.1:0-11148 GCA_044239745.1 Rickettsiales bacterium
TGAAGCCGGAGATCATCAGCGGACTTGATATCCTGATCGTGCGCGAGCTGACGGGCGATATCTATTTCGGCCAGCCACGCGGCGTGACGGTGGAGAACGGCCACCGTGTCGGTCGCAACACCATGATCTATGCCGATTGGGAAGTGACGCGCATCGGCCGTGTGGCGCTGGATCTGGCGCGTGCACGCGGCAAGAAGCTGTGCTCGGTCGATAAGGCGAACGTGCTCGAGACCACCGAGATGTGGCGCGAGGAAGTGCAGAAACTGCGCGACGCGGCATATAGCGATATCGAACTTTCGCACATGTATGTCGACAATGCGGCAATGCAGCTGGTGCGCAACCCCAAACAATTCGATGTGGTGGTAACGGGCAATATCTTCGGCGATATCCTGAGCGATTGCGCCGCGATGCTGACCGGCTCGCTCGGCATGCTGCCTTCGGCGTCGCTGGGTGCGGAGATCAACGGCAAGCGCGCCGCGCTCTACGAGCCGGTGCATGGCAGCGCCCCTGATATCGCGGGCCGTGGCATCGCCAACCCGATCGCGACCATTCTTTCGGTCAGCATGATGCTGCGTTATTCCTTCGCGATGCATGCGCAGGCCGATCTGGTGGATGCGGCGGTGGCGCAGGTACTGGAAAGCGGATTGCGCACCGGCGACATCATGCAGCCGAACAAACAGCAGGTGGGCACGCAGGCGATGGGCGATGCGATCATCGCGGCGCTGGTGGCGCTGGCCGCCAAACAGAAAGTGGCGTGATGCGTCAGCCAACCTTTTGTCATGCCAGCGAAGGCTGGCATCCAGATCTAGCCACGCGTGCCACTGGTTATTCCTTGCGTTTTGTCCGCTGGATGCCAGCCTTCGCTGGCATGACAGCTCTTATAGCATTCGGTGCATTTGCACAGCCATCGCCCACGGCCATGACCGCGCCTGCGAATCAGACACAGCTGATGGATCAGATCAAGAACGCGATGGGCAAGAACCAATCTTCGGAAGCGTTAGGGCAAGTGATCGTCCTTGGCTCGCTGCTCGGCTGCACGCAAAAGACAGCGGGCAAGGAAGCGACGCAGAATTTTTACCACGCGATGGAAACGGTGGGAAAGACGGTGGAGGGCTACTGCAAGGCGGGTGAACCGGCGAAGGCGCGGGCGCTGCTGCTTGGCACCTTCGAGCAGAACCAGAACAACGCGGTGGTGAAATCGGCGCTTGCGTGCTATGACGCCCAGACGGCCAATATCGAGGCGTTGGCGGGCAAGCAAGTGGCGGCGACCTCGGCCAACTATGCGCGCTGGGTGCGCGACCCGAAGCTGGCAGCGCGGGAAATGAAAGAAACGGACGTGTGTAAGCAATCGAAAGGTCAAGTTAGGTAGTGGTTATGGGTTACAAAATTGCAGTGGTGGGCGCGACGGGAAATGTCGGCCGTGAAATTCTCGAGATCCTGGCGCAGCGGAATTTTCCCGTGCGCGAAGTGGTGGCGCTGGCCAGCCGCAACTCGCAAGGCAAGCAAGTGAGCTTCGGCGAGGAGAAGGTGCTCGATGTGCAGGTGCTCGACGATTACGACTTCACCGGTACGGACATCGCCCTGTTCTCGCCCGGTTCGGCGGTGAGCAAGATCCACGCACCGCGCGCGGCTGCGCAAGGCTGTGTGGTGATCGACAACACCTCCTACTTCCGGATGGAAGCGGATATCCCGCTGGTGGTGCCGGAGGTGAACGCGCACGCGCTGAAGGATTTCAGGAAGCGCAACATCATCGCCAATCCGAATTGCAGCACCATCCAGATGGTGGTGGCGCTGGCGCCGCTGCATGCGGCCAACCCCATCAAGCGTGTGGTGGTGAGCACGTATCAATCCGTATCCGGCGCGGGCAAGGACGCGATGGACGAGCTGTACGACCAGACCAAGGGCCTGTTCGTGCACACCCACAAGGAGCCGAAGAAATTCAGCAAGCGCATTGCCTTCAACGTCATCCCGCATATCGATTCCTTCATGGAGAACGGCATGACGAAAGAGGAATGGAAAATGGTGGAGGAGACGAAAAAGATCCTCGACCCGAACATCAAAGTGAGCGCGACCTGCGTGCGCGTGCCGGTATTCGTCGGCCATAGCGAATCGGTGAATATCGAGTTCACGAACCCGATCACGGTCAACCAAGTCTATGACCTGCTGGAGGACGCCGAGGGCGTCAGCGTGATGGATCGCCGCGAGGCCGGTGGCTACATGACGCCGGTGGAAGCCGTGGGCGAGGACAGCACTTACGTCAGCCGCGTGCGGGTGGATGAAACATTGCCCAACGGCATCAATATGTGGGTGGTGGCTGATAATTTACGCAAAGGTGCGGCGCTAAATGCGGTGCAGATCGCCGAAACGCTGATCGCACAATTCAATTTGAAACCGGCGATGGAAATGGCGTGAACCACGCCTAGCGCTGGTTCCCTTTTTCGGCCGGCTTTGGTAATAAGTAGTTCGGTATCTCGGTCGGCTTTTTCGGCGCGGCGCGATGGCTGACACGGCCGACCCACGGCGATGGCGGCGGGGCGGATGCTATCTTGATGTAGGCGGGGACGGACGGCGTGGGTAGCGCAGTGGCACCGTTGTGCAGCACGGCGGCGACCTCGTTGGGCGCACGCTGGGCGTAGAGGTCGATAAGCGGTGCGATCTGTGCGCTTTTCATGCGCTCTTGCGCATCGGCTTCGGGTCGGCGCTTGCCGACATACTCGCCCCACATCGCGCGTGCATAAAGCGGGGTACGTTTGGCCATTTCCTCCGAACGCTCGAGCACCTGTTGCAGCGGCAATATCTCCGCCCCTTCTTGGTAGAAGAATAGCGGGCGATCCTTAGTGTCGAGCTTCAGCTTGTTGCCGGCATCGCTGATGGCGCCGCTTTTTTCGAAATGGCGCTTGAGGGTTTCCATGTCCGCCTGCAGGCGCTTATGCTGCTTGCCCGGGATGGAGGCGCAAAAGGCGAACCATTCCTCCGGCGTTTGGATGGCTTTCTTGTTGTTGAATTCCGCTTCCAATGCCGGCAGCGCCGGTTGCTCGATGATACGCTGCGGCGAACGCGCCGCCCACACCACGCCCCGTTTCGCCGGCACGATGCCGCTGCGCAATATCGCCATGCGGGTATCGAAATTCGGCAGGCCTTGGCTTTGAAGATGCTCCAGCGCGGTTTTGTGGACGGTGGCGCGGGTCGAGAAATCGGCCGCGCACAGATGCTTGAGATGGCCGCGCAGATGGTCGATGCCTTCGACCTCGATGGCGTAATAGGCGACCTCGTGGTGCGCGCCATGGCCGGAGATGTAGGTATGTTCGATGGGGGTGGCATTGGCATGGCGCACCCGCACCTTTGGATAGCCCGCGACGGGCAGGTCGCTGACGGATTCCCCCGCGCTCAGGCGTTCATAGGCGTCGGCACCCAGCAGGCTGCGGATATCGATGCCGGTCTCCTCGACGGTCTCGCGGCGGGCGGCCTCGATGGGGCTTTCGCCTTGGTTGATGAAGCCTTTGGCGAGGCTGTAGTATTTGTCGTGATTGCCGAACCTGCCCTCGGTATAGGGGGCCACGATATGTAGCCGCGCCGGCCCCTTGCCATGCTTCACCCAGCCATAGAGGAACACCCCTGCTTTGGTCGGGGGTTTTTCGTCGGGCGCGGGCGCGGCGGTTTCGGTCATGCGGTGGCCTTGGAAAGGTGACTGATGGCAGACTAGCCCAGCTACGCGCCCGTTTCACGTGACAGTTTGATGACAAAAAGCGAGACCCCCACCCTGCCCGACCTTGCCGGTTTGTAACTTGTGCTGGCCTGCCGCCGTGGCAGAATCGCTACAAATTTGATAAGGCTGTGGGCTATTCTATGGCAGGCGGCCACGTGGTTTGACAAACCTTGTGGTGCGGTGCATAGATGACTTCGGATTGCACCTATAAGGCGAGCTATCGTATGAGCGAAATTCATAAAAACCGACCCCTCTCGCCACATCTTGGCATTTACCGCTGGCAGATCACCAATACCCTGTCGATCCTGCACCGGCTGACGGGGTTCGGCCTTGCTATCGGCCTGATTCCGCTTGCGTTGTGGCTTTGGGGCGTGGCCTACGAGCCGGCGCTGTTCACCTGCATGAACGAACTGGCCGGCAGCATCCTCGGCAAGCTGTTCCTCTTCGGCTGGACGCTGGCGTTTTACTATCATTTGAGCAATGGCCTGCGCCACCTCAACTGGGATCTGGGCAAGGGCTTCGACCTCAGCGACGTAGTGGCCTCCGGTCGGGTGGTGATCGCGTTCGCCCTCGCGATGACGGTCTTCACGTGGTCGATCATCTTCAAGAAAATGGGGTTCTAGCATGCGCCAATCCTCACCGTTACGCACCCCCATCAAGCGCGCGCGCGGCCTTGGCTCGGCCAAAAGCGGCACCCACCATTTCTGGGTACAGCGCATGAGCGCGGTGGCGCTCATTCCGCTGAGCATCTGGTTCATGGTGACGCTGGTCGGCCAGTTGCTTGGTGAGAGCCGCGAGGACATCGCCCTATGGCACCACCACCCGCTGAATGCGCTGGCGCTCGCTGCGCTGATCGTTGCGCTGTTCGTGCATGCGCGGCTGGGCATCCAGACCATCATCGAGGATTACGTGCAGCACGAAGGCAAGAAGATCGTGCTGCTGCTGGTGCTCAATGCGCTCATCCTCGGGTTCGGTGCGGCGTCGCTGCTGGCCATCGCCCGTCTTCATTTCTTTGGTATCTAGATTTAGGAATTCATCATGGCTGACGCTCCAAAAATTTCGCACGCGGTACCCACCATCAACGGCCGTGCCTATCCCATCACTGACCATTACTACGATGTCATCGTCGTCGGGGCCGGTGGCGCCGGCCTGCGTGCCACCTTCGGTATGGCGGCGGAAGGCCTTTCCACCGCCTGCCTGACCAAAGTATTCCCTACCCGCAGCCACACGGTGGCGGCGCAAGGCGGCATCTCGGCGGCCTTGGGCAACATGGGGCCGGATGACTGGCGCTGGCATTTTTACGATACCATCAAGGGCGCCGACTGGCTGGGCGACCAAGACGCGATCGAATATATGTGCAAGAACGCGCCCGAAGCCATCATCGAGTTGGAGCATTACGGCGTGCCGTTCTCGCGCACCAAGGAAGGCAAAATCTATCAGCGCCCCTTCGGTGGCATGACGACGGATTACGGCAACGGCCCTGCCGCCCAGCGCACCTGCGCCGCGGCGGATCGCACCGGCCACGCCATTTTGCACACGCTGTATACCCAAGCGCTGCGCCACAAGGCGAAGTTCTTCGTGGAATATTTCGCGCTCGACCTATTGATGACGGACGACGGCGAGTGCCGCGGCGTGCTGGCATGGAACCTTGATGATGGCTCGTTGCACCGCTTCTGGGGTCAGCAAACGCTGCTGGCCACCGGTGGTTACGGCCGCGCCTATTTCTCGGCGACCAGCGCACATACCTGCACCGGCGACGGTGGCGGCATGGCGATCCGTGCGGGGCTGCCGTTGCAGGACATGGAATTCGTGCAGTTCCACCCCACCGGTGTTTACGGTGCGGGATGTTTGATCACCGAAGGTGCGCGCGGTGAAGGCGGCTACCTTGTGAACAGCAAGGGTGAACGCTTCATGGAACGCTACGCCCCAAGCGCCAAGGATCTCGCCAGCCGCGACGTGGTAAGCCGCGCGATGACGATGGAGATCCGCGAGGGACGCGGCGTGGGCGCGGAAGCCGACCATATCTTCCTGCATCTGGATCACCTCGACCCTGAGGTGCTGCATGCGCGCCTGCCGGGTATTTCCGAAACGGCGAAAGTGTTCGCCGGTGTCGACGTGACGAAAGCGCCGATTCCGGTATTGCCGACGGTGCATTACAACATGGGCGGCATTCCCACCAACTACCACGGCGAAGTGGTGACGCTGAAGAACGGCAACCCCGATACCGTGGTGCCCGGCCTGATGGCCATCGGCGAAGCGGGCTGCGTTTCGGTGCATGGCGCGAACCGCTTGGGCAGTAACTCGCTGCTCGATCTGGTGGTGTTCGGCCGCGCCGCGGCGCACCGTGCCCGCGAGACCGTGAAGAAGGGCGTAAAGGTGGCACAAGCCCCCGCGCATGCGACGGAAAAAGCGCTGGCGCGGCTCGACCGCATCCGCTTTGCCAACGGCACCCAGCCGACCGCGACCATTCGCCGCAGCATGCAACGCATCATGCAGACGAACGCCGCCGTGTTCCGCACCGCCGAGACGTTGAAGGAAGGCGTCACGAAGATGACGGACGTCTATCGCTCGTTCAACGACCTCAAAGTCTCCGACCATGGCATGGTGTTCAACACCGACTTGGTCGAGGCGCTGGAGCTTGACAACCTGCGCAGCCAGTCGCTCGTCACGGTGCTTTCGGCCGAGAACCGCAAGGAATCGCGCGGGGCACATAGCCGCGAGGATTTCACGGAGCGCGACGATGCGAACTGGATGAAACACACGGTGTGTTGGCTGGATGACGCGGGCAAGGATAAGATCGACTACCGCCCCGTCCATACGCAAACCATGACCAGCGACGTGGCCGCGGTGCCACCGAAGAAGCGGGTCTATTGATGCGCGCCTTACGACCATTGCTGCCTGCTTTGTTGGTGCTGAACCTCGCGGCGTGCGCCACGCCGACGACGGACAACCCCGACGTGACGCAGGCCGAGTGGCAACAAGAGATGCGCCTGCAGGAGATCGCTGCGAAAAAAGCGCCGATCGATTTCAACGAGAAGAAACCCTACGGCAAGAACCAAGTGGCCGCGCTCGCGCACCGCATCGGCCCGATCGCTGCACGGATCGAGCATGCCACGACCGGCTTGTGCCACGATATCTTCATGCCCAACAAGGTATGCGAGTTTCAGGTCATCCTCGACCCGGATAAGCGCGGCCTGAACGCCCATGCGGATGGGCAGAATGTCGTCGTCTATCCGGCGATGATCGACTTCGCGCGCAACGATAACCATCTCGCGTTCGTGCTTGCCCATGAATTCGCCCACAACCTGATGCAGCATGTGGATGCGCAACGTCAGAACATCACGCTCGGCGCCATCCTCGGCACGGCGGTCGATATCGCAGCCTCCTCCGGCGGGACGAACACCCAAGGCGTGTTTGGCAAGATCGGGCAGGAGCAAGCGGCTCTACAATATTCCGCCGCGTTCGAGGCCGAGGCGGATTATGTCGGCCTTTATATCCTAGCGCGCGCGGGCTACCGCATCGAGGAGGCGCCGGATTTCTGGCGCATCATGTCGCAAGCGCAGCCGGACGCGATCTATGTCACGAGCAGCCACCCCAACAACCCTGCGCGCACCATCGCCATGACCAAGACCGTGGCCGAGATCCGCGCCAAGCAGCGTGCCCGCCAGCCGCTGATCCCCAACATTCGCCAGCACGACGTATAGGAGCATCCCATGGCTGAGTTTTCACTGCCCAAAAATTCCAAAGTGAACAAGGACGGCAATTTGTTCAAGGCGCCCGAAGGAGCGACACGGGTGAAGGTGTTCAACGTCTATCGCTACGACCCCGAGGACGTGGACAGCGAGGGCAAGCCGAAGAACCCGCGGCTCGACCGCTTTGAGCTCGACATGGACAAATGCGCGCCGATGGTGCTCGACGCGCTGATCAAAATGAAGGACGAGCAGGACCCCTCCCTCACCTTCCGCCGCAGCTGCCGCGAGGGGATTTGCGGAAGCTGCGCGATGAACATCGATGGTGCAAACACGCTGGCTTGCACCAAACCGATTTGCGACGTGAAGGGCGAAGTGAATATTTACCCGCTGCCACATATGAGTGTGGTGAAGGATCTGGTGCCAGACATGAACCATTTTTACGCGCAATATGAGTCCATCGAACCGTGGCTGAAAACGGACTCGCCGGTGGCCGCCAACGCCGAGCGCCTGCAAAGCCCCGAGGATCGCGAAAAGCTCGATGGGCTCTATGAGTGCATTCTGTGCGCGTGCTGCAGCACAAGTTGCCCCAGCTATTGGTGGAACCCCGAACGTTACCTTGGCCCCGCCATTTTGCTGCATGCCTACCGCTGGATCATCGACAGCCGCGACGAATCGACCGGCAGCCGCTTGGATGATTTGGAAGACCCGTTCAAGCTCTATCGCTGCCACACCATCATGAACTGCGCGAAAGCCTGCCCGAAAGGGTTGAACCCCGCCAAAGCCATCAGTGAAATCAAGAAGTTAATGGTCAATCGTCAGGTATAGTGTGATATCTTTGTCATAAGGCAATATTGATAGAATGCCGGATAAAGTTAATCGGATGTTTAGGTTTTACGATTAACCTCATGATTGCTAGAGTCATCGCATTGACCACATTGCCATAGGAGATCGCATGCACCCCGCCACTCATCGCTCCCACCGATCCGCATTCTCGCTGGTGGAATTATCCATCGTTCTTGTGATCCTCGGCCTGCTGGTCGGCGGGGTACTCTCCGGTCAGTCGCTCATCCGCTCGGCGGAGTTGCGCTCCATCACTTCCGAATACCAGCGCTACGCTGCTGCGACCGGCACCTTCCGCGATAAATATTTCGCGCTGCCAGGCGATATGAGCAACGCCAGCAGTTTCTGGGGTGGCGCTGGCAACGGTGACGGCAACGGCCAGATCAACAACACCGCAACCGCCGGTACCAACGAGATCTCGACGTTCTGGATGCATTTGTCGAGCGCTGCGATGATCGAGGGTTCGTACACCAACATCGCCTACGGCGCGATGACGGCCGGCACCCACAACCCGCGCGCCAAAATGAACAATGGTGCGTGGAACGTTATCGGCCTTGGTTCGGTGACGGTAGCGGGTGTCCAGAGCTATACCAACTCGACGGGCCCTGCCGCCTCGACCTTCTTTTCCGGTAACTATGGTAATGCTTTCACGTTCGGCAGCGGCACCAGCGCAATCCTCCCCGGTACTATCCTGAGGCCGGAAGAAGCGTGGAACATCGACACGAAAATGGACGATGGCCGCCCCGATATCGGCAGCGTGACCACGCTTGAGAGCCAAGGTGCAACGGCCGGTACGGGCTGTAGCAGCCTTGATACCAGCACCTCGGCGCTTGCTGCGTCGACCTTCTCGCTGGCCAACGGCACCCAGCTTTGCTCGATGGTGTTCAAATCCGGCTACTAAGCCCCGCTTCTGCGGACTAAATGAAAAAGCCCGCCCTCACCGGCGGGCTTTTTTGTTGCTGCCGCGACCGCGCCCATAGCAATGCAGCAGACGTGGCGACGGATAGCATAAAAAAGCCCCGCTATCGCTAGCGGGGCTTTCATTGTTTTTATAGTCGTGGTTTGCCAACCCTAGGCGGCTATGCTGCCATGGCGGCTTGCTTACGCAGTACTTTCAGCAGGCGATCCTGCGCGTCCTTGATGTCGACGCGCTCGGAGGCAGCGACCTCACCGCACAGGCGGTGCATCGCTGTCTCGTAGATCATACGCTCGCTGTAGGAACGCTCGGACTGATCGACGTTCTTGTGCAGGTCACGCACCACTTCAGCGATGGCGACGAGGTTGCCGGAGTTGATCTTTGCTTCATACTCCTGCGCACGACGGCTCCACATGCCACGGGCGATCTTTGCGCGGCCTTTCAAGGTGGCCAGCGCCTTGCCGATCTGGTCGTTGCTGCTAATCGAGCGCAGGCCAGCGGCCTCCGCACGGCCGACGGGCACGCGCAGGGTCATTTTGTCCTTCTCGAAGGCGATGACGAATACTTTCAGTTCATGCTCGCCGATACGCTCGACCTCATGCCCCATGATCTTGCCGACGCCATGCGTGGGGTAGACCACATATTCGCCGACGGCGAAGTTGTTCTTGCGGGTGCTGATCTGCGGCGGCACCACGAACATGGTGCGGCCACCGTGCGGACGCGAGGCCACGGTGTTGAGCGGCGCTTTGTTGGCAACGGTCGGTGCACGATCCAGCGTTTTACGGGTATCGACCGATTTCGCGGCGGCTTTCGGCGCGGCCATCACCGGCTTTTTCGGCGCGGCTTTTTTCGCGACGAGCTTGATGTTCGCTTTCGCGACCGGCTTTTTCGGTGCGGGCTTTTTGGCGACGACCTTCTTGGCCACCGGCTTTTTCGCGACGGGTTTTTTCACGGCGAGTTTTTTCGCGGGAGCTTTCTTCGCAGCCGGCTTTTTCGCTACGACCTTCTTGGCGGGAGCTTTCTTCGCGGTGGTTTTGTTGGCAGGAGCTTTTACCGAGGCTTTTGCTTTCACTTTCGACTTGTTCGACTTGGTTGCCATGTTTCGTTCACCTTGACATTGAGGCGTGCAGCGATGAGACCGCAGCCCTTGACGTTAAACAAAGACCACCCACCAACCAACTGGCGGGAGCCAGACCAAAGTACACTTGGATGCCTGAAGATTCCCTATCTCGCGAGGGATTGCCTCAAGATTCATTGGTTATAACACAAAAAAGGCACCAATAAAATGGTAAAATTTTAGTTAATTTGCATGCAACCCCATTGCGAAAAAAATAAGCGCTATAAATCAGCGCCTTGCAAGTCAGCACCGGCAAGTAATGAACCGTTTTTTACTTGGAAGCAGCGATCGGAGTGCGCGTGGGGAGGTCTAGACAGCCTCGCACTGGACGCCGAGAGGACTGTACCGGATTAGCAGGGGCAGCCGCTACAATCGTACTCGGGATATCCGTTATTGAACCAAGTCAAACCACCATCGAAGCTGCACTGTTCAAAGCGAGAAGCGCATTGAGGACAGGGCATCCAAAAGAGAACAGGGGTGCAGGGACCGAAGCTTCCCGGGGTGCAGGTCATCCCACCGCCACCGCCACCGCCACCGCCGCCACAGTCGCCGTTATAATAACTACACCCACCGGAGTTGCCGCCGGAGTCACTACAGGTCCATGTGCGGCTGTTATCGCAGCTGGTCTGGCCGTCATCCCAGATGGCGGTGCCGACCGAGCAGCCCAGCGGGGTGCTGTTGTCGCACGCCCCAACTGGGCATGCGCCGTTATAGTAGCTGCAGGTGCCGGAACTGCCGCCAGCGGCGGTACAGATCCATGTACGAGTGGTGGTGCAGCTGGTCTGGCCGTTATCGCTGATAGCGGAGCCGATGGAGCAGCCCAATGGAGTGCTGTTATTGCACACACCGGCGCAGGCCGCGTTCGCTTTGCTACACA
>JBIIAV010000003.1:0-37290 GCA_044239745.1 Rickettsiales bacterium
CACGAAGTCGGCGCGCATCTGCTCGACCGATTTCAGCTCGGTGATGTCGTTCATGGTGATGACGGTCGAGATGCCGCCGGCAGTCGGCACCGGAAAACGCTCGATGATGGCAAGAAAATCGCGCACCACGGGGTCCTCGATGCGAAACTCGATCTCGCGGCCCTTCAGGTCCTGAATCACCGATGAGATCGCATCGAGCAAATAACGGCTGGGAATGACATCCTTCAGTTGTTTGCCCGCCAGATTCTGGCCGAAGATGGCGCGTGCCGCACGGTTCGTGCGTACGATCTTCTTCTCATCGTTCACCATGATGAGGATATCGGGCAGCGTATCCACAAGGATCTCGCGCTCGGTGATGATGGTCTCCATCTGTTTCTTCTTCACGTCCCAGCTGGCCTGCAAGCGTTTGAGCGCCTCGGAGAGTTCGGCGGTCGAGCCCAGAAAGCTAAGGTCGGGGGCGGCGACGCGCTTATCCTGCGCGATCTCGTTCACGTAGTGGGTAAGCGACGAAACATTTGATAAAAAAGGATAAATGAGTAATCCGGTGGCCACAAAAATAATGCCATACGCGTACATCATCTGCGAAAGGCTCAGCACGCCGAGCAAAACATCGAGCCCGACCACCAGCAACGCGGGGCTGGTGACCACTAAAACGGACTTCAGCAGGGCGTTGAATGGGACAAAGGTCTTTTTCATACCCTCCTACATCCCCTAAAAGCGGGTTATTGGCAAGAAAAACGGATAGTTAGCGCCATGTATGTTTAGGGTTGACAGCGCGGCGACGGCGAGTATATTCCCGCCTCCTTTAAACCAATAAAATAAGAGAGCGCGTTATGTACGCAGTGATCATCACCGGTGGCAAGCAATACCGTGTAACCGCAGGCAGCATCATCGAAGTTGAGAAACTCGAAGCGAATGTCGGCGACACCGTGAAAATCGACCAAGTCCTCGCCTTGTCGGGCGACAAGACGGTCATCGGCACCCCGACGGTCGCCGGCGCAATCGTCGAAGCTCAAGTACTTGAGCAAGGCAAGGCCGACAAAGTCCTCATCTTCAAAAAGAAGCGTCGCCACAACTACCGCCGCAAGAACGGCCACCGTCAGCGCTTCACCGCGCTGCACATCACCAGCATCTCGCTGAACGGTTCAGCACTGGTCACGGCAGAAAAGCGTACGCCAAAACCAAAGAACACCGCACCGGTGGCACAAGCAGCAGCTCCGAAAAAAGCCGCCGCTGCGCCGAAGGCAAAAGCAGCACCGAAGGCCGCTGCCAAGCCCGCCGCGAAAAAACCCGCCGCTGCAAAAAAACCCGCCGCGAAAAAAGCAGCGAAATAATTTCGATTCATTAGGAGTTCGTCATGGCACATAAGAAAGCTGGTGGTTCATCCCGCAACGGTCGCGATTCACAGGGCCAGCGCCTTGGCGTGAAAAAGTTCGGTGGCGAGCATGTCGTGGCCGGCAACATCATCATCCGTCAGCGCGGCACCACCTACCATCCCGGCACCGGTGTTGGTTTGGGTCGCGATTACACCATCTTCGCCGTGGTCGACGGTCAGGTGGAGTTCAGCAAAAAAGCAGGCAACAAAAACGTGGTCAGCGTGGTTGCTGCCGCCTAACGTTGCGTTACTCTACTAAAGCGATATACGAAAAGGGAAATGGGTGACCATTTCCCTTTTTACTTGGAAACAACTCACGGTCAGCACCTCGCATGAACTTTGTCGATGAAACTAAGATCTACGTGAAGTCCGGCGATGGCGGCGAAGGCTGCGTCAGCTTCCGGCGCGAGAAGTTTATCCCCGAAGGCGGGCCCGATGGCGGCGATGGCGGCCGCGGCGCCAGCATCATCATGAAAGCCGTCACCGGCCTCAACACCCTGATCGATTACCGCTTCCAGCAGCATTTCAAGGGCGCCAAGGGCGGCCACGGCATGGGCAAACAGCGCTACGGCAAATCGGCGGTCGATATGATGCTCGAAGTGCCCGTCGGCACCCAAATTTATGACGAGGACCGCGAGACCTTGCTCGCCGATCTCACCGAGGAAGGGCAAGAGATCGTGCTCGCCAAAGGCGGCCGCGGCGGGCTTGGCAACATCCATTTCAAATCCTCCACCAACCAAGCGCCCGTTCAATCCGTTCCCGCCGGTAAGGGCGAGGAGCGCACGCTGTGGCTGAAGCTGAAACTGCTTTCGGACGCAGGGCTTCTCGGCCTGCCCAACGCCGGAAAATCGACCTTCCTTGCCGCCGTTTCCGCGGCCAAACCGAAGATCGCCGATTACCCCTTCACCACCCTCGCCCCGCAACTGGGCGTCGTTTCAGTGGGTGACGCCGAGTTCGTACTGGCCGATATTCCGGGGCTGATCGAAGGGGCGGCGGAAGGCCGTGGCCTTGGCCTCAAGTTCCTAGGCCATGTCGAGCGTTGCGGCGTGCTGCTGCATCTTATCGATGGCACCGCCGAGGATGTCGTCGCCGCCTACGAGACCGTCCGCCACGAGCTGAACCAATACGACGACGAGCTGGCCGAGAAACCAGAGATCGTCGCGCTCAATAAATGCGACTCGATGACCCAAGCCGAGATCAAGAAGAAAAAGAAAGCCCTCGAGAAGGCCAGTGGCGGCGACGTGTTCGTCATCTCGGCCGCCGCCCGCACCGATTTGGAGCCGCTGCTCGTTACCATGCTGCAGACCATCATCGATTATCGCGGTGAAAAAGCACCGCCGGCACTTCCGGCCTTCATCGCCGGCAGCGATGGCAGCGAAAACGACTAAGTCACGTTTCGTACTTTCGTAGCCGCGGTAAGTTGGCTATAGCTATCGGTATGACCACCACCCCGTCATTGGCGAAGGCCAAGCGCATTGTCATCAAGATCGGCTCCGGCCTGATCGCCGAGACCGCACGCGTACGCAAGCGGTGGCTGGCCGCAATGGCGGCGGATATTGCCGCGCTGCATGCCGCAGGCAAGGAGGTGATCATCGTTTCCTCCGGCGCGGTGGCGCTGGGTCGGCCGCAGGTCGGCCTCGGCGATGGGCGCCTGAGCCTCGAGGAAAAACAGGCCGCCGCCGCTGCCGGCCAACCGCTGCTGATTCAGGCGTGGCAACAGGCGTTCGCGGCGCATGGCATCCATGTCGCGCAATTGCTGCTGACCCTCGACGATTCCGAGCATCGACGCCGCTATCTCAATGCCCGCGCTACCTTCACCACGCTGCTTGCGCACAGGCTCGTGCCCATCGTCAACGAGAACGATTCCGTCGCCACCGCCGAACTCAAATTCGGCGATAACGACCGCCTCGCGGCGCGGGTGGCCGTCATGGTCGGCGCCGATATGCTGGTGCTGTTCTCCGATGTCGACGGGCTTTACGATAAAAATCCGAGCCTGCATGCCGATGCCAAACATATCGCGCGGGTGAAGGAGCTGACGCCCGCGATCATGGCCATGGGCGGCGGCGCGGCCAGCAGCTTAAGCAACGGCGGCATGAAGACCAAACTCGAAGCGGCGCAGTTGGCAACTGCCAGCGGCTGCCACATGGCGATCGCCAAGGGTAGCGATATGCACGCGCTTTCCGCGTTGGGTGCCGGCGCCACCTGCACATGGTTCACGGCCACGGTGAAGCCGCAAGTGGCACGCAAGGATTGGATCGCCTCGGCCGTTAAAATTGCCGGTAGCGTCACGGTCGATGCCGGTGCCGCGCGCGCCCTCGCGCAGGGTAAAAGTTTGCTGCCTGCGGGCGTCACCGCTGTTGAAGGTAAGTTCGAGCGTGGCGACACCATCGCCATCAAACGCGGCGACGGCACTATCATCGCCAAAGGCATCACCGGCTACAACGCGGTGGAAGCCACGAAAATTCGCGGCAAACAATCGGATGCGGTCGAGGCCATTCTCGGCTATGCTCACCGCGCCACCCTGATCCACCGCGACGATCTGGCCATGCTATGAAACCACGCCTACCCATTTATGCCGGCCGCTTGGAGCGTCTGTTCGCCAACCTGATCGATACGATCATCCTTGTCATTCCCGGCGGGTTGCTATCGGCAGCGCTAGGGCCGGACGGGCTTGGCATGCTCGCGATGTTCGCCATCAGCGTCGCCTACTATACGTATTTCACCGCCTCGTCGTGGCAGGCAACACCGGGCAAACGCCTGCTTGGCATCTATGTCATGCGCACCGATCATCGCATGCTTGGCCCGCGCGACGCGCTGGAGCGCTTTCTGGCCTACACCATTCCAAGCCTGCCCATCTATACCAGCCTCATCTCGCCGCAAATCGCACCGCTACTCGTATTCTGGCTCAGCCTTTTTTGGTTCGCGCCCATTCTCTTCACGCCCGAACGCATGGGCATGCATGACCGCCTATGCCGTACACGCGTGCTGGTCGGCAGGGTAGGCATATGAGCCTCGCCGCACAGATGGAACAGATCGGTAGCGCGGCGCGCGGCGCAGCACGGTTGATGGCGCTTGTCTCCTGCGAGACCAAATCCCGCGCACTGCATGCGGCGGCGGGCACCATCCGTGCGCATGCTGCCGATATCCTTGCCGCTAACGCCCGCGACATGGCCGCCGCCGATCATCTAAGCTCCGCATTGCGCGACCGCCTGATGCTCGATGCCAAGCGCATCGAGGCTATGGCCGCAGGCGTCGCGGCAGTAGCGGATCTGCCCGATCCCGTCGGGCGCGTACTGAGCGCGTGGGACGTGGCCGCCAACGGCCTGCATATCGAGAAAGTGTCCGTACCGCTTGGCGTCATCGGCATCATCTACGAATCGCGCCCCAACGTCACGGCGGATGCGACCGCGCTTGCACTCAAATCAGGCAACGCCATCATCCTGCGCGGCGGCTCGGAGAGCATGCATTCCAGCGCCGCCATCCTTCAGGCGATGCAAGCAGGTTTTGCGGAAGCGAACCTGCCACCGAACGCAGCACAGCTCATCACCACCACCGACCGCGATGCCGTCGCCCATATGCTGACCATGCATGCGCATATCGACGTCATCATCCCGCGCGGTGGCAAATCGCTGACCGAGCGCATCCGCCGCGACGCCCGCGTGCCGACCTTGCTGCATCTCGACGGCAACTGCCATCTCTATATCGATCGCATGGCGGACGACGCCACCGCCCACCGCGTGGTGATGAATGCCAAGCTGCGGCGCACCGGCGTGTGCGGCGCGCTCGAGACCTTACTCATCCATCGCGACTGTCTGACGACCATCGCGCCGATCCTCATCAACGACTTGCTGACGAAGGGCTGCGAATTGCGCGGCGACGCCGCCATCTGCGCCATCGATGCGCGCATCCTTCCCGCCAGCGAGGATGACTGGTCGACCGAATATCTCGCCCCCATCCTTGCCATCAAAACAGTCGCGGATACGGCCACCGCCATCGCCCATATCAACCATTACGGCTCCCACCACACGGATGGCATCATCACGCAGGATGCCGCGGCTGCCCAGCACTTCACGGATGCGGTCGAGAGTGCCATCGTGCTGGTCAATGCCAGCACCCAGTTCGCCGATGGCGGGCAGTTCGGCTTCGGTGCCGAGATCGGCATCGCCACCGGTAAACTGCACGCGCGCGGGCCGGTCGGAGCCGCAGAACTTACCACCTACAAATACCGCATCACCACCCATGCCCCGTCGGGCGCCATCCGTGCCGAGTAACCCGCATGCGTAACATCGGCCTACTCGGCGGCTCGTTCAATCCGGCGCATGCGGGGCATCTGCACATCTCGCTCGAAGCATTGAAGCGGCTCGATCTCGACGAAATCTGGTGGTTGGTATCGCCGAAGAATCCGCTGAAGAACGCGCATGATTTGGCTGACTACGCCACGCGGCTTTCGTATGCGCAGATGCTCACGCGCCATCATCCGCGCATCCGCGTGCTGGATATCGAAGCGCAGCACGCATTGCATTACACCATCGACACGATACGTTTCCTGCAGGCGCGGCATCGCCATCACCGCTTCGTATGGCTGATGGGCGCCGACAACCTCGCCCATTTCCACCGCTGGCGTTCATGGCGCGAGATTGCGGCGCGGGTGCCGATCGCCATCCTCGATCGGGCACCCTATGGCCTACGGGCGTTGCATGCCCGTTTTGCCGTTATGCTGCACAAATACCGTTACCAAACATCGCAGGCGCGAATGCTGGCAACCGCAGCAACCCCGCGCTGGGCGTATCTTACCATCCCCCGCCATCCCCTCAGCGCCACTGCTTTACGAAAAACACTTGGAAAAAGAGCCTTCTTTGGGCATAATGCTAGGAACTGAACCCGATAAGGAGTGACCGCTATTCCACCGCGCGCGACTGCCAAGAAACCTGCCCGCACCCGCAGCACTACCAAGGTAGCACCTGCAAAAAAAGCGGCAGCGAAAACCACCAAAAAATCCGCCCCCAAGGAAGCTGTAAAAGCGAAACCCGCTGCCAAGGCCGCGCTTAAGAAAGCAGCACCGAAAGCCGTCAAGAACACCCCGGCACAGAACGCGACCGAAGCGTTGTGCAAGCGCATCCAAGGCGTGCTCGATACCAACAAGGCCGAGGATATCGCCACCCTCACCTTGCGCGATAAATGCAGCTTCGCCGATTTCATGATCGTCGCCAACGGCCGCGCGCCGCGCCATGTCGTGGCACTGGCCGATTACGTCGCCGACCTGTTGAAGAAAAGCGGCAGCCCCGCCCTTTCGATCGAGGGCAAGGAAAGCGGCGACTGGGTGCTCATCGATGCCGGCGACATCATCGTCCATATCTTCCGTCCGGAAGTGCGCCAGTTCTACAACATCGAGAAAATGTGGGCGCTGCCCGTAGCAAGCTACTAGGCGTTGCGTGCAGATCGTCATCGCTGCGGTCGGTCGTGCCAAACATAAGCCCGAAGCCGAGCTCATCGCCCACTATCTGAAGCAGACCCGCTGGGACATCACCATCAAGGAAATACCGGATGCGCCGAGCAACCTCGCGGCCGACGCGCGCCGCAGCCGTGAGGCCGAAGCCATCCAGAAACTGCTCGGAACCGGTAGCCGTCTGCTGGCGATGGATTCCACCGGAACATCCCTCACCAGTCCTGCGTTCGCGGCGCTCATCCAACAGGCGCAACAAGCCGCCACCAAACAGCTCGTCATCGCCATCGGCGGGCAGGACGGGCTAGCGCCGACACTGCTCACGCAGGCGCAGCATATCGTCGCCTTTGGCGCAGCGACATGGCCGCACCAATTGCTGCGCGCCATGCTGGTCGAACAGCTCTACCGCGCCTACACGATCACCATCGGCCACCCGTACCATCTCGGGCACTAGGGGTACCGTTTAGCCACCACCGAGCCGCTTGCGCCATGATGTTTATTTCGCTGAAGATCGAAGGAAATTTTGAACATGTAGCAGGTTCTACATGAGAAAAATTTACTGATGGTATTCAGTGAAATAAACCATGGCTCTTGCATGTGGCGCTGCCACTGCTAAAACTTCCGTATGAGCAGACCACGACCCATCGTTTTGTGCATCCTCGACGGCTGGGGCGAGAGCGACACGCGTGAGCACAACGCCATTGCACAGGCCGCCACCCCGAACTGGGATCGTTTGCGCGCCACCTACCCCTTCGCCACCTTAAGCGCTTCGGAGCATGATGTCGGCCTACCGGCGGGACAAATGGGCAACTCCGAGGTCGGGCACATGAACATCGGCGCGGGGCGCATCGTCATGCAGGAGCTGCCACGCATCGACGCGTCGGTGGCCGATGGGTCGCTTGCAAAAAATGCTGCACTTCAAACCTACATCGCCGCGCTGAAACGATCCGGCGGTACCTGCCATCTGCTCGGGCTACTCTCCGACGGCGGCGTGCACGCCCACCAAGCGCACATCGCAGCACTCGCCACCATTGTTGCAAGCCACGGCGTGCCCGTCGCCGTGCATGCGTTTTTGGATGGGCGCGATACTTCGCCCAAATCTGCGCTCGGTTATGTTGCCGCATTTGAGGCAGCGACAAAAGCGCACCCAGCCATCCGCATCGCAACCATCAGCGGTCGCTACTACGCCATGGACCGCGACAAACGTTGGGAGCGCGTGCAAGCTGCCACTGCCACGCTGGTCGATGCGGCGGGCGCCACTGCCACCACCGCCGCCGATGCCGTGACGCACGGATATGCCGCCGGCCTCACCGACGAATTCATCCTGCCGACGGTGATCGAAGGATACCACGGTATGAAGGACGGCGACGGCATCGTGATGGCGAATTTCCGTGCCGACCGTGCACGCCAATTGCTGCACGCGCTGATCGATCCCGCTTTCAGCGCCTTCGCGCAGGCGCGGCGCGTCAACTTCGCCGCCACTCTTGGCATGGTGGAATACAGCGACGCCCTCGCCGCCATGATGCCCGCCCTGTTCCCACCGCAAACGCTGGCGAACAATCTTGGCGAGTTGGTCGCCAACGCCGGCATGCGGCAACTGCGCATCGCCGAGACCGAGAAATACGCCCATGTCACCTTTTTCTTCAACGGCGGGCGCGAGGAGCCGTTCTCGGGCGAGGACCGCATCTTGGTGCCCTCCCCCAAGGTCGCAACCTACGACCTCAAGCCCGAAATGTCGGCGCCGGAAGTGACAGATAAGCTCGTCGCCGCCATCCTTAGCAGCACCTACGACCTCATCGTCGTCAATTATGCTAACACCGACATGGTCGGGCATTCGGGCGATCTTGCCGCTTCCATGAAAGCGGTCGAGGCGGTGGATGCCTGCCTCGGACGATTGGCCGATGCCATCGACAGAAGCGGCGGCGCCATGCTCATCACCGCCGATCATGGCAATGCCGAATGCCTGCATGACGACGATTCCGGCCAAGCCCACACTGCCCACACCCTCAATTTCGTGCCCTGCCTGCTGGTGGGGGCGCATTTCAAGGCGTTGCCCAAGCAGCTTGGCCACGGCATCCTTGCCGATATCGCACCCACGTTGTGCACGTTGCTCGCGCTCACCCCACCGCCTGAGATGACAGGCCGAAACCTGCTTGCCCATGCGCGCCCGTAGGTTGGTTTTAGCACTATGGTTCATTGCGGCCGGTGCGTCGGCGCAGGCACCGCAACAGCAGCTCAACACCACGCTTGAGAATCTCGCCAAGACCAAGGAGGCCGAAGCCGCCCTTAAGCAAAAGATCGAGGCGACGGAAAGCGATATGCAGGCGATGCGCGAGCGCGCCGCAGGGCTGGCCGAACAGCTGCAAAAAAGCGAGCAGCGCGTGACGTCGCAGGAAGAAGCGCTCGATAAGGTGACCGATCAACTAAGCGCCAAACGCAGCGAGTTCGAGTCACGCAAGGCGGATTATGCCGCCACCGTTCTCAGCTTGCTGCGGGTGCGCAACGTACCGCCGACGGCCGTATTCTCCTCCGCCGACGATATCCAGCAATTGCTGCGCACCGCCAGCGTGCTTGAAAAGACCAACGCCGCCGTTGCCGCCAAAGCAACACGGTTGCGCAGCGACATGTCGCAACTCAAGAAATTACAGACCGATGCCAAGCAACGCGATATCACCACCCGCAGTGAAAAAGAAAAACTGCGTAGCGAGCGCGAGAACCTCGCGCGTGAGCTGGCGGCGCGCCAGAAGCTACAGGCCAAACTAAGCGCCGATCATGCCCGCGCCGAGGCCAAGGTCGCCGCCCTCTCGCGCGAGTCGGAGTCGCTGCAGGAGCTCATCGGCAAACTGGCCGAGAACGAGAAAACCCAAGCGGCGCCCGCAAAGAAAAATAACCTGCGCAGTTTCGATGGCAAGAAGGGCAGCCTGCGCGCGCCCGTCGCCGGTGAGATCGTCCACCGCTTCGGCGACCGCCAAGCCAGCAACGGCACCTATCGCGGCATGGTGTTCAAAACGCGGGCGGGGGCAACGGTGGTGGCACCCTACGACGGCGAAGTCGCCTTCACCGGTCCGTTCCGCGACTATGGCAACATGGTGCTCATCAAACATAAGAACGGCTACATCTCGCTGATCGCGGGTCTGGGCAAGATCAACACCAGCCTCAATCAGGCAGCCATTCGCGGCGAGCCCATCGGCACCATGCCCGAAAGCGGCAATGCCGAGGCCTATGTCGAATTACGTGACAGTGCTGCCAAGCCTATTGACCCCGCCGACTGGTTCGCTAATGTCGTCGGTAAATCGGCACCTTAATGATATACAACAACGTCGAGTCACTTCTTACCTTGCACGGATCACTCATGCGTCACACTTCCCGCTTTCTGTTCGCCTTGCTTGCCTCGACCCACCTCGCCTACGCCGCCACCCCCGCGGTCGCCGCCCCCAAAGCAAGCGAAAGCTCGACCTACGAGCTGCTCAATCTCTTCGGCGAAGTGTTCGACCGCGTGCGCACCGATTATGTCGAGCCGGTGGCCGACGACAAACTCATCGAATCTGCCCTCAACGGCATGCTGACCTCGCTCGATCCGCACAGCAACTACATGAACGAGAAAAGCTTCGCCGACATGAAGATCCAGACCAAAGGCGAATTCGGCGGTCTGGGCATCGAGGTGACGATGGAGAACGGCCTCGTCAAAGTCGTCTCGCCGATCGACGACACACCCGCGGCCAAGGCCGGCGTCAAGCCGGGCGATTTCATCAGCGAGATCGATTCGACCGCCGTCATGGGGCTGACCTTGCAAGAAGCGGTCGAGAAAATGCGCGGCCATGTCGGCAGCACCGTGCGCATCACCATCCTGCGCGAGGGGCTGAAGGAGCCGCTGGTCGTTTCCATCAAGCGCGACCTCATCAAGATCCAATCCGTGCGTAGCCGCAGCGAGGACGACATCGCCTACCTGCGCATCACCTCCTTCTCCGAGAATACGGCCGACGCCATGGTCTCCGCCTTCGAGAAAGAGAAAAAAGTCATCGGCCCCAAACTGAAGGGCGTGGTGCTCGATCTGCGCAACAATCCAGGCGGGCTGCTCGATCAGGCCATCGAAATCTCCGATGCCTTCCTCGACCACGGCGAGATCGTCTCGACGCGTTCGCGCAAAAGCGAGGACTCGCGCCGCTATAGCGCCAAATCGGGCGATATCGCCAACGGCCTGCCCATCGTGGTGCTCATCAACGAGGGTTCGGCCTCGGCGTCGGAGATTGTCGCCGGTGCGTTGAAGGATCATAAACGCGCGGTCGCGATGGGCATGAAGTCCTTCGGCAAAGGCTCGGTGCAGACTGTGATCCCGATCGACAATCACGGCGCTATCCGCCTGACGACGGCGCGCTACTACACCCCATCGGGCATCTCGATTCAGGCCAAGGGCATCACGCCGGATATCATGGTCGAGCAAGCCAAGGTTGAGACCTTGAAGAACGCTGGCAACTTCTCGGAAGAGAGCCTGCCGGGTCACCTCGTCAACGATCAGTCGAAGGACGACCCCGCGCCCACCTTGCCCGATCCGAAGAAGGATAAGGATAAGAAGGACGATAAGCGCAGCGACAAGAAGGATGATAAAAAAGACGATAAGAAGGATGATAAAAAGGATGCCGCGGCAGATTATCAGCTCAGCCGCGCGCTCGATCTCATCCGCGCCCTATCGATCTATCAACGCAACGGCGACGCAGTTCCTGCGCCAACGGAAGCGGTGCCGGCAGCAACCCCTAGCGATAAAAAATGAGGCTGATGCATGGCGGGCGGACGAAAACTTAGCGTGCCTCGTCCTCAAGGAGTTGTGCTGTGGGGCAGCGTTGCCGCACTTCTATCGCTTGGCCTGCTCACCACGTTGATCGACCTGTCCGGCCTCCCCGGCCGCGAAGTGGCGCGCGCCACGGCCGCACAACAACGCTTCGTGGTCAACCCCGCCACCGGCGAGGTGCTGCTAAGTGCACCGGCCACCAAAGCACCCGACCCTGCGGAAACCTCGCACGCTGCTGAACCGGCCGAGCCGGACGTAACCGCGGCGGCGAAGGAATCGTTCGATGTTGCAACGGCGGAGGAAGCCCACGCACCCGCACCGCAAGCTGCCACGGAGATTACACCCGCGGAGACACCCGCAGCGGCGGAGCCACCTCCGGCGGAACCTGCTGCCACCACGAGCGATGCTGCGGCACCGGTGCCTGCCGTGGAAGCCATATCCATCAACCCCGTGGTGGACGCACCGCTGCCGGACGGATTGCCGACCTTGCGGCAAACCCCCATCACCGCCGATCTCAATGCACCCGTCGCCACCAAGGATAGCTTAGTCAGCGCCCCCGCGCCGGAAGTCACCGAAACGATCGACGGCATGAAGCTGCCCAAGCGCGGCGAAAAAGGTGCGACACCATCAAAGCTTTATGCCTTTCCGTTCCAACGCAAGAACGAACAGGTGCTGCTATCGTTTGTCGTCATGGATGCCGGCATCGACCAGCAATCCCTTGGCTTGCTGCTTGGCCTGCCGAAGGAAGTGACCGTGGCCTATTCACCCTATGCCCGCGGCAACATCCGTTACAGCGAGAACTTGCGCGCACTCGGCCATGAGCTTTGGGCGATGCTTCCCGCCATGACCGACCGCTACCCCAGCGACGATCCGGGGCCCATGGGCATTGTCAACCGCATGCCGGCCGAAGAAATTATCCGCCGCCTGCGCGAGGTCATGGGCACGGTGCAAGGCAGTGTCGGCATCGTCCTGCCACCGAACGAGACCCTCAGCGGCCAGCAGAATGCGTTGCTGCCCATCATCAACGAGATCAACGATCGCGGCCTGTTCATGCTTTCCACCAACCCCAGCCGCAGTATCGACCGCCTGACCACCAAGACCGAGCTCATGCCCATTCTTCGCCGCGCCGATCTGGTGCTCGACCCCGAACCGAATGAAGCACAGATTCGTAGCCGTCTGGCCGGTATCGTTGCCGCTACCACCGAAAAAGGCGAATACCTCGTCGTGCTTTCGGCGCGGCCGCAGACCCTGCAATTATTGGGTGACTGGCTGCGCGACAACCCAATGGTCGAGCCGATGATGCTCGCCCCGCTTTCTGCACTCTACCAGCCGCGCGAGGTGCCCAAAGCAGCCGAGCCGGCAAAGGCCGAAGAAGGGCATGGCGGCGGCGAGGAGAAGAAAAAAGAAAAACCGAAGCCCAAGCCGAAGAAAGAAAAGCCGCTGCCGCAGGACAAATACAAGCAACCCGCCGCCGGTAAAAAAGAAGCTGGCGGCCACTAATGACGGCATTCGCGCACCTGCCCTATCGCCGCGGTGTCGGCATGATGCTGCTGAATGCGAAGGGTGACGTGTTCGTCGCCAAACGTCTCGATAGCACTGCCGAAGCATGGCAAATGCCGCAAGGCGGTATCGATGCCGGCGAAGACCCACGCACGGCCGCGCTGCGCGAGTTGAAGGAGGAAGTGGGAACGGATAACGCCACCATCCTCGCCGAATCCAAGGATTGGCACCGCTACGACCTGCCCGACGCGCTGGTGCCCATCATCTGGAAAGGGCGCTACCGCGGGCAGGAGCAAAAATGGTTCGCGCTGCGGCTGAACGGCGACGACGCGCTCATCAACATCCATGATGGCGAGCACCCCGAATTTTCCGAATGGAAATGGGTGCCGATGGAAACATTGCCGTCACTGATCGTGCCCTTCAAGCGCGACCTTTACGCCGCACTGGTCGCGGAGTTTGCATCTTTACAGCTCCCTCAAAGGCACTGAAATGACCCATGACATTCTCTATGTAGGTAGCACCACGCTTGATTATGTTTTTCCTGATCGCATCGGTATTATCTCCGGCAGTGCGGCGCGAAGTGCTGCCGCCACAGCCATGGCGAACCCTAACCATACCAAAATCGGTTTGGTTACTACATTAGGCATGGGAGATTCATCGCAAGACAGCATACGGACTATATTCAGGGAAATGGGAGTTCACGTCTTTTCGCAGGCGGATGCTAAAATTCCGATTAGTATTTACGATGAAGGTTATGGGCAAAAACCCTCGCGCCAATTTAAAAAAGAGGATTTCGTATTTTTGCCTCACGAGGCATACACTGAAGTTGCGCGCTCTCCTCGCGTTGCTGTTTTTTCTGGCGGTCAGACCATCTATAACAAGCAACCTATGCAACGCTTTGCTCAAAGCCTTGCAGCAAAAGGCTCCACGATTGTGCTCGATATCAATTCACGCAAACCCGTGGCGATCGAGGCGTCGCGCGCTTGGGCGCAACAAGCTCATATCGTTAAACTTGCAACCGTTGATATCCCGCACATGATGGATGGATCTGCCGAAACGGATGCTGCCGCAAAAACATTTCTAGACTGGGGAAAAGAAAGCCCCCATGGGACACGGCTGGTTTGTGTTACCATGGGTGGTGCGGGCACCAAGGCATATTGGTACGAAAATAATTCTATAAAAACACTTACCGTTCCACCTTCTGAAACGCTTCATGTGAAGGATGACGTCGGTGCGGGCGATGCGTTTGATGCAGGGGTTGCGCTAGCCTGCAGCGAACTTGGTATTACGTCACACAGCATTGACACACAACTGAACGAAGAAAGCGTGCGTCAGATCGTAACGCGGGGCAATGAACTGGCGGTGCATGTACTTCGTGTGAATAATGGGCCTGAGCAACAACGTCCGGCCTTCTGTCAATCCGTCACCAATGGTAACGCGTTAGAAGATATCGTTACCTCTATTTACCCAGCCCCGAAAATAGCGGCTAGCAGCAAAGAAGCGCTCACGCGATAAACCGACCCTAGGCCTGAATCATGGTGCTGGCACCATGCTCGGTGAAGGTCTCGATCAGCAACACATGCGGAATGCGGCCATCGAGGATATGGGCTTGCGAAACGCCGGATTTGAGAGCGTTGACGCAGGTCTCGACCTTCGGGATCATGCCGCCGGTGATGGTACCGTCCGCCAGCAATTCATCGATCTCTTTCGCGTCGATGCTGCTGATGAGTTGCTTGTCCTTGGTTAAAATACCCGCGACATCGGTCAGCATCATCAGCTTGGTGGCCTTCAGCGCCGAGGCGATGGCGCCGGCAGCGGTGTCGGCGTTGATATTGTAGGTCTCGCCGTTGGGGCCCATGCCGATCGGCGCGATGACGGGGATCATGCCGCTGGCGACGATATTCTCGATCGCTTTCGGGTTGATCTTGGTCGGCTCGCCGACGAAACCCAGATCAAGCACACGCTCGATATTGCTATCGGGGTCCTTCTTGGTGCGGCGCAATTGCTGCGCCTCGATCAGGTTGCCGTCCTTACCGGAAATACCGATGGCGGTGCCGCCCATCTGGTTGATGGCGGTGACGATCTGTTTGTTGATGCTGCCCGAAAGCACCATCTCCACCACCTCGACGGCCGATTGGTCGGTGACGCGCAGCCCGTCGATGAAGCTCGACTGGATTTTCAGGCGCTCCAGCATCGCGCCGATTTGTGGGCCGCCGCCATGCACCACCACCGGATTGATGCCGACGGTCTTGAGGATCACGATATCGCGCGCGAAAGTTTCCGCCGTGCGCTCGTTGCCCATGGCGTTGCCGCCGTATTTGATGACGAACGTGTGGCCGGCGAACCGTTGGATATAAGGCAGCGCTTCGCTCACCGTCTTTGCGGTGCGCAGCAGCAATTCCTTCGTTTTTATCGTCTTAATTTCCATGGTGCCTATACCCTGCCTGTCAATGCTTCAATAACAGCATCCTGTAATGCGTCAATCCCTTGTCTGTCGTGGGCGCTGGTCGTGACGATGCTTGGATGCGCCGCCGGATGCTTCTTGGCCACCGCCAGCACCTGTTCCTGCACCGCGCCCAGATCCTCGGCCTTGTCCGATTTAGTGAGCACGAACTGGTAGGATACGGCCGAGTCATCCAAGCGCTCCAGCATCTCGTTATCGGCCTGTTTGACACCGTGGCGGGCATCGACAAGCACGAACGCCCGCGCCAGTTGCTTGCGACCGCGCAGGTAATCGAACAGCAGGTTCTGCCATTGCTTTACATCCTTCTTGCCTGCTTTTGCATAGCCGTAACCGGGTACATCCACCAGATGCAGCAGCTCGTGGAGGTTGAAGAAATTCAACTGCCGTGTCGCCCCGGGCGTGCCGGAGGTTCGGGCGAGACTGCCATGGTTGACCAGCGCGTTGAGCAGGCTCGATTTGCCGACATTGCTGCGGCCGATGAACGCCACTTCCGGCAGCGTCAGCTCGGGGAATTGCTCCATCGTCGCCACCCCTGCCACGAACCGGATCGGCTTGGCGAACAACGCGCGTGTGAGGGGTGTTTCCGTCATCGCGAGCTAGCGCAGCCCCTTCTTGGTCAGCTGACGGTTGATGTAAAGCTGCTGCAAGATCGAGAGGGTGTTGTTCCACGCCCAGTAAATCACCAACCCGGCAGGGAAGGTCGCGAACATGAACAAGAACAGATAGGGCATGTAGTTCATCATCGCGGCCTGAATTTCATCGGCCGGTTTCGGGTTCAGCCGCTGCTGGATGACCATGGTGATGCACATGATGATCGGCCAGACGCCGATATGCAGGAAGCTTGGCGCATCCCACGGAATCAAGCCGAAAAGGTTGAAGATATTGGTCGGGTCGACGACGGACAGATCCTGCACCCAGCCGAAGAACGGTGCGTGCCGCATCTCGATGGTGACGAACAGTACGCGGTAGAGCGCGAAGAACACAGGCAGTTGCAGCAGGATCGGCAAACATCCGGACATCGGGTTTACCTTCTCGCGCTTATACATCGCCATGATCTCTTGGTTCATCTTCATCTTGTCGTCCTTGAAGCGCTCGCGGATCTCGAGCATCTTCGGATTCAACTGCTTCATGCGGCTCATCGCCGTCATCGACTTGCTGGCCAGCGGGAACAGCAATATCTTAATGACGCAGGTCAGCAGCAAAATCGCGACGCCAAAATTACCAACATGGCCTTGGAAGAAGCTCAGCAATGCAAAAATTGGGCGCGTCAGGAAATAAAGCGTGCCAAAATCCACCGCGCGATCGAACAGCGGGATCTGGTATTGGTCGCGGTAATTATCGAGATGCTTGACCACCTTGGCGCCGGTGAACAGCCGCACGGTCACCGCCTCGCTCTTGCCCGCAGCAATCTCAAGCGGTAGCCCACGTATATCGGCTTGGTAGGCATCGATCTCGCCACGTTTGAAGTACTTATACTCCGCATCGAACTTCTTACCGTTTTCCGGAATGATGGCCGTCAGCCAGTATTTATCGGTCATCCCAATCCACCCGCTGGTGTCGGGGAATTTTTGATTGTTCTCGTCGCGCAGGGCTTTGTAGGTGATGTCTTCCAGCACCTCGCCCATCACGCCCAGCGGGCCCTCATGCATGAAGTAGGTGTGCGCGTTGGTATCGGCATAATTGCGGCTGACAAGCCCATAGGGGTACAGCGTCACCGCGTCGCCGGAATCGTTACGCACCGTCGTCGTCACAGTGAACATGAAATGTTCGTCGATCGCGATTTTGCGCTCGAAGCGCAAGCCTTGACCGTTGCTCCATGTCAAGGTAACTGGCTTTTCGACTGTCAGTTCGGTGCTATTGGTTTGCCAGCGGCTTTTAGCATCGGGCATGCGCATGCCAGCTTGCTCAGCAAGCATACCCAGTTCAATAAAATGCGCGTCAGGTGTATTGGCTTTCACCAGCAGCTTCACTTCCGGCGACCCCTCATCGAGCGTCTCTTTGTAGTTGGCCAGAGTCAGATCGTCGAACCGCGCACCGACCAAACTGATCGAGCCGTGCAACGACGGCGTATTGATGCGCACGCGCGGTGCGTTGGCCGTCACGTCCTCGATGCTGCTCGCATCGTGCTTGGGTGCCACGGGCGCTTTCGCCGCTTTTGCGGATTCCTTGGCGGCCTGCTCAGCCTTGGCGGCCTGCACCTGCGCCAAGCGCGGGCGCTCGTAAAAATATTGCCAGCCGAACATGATGGCGGTCGCCACCAGCAATGCCATCATGAGGTTCTTGATTTCAGGGCCTTGGGAGACAGAAGCGGTCATGGATACAACAATCGGTTAGGGGACGGGATCATGGCCGCTGCCACCCCATGGGTGGCAACGGGCAAGGCGTTTTAGGGCAAGCCATGTACCGGTGCAAGCCCCATGTCGCGTGATCGCTTCGCGGGCATAGTGCGAGCAGCTCGGGTGGAATCGGCAGGCGGGCATCGTGAACG
This sequence comes from Rickettsiales bacterium, assembly GCA_044239745.1. Classification (GTDB taxonomy): domain Bacteria; phylum Pseudomonadota; class Alphaproteobacteria; order Rickettsiales; family UBA3002; genus QFOX01. Next base: position 18,057 of record JBIIAV010000003.1, read on the forward strand.
GCGAAATGAAAAGCTGATAGAAGCGTATCAGTAGCAAGAAGGGCAGTCGGGAAAGCCGGCGGATCATCGTGCCCGCCCTGTGAGCGCCTGCTGCATGGCAGCACGCAACTGCGCCATCGGCACGTCCGCGGCACTGGGGGTCACGTCCGCCAAGGCGATGAGGATATAATCATGATCGGGCGCGGCATGGTCGGGGAACAGCTCGCGCACCACGGCGCGCAAGCGGCGCTTGATGCGGTTGCGCACCACGGCATTGCCGCATTTGGCCGTCACGGTGTAGCCCACGCGCACGCTGCCGGCTGCTGCCATGCCGCTAGGGGTGGGCGCCCGACGCACAATGAAATAGGGGGTGACGGTCTTGCTGCCGCGCCTTAGGCGCAGGAAGTCGGAACGGTGCTTCAACGTAGTGATGAGATTCGGCATAGCGGAACACCAGCGCACGCGTGATTCATGGCACGTAACGACCGACTCCGTGCGCGAGAGGGCGACGCGATCGGCCGCCGGCACAACGCACGTTATGCGGAAAGAACCTTACGGCCTTTTGCGCGGCGTGCGGCGATCACTTTGCGGCCACCAACGGTTGCCATGCGCGCGCGGAAACCGTGACGACGGGCGCGGACGATCTTGCTTGGCTGATAGGTGCGTTTCATGGCACTCTCCTTTGTTCGTATTATTTTCGGAAGGGGGCTTATAGGCGGTGCGCCCGACCTTGTCAAGCCGTCGCTTAGGGTAAGCGCTTTGGGCGTAAATCGCAAAAAATCCGTACGTTGCAGTGTTCATGGGCATGGTTTTGATTGTATTTGGCGGCCCACGCGCTAGAATCCGGCCATGTTTTCGCATCTCAAGTATCTGGCTGGCCTCAGTATCCTTATCATGATCATAGGGGCGGTCCTCGTCAGCCTATACACGGATAAATTCAAGGAAAAAGAGATGCTTGCGAGCGCCGCCAGCCATGTCGAGGCGACCGTCGCCAGCTACGGCACCGCCGTTTGGGAGCGCTACCGCGAGGAATTGCTGCGCAACCCCGCCTCGCCCTACCTCGAATCCTTTAAAAAAGAGACGCTGGGCTTCTTCCAAGGCCAAAAACTAGTGAAAGTGACCGTTTTCTCGCCGGATGTCACCAAGCTCTATTATGGCTCCGGCGCCGAGTATGTCACGCTGGACGGCTCCACCCGCGTCACCTTGTTCGGCATGGATCAGGTGCTCAAAGGCATTCCGGTCAGCCGTACGCTGGCGCAGGTGCAGCTGACCAACAGCAGCGACCCCGCCCTCAAGCGCGCCATGGTACAATCGATTGTGCCCGTCATGCGTGCCGGCAGCGCCACACCCGACATCGTGGTCGAGATCTACAGCGACGTGACCACGCGCTGGGACCCGCTCAACCAACGCCTACAAATTTTCGTCTTCTCCATCATCGGCACCTTCATATTGCTCATCATCGTGCTGCTGTTCACGGCCAGCCGCGCCGAATCCATCATCACCAAGCAGCATGAAGTCAACATGGAGCTGATCGCCGCTGCCGCGCAAGCCGAGGCACAAAGCCGCGATAAATCGCAATTCCTCGCCAGCGTCAGCCACGAGCTGCGCACGCCTTTGAACGCCATCATCGGCTTCTCGGAGATCATCCGTAACGAGGCCAAGGATAAGCTCGAGAAGGTCTATCAGGAATATATCGAGGACATCCACGCCTCGGGCAAGCACCTGCTCAGCCTCATCAACGATATTCTCGATTTCAGCAAGGCCGAGGCCGGCAAGCTCCAGATCGAGTGGGCGGAGACGGATGCCACCAAGATCATCAGCAACTCGTTACGCATGGTGATGCCGCGGGCGGAGGCGGCGCAAGTCACCTTGGTCGAGGAAACACCCACCTTGCATCTGGTCATCGTCACCGATCCGAAAAAACTCAAACAGGTACTGCTCAACCTGCTCAGCAACGCCGTCAAGTTCACGCCGGCGGGCGGCGAAGTACGCTGCCACGCATGGACGGACGTCGTCACCGGCGCCCTCAACATCCAAGTACGCGATACCGGCATCGGCATCGCACCGAAAGATATCTCGCGGGTGATGACCCCGTTCGGTCAGGTCGATTCGGCGCTGTCGCGCAAGTACGAGGGAACGGGGCTCGGCCTGCCGCTATCGAAAGTATTCGTCGAGTCGATGGGCGGCACCTTCACCATCGAGAGCGAATTGAAGGTCGGCACCAGCATAACCATCACCATGCCCAAAGCCCCGCCGGGCTGGGGCACCTCGGCCGTCAACGAACAATCCCACACCAAGAGCGAAGACCATGTCCCATCACAACACGCCTAAACCGCGCCTCACCGTGCCACAATTTCAGGCCGCCAAAGGCAGCAAAAAACTGGTGGTGCTCACCGCCTATACCGCACCGATGGCGCGCCTGCTCGATGCGCATTGCGATATGCTGATGGTGGGCGATTCGCTCGGCATGGTCGTCTACGGCTTTGATTCCACCCTGCCCGTCACCCTCGACATGATGATCGCACATGGCGCGGCGGTCGTGCGCGGCTCGGCCGCGGCCTGCGTCGTGGTCGATATGCCGTTCGGCAGCTATCAGGCATCGCCGGAGCAGGCCTTCACCAATGCCGCCCGCATCCTGAAAGAAACCGGCGCCGCCTGCGTCAAAATGGAAGGCGGGGTCGAACTCGCGCCCACCATTCGGTTCCTCACCACCCATGGCATTCCCGTCATGGCACATGTCGGGCTGATGCCGCAGCACATGCATCAAATGGGCGGCTTCAAGACCCAAGGCAAAGAGCTGGTCAGCCGCAGCGCTGTGCTTGCCGATGCCCGCGCCGTCAGCGATGCCGGTGCGTTCGCCGTCGTGCTCGAGGGTATCGTCGCCGATCTGGCCGAGGAGATCACCCGCACGATCTCCATCCCCACCATCGGCATCGGCGCTTCCCCCGCCTGCGACGGGCAAGTGCTCGTGGTCGACGACATGCTCGGCATGTTCGAACGCAGCCCGCGTTTCGTGAAACGCTATGCCGATCTGCGCAACGATATCAGTGCGGCGACGCAGGCATATGCCGAGGATGTCCGCAGCGGCGCCTTCCCGACCGACGCGCAATGCTACGGTGTGGTCACTCCGCCCGCAGCCAAGTCCGGCAAAAAATAACCAACAATACTATTGTGGTAGGGTGGGTGCGCCAACATCTGGCGGCGGGCCCATCGGCTCAGGTTCGGGTACGCCCTTGGCCTTGAGCGCCTCTTTTTCGCGCTTGATTTCGTCGAGCTCTTTTTCGACCGCCTCAAGGCGATTCAACCGTTCGCCCACGAAATAGCGCATGAAATTCAGCTCGCCTTGGCTGAATTCCTCGGGGCGCTTTAGAATATCCTCGATGATGGCCAGCGCCTCGCCGAACTCGCCGCGCCCCTCATGGATGAAGGCCGGCATCTGCTGCGCCCAGATCGGGATGCCGTGCACGCCACGCAAGGTGGTGGCGATCTCAAGCGCGCGGTCGGTGTCCTTCAGCTTATGCGATGCCAGATAGGTTGCCTGCACCACCCACCACCATTTTTCCTTTACGCGGCCATCGGTATATTCCTGCAGGTAATCGACCATGTATTTCACGTCGCTCGCGTTCTGGGTCTGGCTGAAATAATAGGAAGCCATCGCCGGCAGGTAGTTCGATTGGTTGTTCAGCCGGTCAAGCAAATGGAACCAGTGGTAGAGCTTGTTGAAATCGTATTTATAGAGCGCGGTGAAGCGCCCGAACGTATCGCCGGAGGTTTGGATATTGAGCGCCAGCAGGCGGAAGAATGCCTCCTCGTCGCCGAAGGAAAGCGCCCGCACCGTGCGCTCGCCGGGTACATCGGCCACGATGCCCATCTCGGGCTTGATCGCAAGGGTATGGTTCCAAAACAACCCCTGCCCACCCAGCAACAATGCCAATACGCCGACAGCCACCCGCATCGCGGGGTCGCGCATCAGCATGCGGCGCAGCGCAATATGCTGGCTAGGGCGGCGGAAGGAGAACATGCAAGCTCCGTAGCGTTGCTAGAATTGTTTGCGTTTAAAATCGATGACGGATGCCGCGATCAGCAGCGGAATGAACACCGCCGATTGCATCAGCACCAAATAGAGATCCTCGTACGATTTCGCACCGTAGATGAGCCAGTTGCTCTTGGCATAGAAATCCAGACGCGGCACCACCAAGGCAATGCCTTTCATCAGCCACTGCGCACCGAGATTGATCTCGTGTTCCTTGAAGATGCTACCGGAATTGGTGGTGGCGATGAAGAATCCCATCATGCGCGACAGCGTGTAGATCGCCATCGATGCCAGCACCGTGCCGACCCCGCTTTTAATGGTCAGCGCCGCAAATAGCGCGATCGAAACCACCAGCCACGACTCCAGCAGCAGGCTGAGCGACCAAAGCAAGAAGCCCGTATGGTTCAAGGTGCCGATGATGGCAACGAGCAGAATGGTCGGCACCACCAACAAGCTGACAACCACCGAGAAACCGACCCAATAGGAAAGCACTAGCGAGCTGCGCGATACCGGCCGCGACAGCAGCACGTCGATCTCGCGGGCATCGAACGCATTGCGCATATGAAAGCCGATGAAGACGATGATGCCGACCATGATGATCACCCGCGCCGAGGCCGCGGTGAAGGCGATGGTCATCTGCTCCTGTTCGAGCATCGCGGTCGAGCCGAGCACGCTCGAAATATAGGCCGCCGAAAGGATGCCCGCGAGCAGGCCGAAGAACAGGCGGTCGCGGGTAGCGGTGAGCAGCACATAACGGATGTTACTGAGCATGGCCGTCACCCACCAGCTTTATTCTGGAAAGAGGGGGCGCGGATCCGTCATGTATTTGTCGTACACGGCGCGGTCGATGCGGTCGGCGCTACCATCCGAATTCACGATCGTTGCCTTGATGAAGATGATCAGCTCGCGCTTGGAGGAATCTTCGCTGCGGCTCTTGAAGAGGTTGCCGAAGATGGGCAGCTCGCTGACGCCGGGGGCGCCGGTCTCGCTGTTGCGGGTCACGTCCTCCATCAGGCCGCCGATGATCATCACGCCACCGCTTTTCACTTTGGTGATGGAATCGATCTCACGCACCTCGATGACCGGCACGTTGATGTCGGGAATCTGTGCAACGGCCGCAGGCGTCGTCGCGATCGAGCGCAGGAAGCCGGTTTGCGGGTTGGTGGCCGTGCCCACCTGACGCGTCAGGGTCGGGCGCACGTTGAGTGTGATCTCCTGCGTATCGAGGCTGATGGAAGGAATGATGCTCAGGATGATACCGATCGGTACCGTCTTTTGCGTACAGGAAAGTGCGGCCTGACTGGACGACGTGCTGGCACTGCCCGTCGTGGTCGTCGAACTTGGCGTATAAGTACAGTCGAAATATACCGTGTTGCGGGCGAAGGTCAGCACCGCTTGCTGGTTGTTGATGGCCGACAAGCGCGGGCTCGAAAGCGTGCGCGTCGTACCATAAGTCTGGGTGAGCGCTAGCACGCCGCGCAGGTCGCCGGAATCGACACCGAAGGTCAGGGCAGGGTTGCCCGTGCTGTTCGTGCTCAGTGCATTGGTGGTTGCAGGCACCGACGGTAAATAGCTACCCACGCCCAAGCGCACGCCCTTGATATCGCCAAGCACACGGTTCCAATCGACACCGGAGGCGAACTGATCCGCGAGCGCGACCTCGACGATCTTCGCTTCGATCAGCACTTGTGCCGAGGCGTTGCGCGTCATCAGGTTCAGGAAGTTACGCACCATTTCATGTTGGCGCTCCGTCCCGTTGACGGAAAGCACGCCGGCCTGACGGTTGATGACAAGGCTGCCTTTTGCATCGGCAGGCTTTTCGCTCTCGCTATCGCTGTTAAGCGCACCGTCGGTAGGCTTATAGCTGAGGATCTCGGTGATCGATGCTTCAAGCGACGACCAAAGATCGCTCTCTGCCGTTGCGTCGATCGTGCTGGTCGAGCCGCTGGTACCGACCCCCGTGCTATCGCTGGAGCCGCCGCCCGAACCACCGCTGGAACCACCGCTGGAGCCGCCGCTACTACCACTCGAACCGCCACCACCACTGCCTGAAATGATGTTGGTGCTGAGGTTATAACCCGATTTGCTGGAGCGCACGAGGTTCAGGAAATCCAGCGAGTAGTTCTTGAGATAGGGCAGATCGCGCTCGACGCGTATCGACTTGCCGCTGACGCTGTAGCGCAAATTGCCAAGGGTGGCGATACGCTCGATTACTTCGTTGAAGGGGCGATCGGTCGCACGCAGGTTGATGCCGGTCGTATCAAGGCCGGAGCCGACCTCGATATCGACGCCCGCAAGGCGGCCCAGTTCGAACAGTACATCGCGCAGCGGCACATCGTCCGTCACCGAGAGGGTGACCAGCTTGGCATTGCCCACTTTCGGCGGACGCGGCGCTTCAAGCACCTGCGCCAGATCCGGCACCGGCGGCGCACCGACCGCGGTCGTGATATTGGTCTCTTGCTTCTCGTTGGCCTCTTTGATGGCCTTGTCGATCTTGTTGATGTCTTGGAAGTCCTTGATGGTCAGGTTCTGGCTACGGTCAATGACGTCCGTATCCGAGCCCTTTTTCGGCACGAAGGAATCAAGAAAAGTGCATCCATAAAGGGGGAGTGCGCAGGCAACCAGCAGACCCCATTTCACTGTTCTTGATGTCGAATACATATCGCCCCGTATAACGCTTCCGGTTTTCTAAAGTTACTACCATAACCTGTCGGTGCCACAAGCGGATTGTACCAGATATGGGGATATCGATGATGGTATTTTAAAAGCGTTACACAATAGCAACCATTGCGCAGAGCTGCCAAAAATAATCGACCGCCGCCGGCCACAGCACGCACACCCACAACGATGCGGCAAGCGCCGGCCCGAACGGGAACATCTGGCCGCGCCCAAGCACCCGCCAGACCACGCCGAACGCAATACCGAGCACGCCGGCGAAGAACAGGAACGGCACGAAGCTGATGCTGCTGGCAAGCCAAACGCCTGCACCGCACAGCAGCTTCACATCGCCCATGCCCAGCCCATCTTTTTTGCGCAAATACATGAATCCGTATTTCAAGCTCAGGCCGATTGCGAGACCGATGATGGCAGCACTGGCCACCGCCATGGCGTCGGTGCCGAGCGCGACATGGTAAAGCACGCCAAACACCACCAGCGCGATCTGTACTTCATCGAGGATGATGTAGTGCTCGAGATCGGTAATGGTGATGGCAACGATGCACCACCACAACCCCGCCACGGCGAATGCCTCAAGGGTGAAGCCCAACATCGCCACTGCTGCAAGCGCACCGGCAGCACATGCCAGTTCCGTCAACGGATAGCGCACGCTGATGCGCGTTTTACAGTGGCGGCATTTCCCGCGCGCGACCACCCACGACAGGATGGGGAAAAGATCGCGCACGGTGAGCGTGGTGCCGCACGCGGGGCAGCGCGAACGCGACAGGCCAATGGGTTGTTCACGTGGCAACCGGTAGGTCACCAATGTCAGAAACGAGCCTATAGCAGCACCCAGCGCCGCCACCCATACCCATGCTATCACAAAATAGGTCATAACAATCAGATGCTTGAGGTTCTATGTTGCCTTATCCACAGGTTCATGGCAAAAAGCCTCACCCTACTATATCTAGTAGGCATCACGTTACCGCCAAGGTAGCGGATAAGGCAAGGGCATTATGCCCACATAAAATATGCATCGGGTAAGAATTCACGTGAGTACCATAATTGCCATCGCGAATGACCATGCCGGCGTTGCACTGAAACAGGTGCTCATCGCCGAGATCGTCGCGCGCGGATTCACTCCGCTGGATCTGGGTACCAACAGCACCGATTCGGTCGACTATCCGGATTACGGCACGGCCGTTGCCCATGCCATCACCCACGGGCGGGCGCAGGTCGGCGTTGCCATCTGCGGCACCGGCATCGGTATCTCCATCGCGGCCAATCGCCATGCCGGCATTCGCGCGGCGCTGTGCAGCAACGGCTTGGCGGCCGAGCTTGCCCGCCAACACAACAATGCCAACGTGCTGTGCCTTGGTGCGCGCATGATCGGCGAAGCGCAGGCCATCGAATGCCTCCGTCGCTTCCTCACCACCACCTTCGAAGCCGGCGGCCGCCACACCAAACGCGTCGAAAAATTAGGATAACCACTCTCGCCACCACTCAAGGAACTTTACCCATGACCAACACCGCACGCAAACTCGAGGAACCCATGACCAACGCCTATTTCACCGCGCCGCTTTCCAGCACCGATGCCGATATTTTCAAGGCGATCACCAACGAGCTGGGTCGCCAGCAACATCAGGTGGAGCTGATCGCGTCCGAGAACATCGTGAGCAAGGCCGTGATGGATGCGCAAGGTTCGGTGTTCACCAACAAATATGCCGAGGGCTATCCGGGCAAGCGCTATTACGGCGGCTGCGAATTCGCCGACGTGGTGGAGCAACTGGCCATCGACCGCGCGAAAAAACTGTTCAACTGTAGCTTCGCCAACGTGCAGCCCAACAGCGGCAGCCAAGCCAACCAAGGCGTCTTCAACGCGCTGCTGAAACCGGGCGACACCATCATGGGGCAATCGCTTGCGGCCGGCGGTCACCTCACCCACGGCGCACCGGTCAACCAATCGGGCAAATGGTTCAACGCCGTCACCTACGGCGTGCGCGAGGACACCCACCTGCTCGATTACGACGCAATCGAAAAGACCGCGATCGAATGCAAACCCAAACTCATCATCGCTGGTTTCTCGGCCTATCCGCGCGTCGTCGATTGGGCGCGCTTCCGTGCGATCGCCGATAAGGTCGGTGCGTATTTCATGGTCGACATGGCGCATATCGCGGGCCTCGTTGCCGGCGGTTCCTACCCCTCGCCATTGCCGCACGCGCACATCGTCACCACCACCACGCACAAAACACTGCGCGGGCCCCGTGGCGGCATGATCCTTTCCAACTGCCCTGAATTAGTCGTCGGCAAAACGCCGATGGGCAAGGACCAAACCCTCGAGATGGCCATCAACTCGTCCATCTTCCCCGGCATCCAAGGCGGGCCGCTGATGCATGTCATCGCGGGCAAGGCCGTGGCCTACGGCGAAGCGTTGCAGCCGTCCTTCAAGCAATATGCGCAAGCGATCGTCGATAACGCCCGCGCGCTTGCTGCGGTGTTGAAAGCCCGCGGCCTCAATATCGTATCGGGCGGTACGGACAACCATCTCGTGCTCGTCGACCTGCGTCCGAAGAACCTCACCGGCAAAGCCGCCGAAGCAAGCTTGGAGCGCGCCGGCCTCACCTGCAACAAGAATGCCATTCCGTTCGATCCGGCGTCGCCGTTCGTCACCTCCGGTGTGCGTCTTGGCACCCCTGCGGGCACCACGCGCGGCTTCGGCAAAAAAGAGTTCGAGGAGATCGGTCAGCTGATTGGCGATGTACTCGACGGTCTGTCGAAAAATCCGGATGCGCCAGAAGCGAATGCTGCAGTCGAAGCTGCAACAAAAGCAAAAGTCCGCGCGCTGACGGATCGCTTCCCGATCTATTCGTAAGAGGTATTGTGCGCTGCCCGTTTTGCAATCACGAAGACACGCAAGTAAAGGATAGCCGACCCTCGGAGGACGGCTCTTCCATCCGTCGGCGGCGTTTCTGCCCGGCATGCAATTCGCGGTTCACCACGTTCGAACGGGTACAGTTGCGCGAGCTGACGGTCGTCAAATCCAATGGCGAGCGCCGCCTGTTCGACCGCGACAAGATCGCACGGTCGATGGCGATCGCGCTACGCAAACGGCCGGTGGAAGCCGATGCCGTCGAGATGGCCATCAACCGCATCGTCCAGAAACTCGAATCCGAAGGCGAGAGCGATATCGCCACCCGCCGCATCGGTGCGCAGGTCATGGAAGAACTCAAGAAACTCGATGCTGTCGCCTATATCCGTTACGCTTCGGTGTATCGTGATTTCGGCGAAGCGAAAGACTTCGAGAGCTTCGTCGAGAAGCTGTAATGCGCGACGATCTGCACTTCCTCCTCCACGCGCACCGCATGGCGCAGCGCGGCTTAGGCCGCACATGGCCGAACCCAAGCGTGGGCTGTGTGCTGGTGAAGGATGGGCATGTGCTCGCCGCCGCCCGTACCGCCGATGGCGGCCGCCCGCATGCCGAAACCCGCGCCCTTGCCGTCGCCGGCGCCACGGCCCGCGGTGCTACCGCCTATGTCACGCTCGAACCCTGCGCCCATCACGGCCAAACGCCGCCATGCGCGCAGGCACTCATCGCTGCGGGCGTTGCCCGTGTCGTCATCGGCTGCGTCGACCCCGATGCACGCGTCAACGGCCAAGGCGCGGCCATGCTGCGTGCGGCCGGCATGGATGTAGCATTCTTAGATATGCCCGAGGCGGCTCGCCTCCATCGCGGCTTCTTCCGTCGTACCCACGACCACCTGCCCTATGTCGCGATGAAGCTTGCTACCTCGCTCGATAATTGCATCGCCGACCGCACCGGCACCAGCCAATGGATCACCAGCGCGCAAGCGCGCATCCATGGCCATCAACTGCGCGGTCAGCATGATGGCATCCTCACCGGCATCGGCACCGTGCTGGCGGACGACCCGCAACTCACCGTGCGGGCGCCCAACCCCGCCAACTCTCATCTCGTCCGCGTGGTGGCGGATCGTCATCTGCGGTTGCCCCTCACCAGCACCCTCGTCAAAACCGCCCGCACCCAACCGACATGGGTCATCACCGGTGTCGAGACGGTCGAGCACAACGCCAGCCACGCCACCGAGCTGCGCGAGGCCGGCGTGGTGCTGCATGCCGTGACCGACGGCGCCCTCGCCCCTGCCACCATCCTCACCACCCTTGCCGCGGCGGGCATCACCCGCGTCCTCGTCGAGGCGGGCGCCCAGCTTTCCACCGCGTTCGTGGCGGCCGGCATGGTCGAGACCCTGCATTGGTACCGCGCGCCCCTGCTGCTTGGAAACACTGGTAAACCGTCCCTCGCTGCGCTACATAGCACCCTGAAGGACGCCCACCGCCACGCCGTGATCGAAACGCGCAGGCTCGGCGTCGACACCTACGAACGGATCGAGCTGCACTGATATGTTTACGGGACTCATCAGAACCCAAGGCACCATCCGCCGCGTCGATCAGCGCGGCGACTGCATGATCACCATCGCGCTCGCTGAGCCGTTTGCCATCCAAGTCGGCGATTCCATCGCCTGTCATGGCATCTGCCTTACGGCCGTGAAGGTGAGCGACAACGAATTCAAGGTCTCGCTCTCCGCCGAGACGATGAACCGCACCAGCGCCCGCGATTGGGTGGTCGGCACGCTAATCAACATCGAGCCATCGCTGGCGGTGGGCGACCATCTGGGCGGCCATTTCGTCTCCGGCCATGTCGATGGCGTGGTGCAGGTGGTGCGCAGCGAACCCAGCGGCGATTCCACCATCTGGGAATTCGAGGTGCCGCCGCATCTGGCGCGCTTCATCGCGCCCAAAGGCTCCGTCACGCTCGATGGCATCTCGCTCACCGTCAACGAGGTGTTCGACCGCATCGATAGCGCCACCGGCACACCCTTCACCACCTTCACCGTCAACATCATTCCCCATACTGCGAAGGTCACCAACTTCGGGCATCTGCGCGTCGGCGATGTCATGAACCTCGAAGTCGATATGCTGGCGCGCTATGTCGCGCGGCTGGCTGATAAGCGAACCGCATGAGCACGCTTTCCCCCATCGAGGATATCATTGCCGAGGCCAAGGCAGGGCGCATGGTCATCCTCGTCGATGACGAAGACCGCGAGAACGAGGGCGACCTCGTGATCCCCGCACAATTCTGCGACGCTCAGGCCGTCAATTACATGGCCAAACATGCGCGCGGCCTCATCTGCCTCGCCCTCGAACAGGCGCAGGTCGAACGGCTTGGCCTGCCGCCGATGGCGCGGCACAACTCCTCGCGGCATGCCACCGCCTTCACCGTCAGCATCGAAGCGCGCGTCGGCGTCACCACCGGCATCAGCGCTGCCGATCGCGCCCGCACCATCGCCGTGGCCATCGCGCCCGAAGCCCAAGCCCACGACATCGCCTCGCCGGGGCATATCTTCCCGCTGGAGGCGCGTGTCGGCGGGGTGCTTGTGCGCGCCGGCCACACCGAAGCCGCGGTTGATATCGCACGGTTGGCGGGGGTGAATCCGTCCGGCGTCATCTGCGAGATCATGAACGACGACGGCACCATGGCGCGGCTGCCGGACTTGCTGAAATTCGCGCGCGAACATAACCTGAAGATCGGCACCATCGCCGATCTCATCGCCTATCGCCGCCGGTCGGAGAAGCTGGTCAGCCGCATCGTCGAAAGCAGCATCAGCACCGGTTTTTCGGGCGATTGGCAATGCATCGCCTATGCCCAAAGCCCCAGCTATGCCGAGCATCTCGCGCTGGTCAAGAATCGTATCGACGCTACCAGCCCCACCCTTGTGCGCATGCATGCGCTCGATGTGCTGCACGATGTGCTGGGCGATACCTCCCACGGCAAGGCCAGCTTGCTGCACCAATCCATGCGCATGATCGAGGCCGAAGGTTCCGGCGTGGTCGTGTTGCTGCGCGAACCACGCCGCACCGCCGCATCGGACGGGCTGAAGCTCCGCCGCGGCGAAGCGCCCGCCGCGCCCGTCCTGCGCGATTATGGCATCGGCGCTCAGATCCTGCTCGATCTGGGTGTACGTAACATGACCCTACTTACCAACAGTCCAAAAATGATTGTCGGTTTGGAGGGCTATGGTCTACACATCACCGGCCACCGACCCATCGAGACCTTATGAAACCCATCCTACTTGTCGTCGCACCCTATTACCAGACCATCAGCGAGATGCTGATCTCGGGCGCAACGACCCACATCTATAACGCCGAGCACACCGCCGAGATGATCACCGTGCCGGGCGCACTCGAGATCCCTGCGGCCATCGCCATGGCTGCCAAAAGCGGCCGCTATGCCGGTTTCGTGGCGCTGGGCTGCGTCATCCGTGGCGAGACCACGCATTACGAGATCGTCAGCAACGAATCCGCGCGCGCGCTGCAACAGCTTGCCATCACCGAACATCTTGCCATCGGCAATGGCATTCTCACCTGCGAAACGATGGAACAGGCCACGGTGCGCGCCGACACTACCCAAGGCAACAAAGGTGGCGAGGCAGCCGGTGCAGCATTGCGCATGCTGCAACTACGCCACGCATTCGGATTGGACAACGCATGAACGCTCCCCGACTTTCCCTCCTACGCAAGCGCGCCTCGCGCCTTGCTGCCGTCCAGGCGATGTATTCCGAGGCGTTGATCGAGAAAACAACGCTGCCAGCACTGCTGGCCAACCAATTGCTGCAATCCTGGGCGGATAGCCGCAGCAATGATACCGACGATCTGCCCCACAGCATCCAGCCGGAAGCGGCGCTGCTCAACAAGCTGATCGAGGCAGCGCAAACCCATCGCACCACCATCGATGCCGCGATCGACGCCATCATCCTCACCGGCTGGAGCCGCGCGCGCATGAGCTTGCCGCTGCTGTCGGTGCTGCAGGTCTGTGCCGCGGAAGCCATCGCCAGCCCCAGCCGCGACCGCGCCACTTTGGTCGACGAATACACCCAAGTCGCCGCCCAGCTGGTGACCGACGAAGAGCTCGATTACGCCCACAAAGCCTTCAACCTGCTGCTCGACAGCGTTCGCCCGCCTGCTGCCTGAGCCATGGCCGAACGTGCGCGCATCGCCACGCTGTTTGCCCCGCTGAGCGCTTCGGAATCCGGCGCCTTTCACCTGACCGACGACGCCGCCGTACTCACTCCGCCGCAGGGCATGGCGCTTGTCATCACCACCGATAGCGTCATCGAATCCGTCCATGTGCTTGGCGACGCGACCCCCGCACAATTCGCCCAAAAGCTGGTGCGGCGTAACCTTTCGGATCTTGCGGCCATGGGCGCTGCGCCATGGCGCTACAGCCTCAACCTGCACACGCCCGTCGGCCTTGCCGAGGATTGGTTCGCCGCATTTGCTGCAACATTGGCGCGCGAACAAACGCATTTCGACATGGTACTCGTCGGCGGTGATTCCACTTCCGGCGGTGCGCTCATCCACACCGGCATGACCTGCTACGGCCTTCTTGCCCACGCCCCATTGCGGCGCAACGGTGCGCATATCGGCGACGATCTCTATGTCAGTGGCAGCATTGGCGATGCCGCCCTAGCGCTGCGTTTATTGCAACATCACCAACCGATCGATGATGCGCTGGCCGCACGCTACCATGCCCCCACCCCGCGGCTAGAGCTGGGTAAAATGCTGCACGGCCACGCGACCGCGGCGATCGATATATCCGACGGGCTACTGGCCGATATCGGCCAGCTTTGCGCTGCCAGTCACTGCGGTGCCGATATCGATTACGCGGTGTTGCCGCTGTCGCAACATCTGGCGAACGCAGCACTCGACGCGGCGAGCGTAGCCGCCCTCGCGCTTAGCGGCGGCGATGATTACGAGCTATGCTTCACCGCGCCGGTCAGCGCGCGTTCTGCCATCGCAGGTATCGCGACACAGCTCGCCCTGCCGCTGACGCGCATCGGCTGCATCACCGCAGGCGGCATTCGGGTGTTGGATGCTTCGGGTGCGGCCATGGCCGTGCAACGCACGGGTTGGGAACACCGCTAGCGGCCCATGTTGCGGTCGCTTAAGCCACGGCTGGGGGCGTTGAAGCGCCCCATATTGCCAAGCAATTGCTCGATGAAGGTGATGGTGTGGCCTTCGGTCGGCGTTTTTTTGCTGACCATTTGCACCGACTTGCCTTCCTCCTTGGTGAAGCTATCGACATGGCTCACCTGCTTTTGGGCATCAAAGGTGATGGCGGTGACATATTGTTCCGTCACCTCCGGCGCGAAGAAGCCGACCCGTTCCTTCTTCTGGGTGACATAATACCACACTTCGTCGCCGAAGTTGGAGGTAGTCGTGGGGCTGCCGAGCAAGGCCTTCACGTCCTCGGCGTTGGTCTGGCCAACGACGATCTGCTGCAGATCCTCCGACTCGCGGTTATAGCCGCGCGTATCGACGATCGGCGAGCAGCTTGCCAGCATCAGGGCAATGCTGATAGGAAACAACCAACGCGACAACATGGGGGTCATAGATGTTCGGTGCTCTTCGTAAATGGTTCATTCCACGGCCGCCCGCGACGGTCGAGAACACCTATATAGCACTGGTGGCGGCCGCACGAAATCCCTTTTTCTTCACCGCGCTTGGCGTGCCCGATAGCATCGATGGCCGCTTCGGCCTCATTGTCGTGCATTTGTTCTTGTTGCAGCATCGCCTTGTGGAAGGCAACGTGCCCGCACATCAGCAGTTCGCGCGCTTCCTCAGCGAAGCCTTCTTCAACGATATGGATGATTCGCTGCGCGAGCTGGGCGTCGCCGATACCGGCGTCAGCCACCGCATCAAGAAAATGGGCAAGGCCTATCATGGCAGTCTGCAGGCCTATACCGCCGGCCTGAGCGACCGTCAGGCCATGCGCGCGGCATTGGCACGCAACCTTTATGGCACCGTTACCGAAGGCGATGTCGCCGCACTCGACCGCATGGCGCATTACATCGAGACCATGCATACCAGCCTGCACAATGTCGATATCTCGGTGATCCTCGCCGGCAGCTATGCGTGGCCGGACGCAGCGTCGCTCGCGGTATAGAACCGCGCCTTCAGCTTCACCAACGAATACAGCGTATTGAGGTGCGGGGTGCTTTCTTCCATCCAGCGGCCGATCTCGCGCACCGCGCCGACGATCGCCTCGATCTCGGTTAAGCGCCCCTGCTCGATATCCGTCAGCATGGATGTTTTATGGCCGCGCATTTTGGCTGCGGCCTCGACGCGGCTGCGCGTGGTCTGCGCCAGCGCGATGCCCAGTTTATCGGCGATGTGGCGCGCCTCGTTCATCACGGCCGTCACTAAATCGATATCGTGATAGCCCTCGGCGATCTGGTCGATGGTGCCATGCGTCAGGGCGCTGATGGGGTTGAAGGCAATGTTGCCCCACAGCTTGTGCCAGATATTCGTGCGGATGTCGTCGCTGACCACGGGCGCAAAGCCGGCATCGGCCAGAACACCGGCGAGGCGCTGCACCCGCGCGCTGCTGCTGCCGTCGATCTCGCCCAGCACCAACCGGCGTTCGATCTCCGGCACGTAATGCACGTGGCCGGGGCGCGTCAGCGTGCCCGCCAGATAATTCACGCAGCCGATCAAACGTTCGGTGGCGACGTGCTTGCGTAACGCGCCGTCGGGGTCGAGGCTTTGCAGGGAGCGCCCCTCGAACTCACCGCCATGTTTCTCGAAATACCACCACGGAATACCATTGATGATCGGCACGATGACCGTATCGGCGTGTAGCAGCGGCGCCACATGGTGCATCGCTTCCGCCAGTTGGTAGGCCTTGGTGCATAGCAATACCGCGTCCTGCGCGCCGAGGTTCGCGGCATCGTCGGTCGCGCGCACGGCGCCGTGCCAGCGCGCATTCGGGCTTTCAAGCGTCAGGCCGTCGCGGTTCAGTGCCGCCAGCTGCCTTCCACGCGCAATGAAGCTGACATCGTGTCCCGCTTGGGCGATGCGTCCGCCGATGAGGCAGCCCATCGCGCCGGCACCGATGATACAAAGTTTCATGGTCATGGCCGCAAGCTTAGCAAGCGCATGGCCGAATGCAATGCTTACCGCACTCAGGAAGGATTCGGTATCGCCGTGCTGCGCAGCCCTGCATTGCGCGCCTGCGCCAATTGATAGGCGCTCACACCGCGCGCTTGCACGAGATTGGGGCGGCGCATCCACTGCGTCAGCATCGTCGGCAGGCCGGCGGCGAACTGCGAAAGCGTGCCACGCAACGATGTTTCAACCAAGGTCGGCTGTGTCGGCAGCAGCGTCGCTTTTAGTACGGCGGCACTGGTCGCGCTGCTCTCTGTCGTCGCGGGTGGCACCGGCGCTTTCTTCACCGACGAAAGATCGCCGCGCGCGATGCGCAGGTCGTTCAGGAAATCATTACCGTCCGTTGCATTGCTAGCGGCAGTGGAAGGTGGCGTGATGGGCGTGAAGATGGCCAACTCTTCCTCGCTGATGGCGGGCGTCTGGCCGATGAGTTGCGCCGCCAGCGCACTGGAAGGCTGGTTGGCAGTCAGGCGTTGCGGCGGCTTGGGTGCCGCCACGGCGTTCGCGTTGTA
Source organism: Rickettsiales bacterium (assembly GCA_044239745.1). Classification (GTDB taxonomy): domain Bacteria; phylum Pseudomonadota; class Alphaproteobacteria; order Rickettsiales; family UBA3002; genus QFOX01. The sequence goes on from JBIIAV010000003.1 coordinate 35,256, forward strand.
GGCCGCTATCAGCGACGTTGCGGGCACGGCATTGGGCAGTTGCTGGCGCGCAAGGGCGGCCGCATCGTTCACGCCGGCCGCAGAAATCACTGGCTGCGCCGTGCGCACGGCAGGCAGCGCACCTCCGGATTCGGGAAGTACGGTGACGTTGATCGTCATAACACCATCTAGCTCAATCGTTTTTTCTTATTGTCCCCAAGTATAGCGTAAAACGGATATATTGGCCAGACCTCATAAAATGCTTGCGGATGAACGGGTTGGTGGCAGTCGAACCGGCGGTGTGCTGGTGCAGCACAGCTTTCATTTTACTTATCGGCGCATCCGGCCTAGCACTGGATGCATGAAGAAAGTGGTCACATCGTGGGTGATTTGCGTGCTGGTATTGGTCGGCCTGTTCGTGTGGCTGGGTGGCAATATGCCCTCGAAGGATAATGAGTTGGGTGCCGACACCAGCCTCATCCAAGCCGATTTTTCGCTGCTCGACCCGCACGGCAAAACCATCACCGCCAAGGATCTGCGCGGGCGCTACCTGCTGGTCTATTTCGGGTTCACCCATTGTCCGGATATCTGCCCGACCACGCTGTTGTTGATGCAAAACGCGATCGCGCAACTGGGTGAGCGTGCAAAAAAAGTGCAGCCCGTGTTCATCACCGTCGACCCCGAGCGCGATACGCCCAAAGCCGTCGGCGAATATGTCTCACGTTTCGGCAAGAACATGCTGGGACTGACCGGCAACGCCGAACAGATCAAACATGCGGCCGATAGTTTCAAGGTCTATTACAGCAAGGTGGAGGATAAGGGTTCGGCGCTCGGCTACGTCGTCGATCACTCCGGCTTCATTTACCTGATGGCGCCCGACGGCCGCTACATCACCCACTTCACCCACGCCACCCCCGAGCAAGAACTCAAGAAGGAGTTGATGACCTATGTCCGCTAAATCATTCCTCTGCGCCGCCATCGCCCTGTTCGCCGGCACCGCCTATGCTGCCGACCCGTTCGTCACCTTCAGCGATGTCTTTGCCCGCCCTGCCCCCGGCGAGATCGGCGTCGCCTTCTTCACCGCCACCAGCAGCACCAACGACGCCGTGACCGGCGTCAGCTCGGATTGCTGCAAGGCCGTCGAGATCCACCGTACCGAGAAGCTCAACGGCGTGATGAGCATGCGCCGCATCGGCGAACTCAGCCTCAAAAAAGGAACCCCAACATTGATCCAACCCGAATCCGGCGGCGGCGAACATATGATGCTCATCGGTCTCAAGCGGCCGCTGGTCGAAGGCGATACGATCAAGGTCAACTTCACCTTCAAGAAAGCGCCGGCGCGCGCCATCACCTTTCCGGTGAAAAGCGCCCTGTCGAGCGAGGATGCCCACGTCCATCAGTGATGTGCGTTTGTACTTAAAAGCTGTTTCCAGCGGCGAATCTTTGGGTTAAGCTGCATTGCAACCACCTCTTTTTGCATCACGGTTGCTTTGCTATGACGTCCAAGTCCTACCCCCCGATGACCAAACGCCGCGGACTGATGTTCGTGCTCTCGTCGCCTTCCGGCGCCGGCAAGACAACGCTTTCGCGCCGTCTGCTCGCCGAGGAGGAAGGCGTTGCTATGTCGGTCTCCGTCACCACGCGCGGTATGCGCCCCGGCGAGGTCGACGGCAAGGATTACTACTTCATCGATACCTTGAAATACGACGCGATGGTCGATGCCGGCGAGTTGCTGGAGCATGCCGTCGTCTTCGACAACAAATACGGCACCCCCAAAAAGCAAGTGATGGATTCGCTCGCCGGTGGGCGTGATGTGCTGTTCGATATCGACTGGCAAGGCACCCGCCAGCTCGCCCAGACCTGCCGCGCCGATCTGGTCAGCGTGTTCATTCTTCCGCCCACGCTCGATGAGCTGGAGCGCCGCCTGCGCAGCCGCGCCCAAGACAGCGAGGAAGTCGTCCAGAAACGCATGGCGCGCGCGGTCGATGAGATCTCGCATTGGGAGGAATACGACTACGTCGTCGTCAACGAGGACCTCGACAAAGCCATGGCGCAT
>JBIIAV010000049.1:0-10988 GCA_044239745.1 Rickettsiales bacterium
CTTCGAGGGTGTGTCTGGGTAAGCTACGAAGACATCACGACAATGGGAATTACAAAAACCGACCGTCGCACCACGAAATATCGCTAAACCCTCTGCCACCACGGGCTTACCTGAATTGGGGCAGAAGCGATTGATGCAATCGGTGATATCCATAAGGCGCTATTGTTTGAACTCAAGGCCGAGATATTGGTATGCCTCGGGTTTTTCTTTCCAATCCGCGCGCACCTTCACGAACAGATAGAGATGGCATTTGGCACCGATGAGGCGGCCGATCTCGTGGCGTGCACGCTCGCCGATGGCCTTGAGCATCTGGCCGCCGGAGCCGATGAGGATAGTCTTTTGGCGCTCGTTCTGGACGATGATGTTCTGGTGGATCTCGACCGAGCCATCCTTACGGGCTTCGTATTTCTCGTTCTCGACGGTGAGCGTGTAGGGCAATTCCTCCTGCAGCTTGAGGAAGCATTGCTCGCGCGTCAGCTCGCTGGCGCATAAGCGCATCGGCATATCGGTCAGGGCGTCGCGCTCGTACATCAGCGGGCCCTCGGGCATCATTTCAGCCAAGGCGCCGCGAAGGTCGTTCACCCCGTCGCCCTTACGGGCGGAGATCATGAAGATATGCTGCCAGACAAGGCGTTCGTTGAACCACAGCGTGCGTTCGAGCAGCACTTTCTTATCGGCCACCGCATCGACCTTATTGAATGCCACGATGGCGGGTTTACCCATATCCTTGATGCGCTCGAGCACCGCCTCGGTCTCCTCGGTCGGCTTCTTGCGCGCATCGTGGAGGAATACGATCACGTCGGCCGCGCGCGCGCTGTTCCACGCCGCGGATACCATGGCTTTCTCGAATGTTTCATTCGCGTTGAACACCCCCGGCACATCGAGGAATACGAGCTGCGCCTCGCCTTCCATGGTCACGCCCGTCACTCGCACGCGGGTGGTTTGGGCTTTGGGGGTGACGATGGAAATTTTCGCGCCCACCATACGGTTGAGCAGCGTGGATTTACCGGCATTGGGGGCACCAATGAGGGCGATCTGGCCGCAGCGCGGAACTGTCATATCGATCTTCATGGGCGCGGGTGTAGTGCAATGCCGCTGCAAAGGCGAGCAAAAAGCGGGGACAGCGTTAACTGCTGTAGCGTTGCGGTGATGCGGGCTTCGCCGCCGCAGGTGTCGCGGCCGGTGCCAGCACTTCGGTCACGGTCTTGCCTTTGAGCATGTTCTTATATTCCGAGGCGCTGATCTTTCCGTCATCCATCATCGTGGTGAGCTTCAGCTTGTCCGCCACAGCTTTGATGTCGGCATCGGTCGGGATTTCCAGTTTCATGCCCACCGAAATAGCGTCCGGCTTCTCGATCGCGTTCTTGGTCGCCAGCGCCATCGAGAGCGTCAAGCGCACCGTGAGGTCGTCCGCCTTATCGCCAAGGGCCTGCTTCACGACTTCGCGTGCATGCTCCAAGCGTTTATCACCGGCGATCTTGCTTAAACTGTCGCCGCCTTTGACTTCGATCACCTGTTTCTCCGCCGGTGCAGCGGCGATACGTGTAACTTTCCCGGCGGCCACATGACTAGCAGCAACAGCCGCAGTTTGGGCGGGTGCCGCCGGCCGGCTGAAGGCGGTGTCGCGCGCGGCATATTGATCGTTAATCCATGTATCCAAGGCGGGGATATCCTTGATCGTCGCCGCTTTGCTGTGGTTCTTCAGCGCGCCTGTCTCGGCATGGTGCACCTGATGGACATACTGGCTCAGCGTATTGGTTTGCTCGACGATGGCTTGCACGGCGTCATTGTTCATACCGAGGTCGTGTGCTGCCAAGCGGAATCTTCCCTCCGCCTGACTACTTACCTTGAACGGCTCGATGACCGTTTGTTCCTGCCGCGTCGGCTTGTAGGCGATGGGCGCGCCGCTGTTCACGGAATCAAGATACACATCGAGCCCCGCAAGCGTCGGCATGAACGGCTTTTGGATACCAAACGGCAAGGTGAGGAATTCCTTGTGGGCTTTGCGCGCATCGTGGAAGGCCAGATTCGCCTTAGTGAATGCCGTGAACATCTCTTCAAAGTCTTTCAGTTGGGCTTCGGTGGCCATCGCGTCCTCGGTCGTCTCAAGAATGTTTGGGCGGTTTTACGATCATCACCACGTATTCTACGCACGCAATGGTAAAGAAACGGTGAAGTTTTCTAAAATTTGAAGCAATTCAAGGATTTGCCAATTACCAATACTTATCAATAGCTTGAAATATAAAAACATCCGACAAAAGCCCATATCGATGCACCTGCGTGCATTGCCCCTTACCGCGTCCCGACCCTAGTTTTCCTTGACGGATTGGCTTTTATGAGGCATAAAGAACCCCGAGTTAAATTGCTAACTCTTTGATACGCTATGCCTCCTGCTTCGATTCGCTGCCAAAAGTGAATTCCTACGGTGGTGCGAATGGAGCCTTTACTCCCTTCGAATGTTGCAAAGAGTTGGGCGTGCCGCAAGGTATGTCAGATTCGACTCACTCCCGCGCCTGCCACGGTGGTGGATGCGGGAATAATCGCCATTCTTTAGGAGTATTCTAATGGCTACTGGTATCGTTAAATGGTTCAACCCAACCAAAGGCTACGGCTTCATTCAACCCGATCAAGGCGGTGCGGACGTATTCGTTCACATCACTGCGCTCGAAGCTGCTGGTCTGCGTTCGCTGAACGAAGGTCAAAAAGTCAGCTACGAACTTGCCACCAACAAAGGCAAGACCTCGGCTGCCAACCTGAAAATCGCTGCTTAATTAGCCAGCGTGCTTTAGAATATTCCCGCCGGATTCGTCCGGCGGGTTTTATTTAAGGCGACTTACTTTCCTACCGAACTACGTAGTACCTATGTGCGCCGCACGCCCTGTCATCATGACATTCCTCGCGTGCGTTGAAACGCCGTCCCCCGCGGACGCCGCTCATGAATGTGTTTAGGTGCTGCACTCAGCCCCCGCGCCCCTTGATAGATCACCCTGTTCATCAATGCGTTGGAACACAAACCTCATCCATAGGATTATCATTACATGCAACATTTCGACGAACTAGAACTGCCGCAAGCCTTGCGCGCAGCACTGACTGCCATGAATTTCACCACGCCGACGCCGATCCAAGCGCAGGCCATCCCGCTTGCCCTTCAAGGCCGCGACGTACTCGGCACCGCGATGACGGGTTCCGGCAAGACCGCCGCCTTCTGCATCCCGATGATCGCACGCATGCTTGCCAATTCGCGCGGCTCGGCGCTCATCATGCTGCCAACGCGGGAGCTGGCCAACCAAGTCGAGGCGGTCGTCAAACAACTGCTCGGGCCGTATGGCACGATTAAAACCGCGCTGCTCATCGGCGGCGATTCCATGCCCAAACAGCAAGCACAACTGCGCATGCGCCCACGGATCATCGTCGGCACGCCCGGCCGCATCATCGACCACCTGCAACGCGGCAGCCTGATGCTGCACGACGCGACCTACCTCGTACTCGACGAGACCGACCGCATGCTCGACATGGGCTTTGAAGACCAGATCCTGCAGATCCTGAAATACCTGCCGCAACAGCGCCAAACCTTGCTGTTCTCGGCCACCCTACCCCCACAGATCTTGAAGCTCTCGGAAAAATACCTCAAGAACCCGTCGCGGGTCGAGGTCGGCGAGACCAACAAAGCGGCCGATCGCATCGAGCAAAAGACCATCAACGTGACCAACGAAGAAAAATACAACGCCCTGCTCAAGGAATTGAAAGCGCGTGACGGCACGGTGATCATCTTCGTGAAAGCGAAATACGCCACCGAGAAACTCGCGGCCAAGCTCAAGAAATCCGGCTTCACGGCGGACGCCATCCACGGCGATCTCGAGCAACGCCAGCGCGAGCGCGTGCTGGCAGCCTTCCGCGAGAAGCGCCACCGCATTCTGGTCGCGACCGACATCGCCAGCCGCGGTCTCGATATTCCGCATATCGAGCATGTGGTGAACTACGACCTGCCGCAAGCACCGGAAGATTATATCCACCGTATCGGCCGCACCGGCCGCGCCGGGGCGGACGGTGCGGCGGTCAGCTTCATCTGTCCGGAAGATCTCATCAAATGGCGCGCCATCCAGAAGCTGATGGACCCCAACATCAAGCTCGAGCCGCTGCCACCGGGTATGGGCAAGGCCAAACGCCGCGGCGGACGCGGTGGTAATGGCGGTGGTTTTGCTGGTGGCAACAAGAACGGTGGCAGCTTCGGCGGCGGTAATGGCGGCGGCAATCGCAGCCATGGTGCCCCTCGTGCGGCCGCGCCGCGCCGCACGTCCGGCGCATAAACCCTAATGCGCATATGATACTCAGAAACGCCGCCTTGCGAGAACCAAGGCGGCGTTTTTATTGCTGCCCCTTCCCGGTAACACAAAGCCATGCCTTCATAGGGCCTCACCCACAGGAGCCCCCATGAGACGCATGACCCGTAGTTTCCGTACCCGCAAGAATGTTGTTGAGACCAGCGCCCTGCGCGATCAATTCATCCGCCAGCTGACCTCCGAAGCCGAAGCGCTCGTCAAGCAGTGGAGCGATCAATTCAACCAAACGCTTCAAACAACCGTTACCCAAGCCTTTCAAGGTATCGTCGCCAGCACGCAGAACGCATCTTCGGCACCCACCACGACATCCGCGGGCGAATTCAACAGCGTCGGCAGTGTTGGTAACCTGCTCGCAACCGGCGTGCGTTATCTCGTCAGCCGGCCACGCACCTCGCGGGATACGCAAGAAAGCAGCCGTTCGATTGATGCTAATAACAGCTTCAAGCTCAGCCAAGCGCAATCAGCCGCGCAAATGCAGGAGACCTTGAACAAAGGCGATAAGAATACCTAAAAAAATGCCCCCACTGCGCTAGCAGCGAGGGCAATGCATGAGACATCAAACAAACGTTCCATCGCTAATCAATCACGGATTGGCGCGCATGGGAATTGCACGGATTGCAAGCCTGCCATGCGTTCCGCATCTGTGATGAAAGCGCCACAAAAAGCGCCGTAACGCACTTAAAATTCATGAAATTGTCATACACAGCGCTTGCGGTTGGCGCTATGCTCACACTATGCGATTAACTTAAGTCACCAACGATTCTTACATCACACGGTTTATGTTCGACCCCCACGATTATATCACCCTCAACAACGACGGTTACGCCCTGTGCAGCAACCCCATGGCAGACGGCGGCTTGGAGGCGATTATGGTTAACACCCGTTTGGCGGGCGAAGGCTTGCGCAACTTCGAAAGCTCTATCAAGCGCATGGTGCTTTCCAAACTATTCTCGCCCAAGTTCGGCGAAGTCATCCTGACCGCAACGCGCCTTTCCAGCCACGAAGCGGCATAAATTCATCGTTTCTGCGTCCTTTTCACTTCGGTCGCCTTGCGCGGCACCCATGTGCCTGCTAAAAATACGGCATGGAACGCCCTCGTTACGAACAATTCGGCATCAACATCGAAGAACAAGGCAACACCACCCACGTCTTCAAGGAAGGCGTGCTGATCGGCTCGTTCACGATCGAGATCGAATCGCACAAGCTCAAGTTCGATTTCCCGGGCAATAAATTCTTCAATTATTTCGCCTATATCGCCTCCGACAAGCCGTCCAACCGCGTCAAATGGGTGAACGAGAATCTCAGCCAAGACTCGATGGATAACTTGCAGGCCGGCGTTGCCTTCCTTGGCTTCGCTAAGTTCGAGGAGCTGATGGCCATCGCCCTGCAAGCCCGTGAAGAAGGGGAGGATGGGCATGGCGCCGCCAACCAAACCATCGTCCACTGATACCAATCCGTTCTTGGAGGGCATCGACCAGATGACCCCGCAGGAGCTGGCCGACTATCTCTACGCGCTGGCCGAGGAGATCATCGCCAGCCCCGAGGAATACAAGGTCAAGATGGGGCTCAAGAAGCTCGATATCGACGATCTCGACAACATCGATCTGTCGACCGCGGCGGGGCGGCGCAAGCTTGCGAAACTATTGCGGTTACTGGCGGAACAAGCCCTGCGCGGCAAGGAGATATATCAGGCATCGCTGGTCGATAAATCGACCCCGAACCGCGGGCGCTGATCCGGCGATACTATTTGGCGGAAGCGACTTTCTTGGCAGCGGCCTCGTCCTGCGTCACCTCACCGGCGACTCCAAGCATGCGAACGATCTGTGCATTGCGCAGGAAGTAGAATATCTGGCGCTGTTCACGGCGGGCATCGAGGATACCTTCGCGGCGAAGCTTCGATAAATGCTGGCTCAGCGCTGGCTGGCTCACCTTCACGCTTTGATTTAGCTCGCTGACGTTCTTTTCGCCTTGCAGCAGCAAGGAAATGATCTGTAAGCGGTAGGGATTCCCAAGAGCCTTCAACATTTTCGCAGAGCGCTTAAGGTGCGCCGTATCTTTGAACATACATCCCCGTCGTTTTTTTATTTTTTATAGCCCGTATCACCAAATGCAGGGATAGTTAGAAAATCCGCCACTTTCAGAAAAATCTTCCGACCAACCTAACGCAGGCCTGCCGAAATGGAAATTAAATTAATGTAACGCCGAACCGCCGCTAGTGACGCAGCACCGCGTCCTCGTCGTCCTTACCGGACTTGAGGAGGCTCTCATCCTCGACCTCGACCCAATCGGTGATCGGCTTGGGCGCTTCGACCAACGCGTGTTCCAGCACCTGATCGACATGCTCCACCGGAATGATGGTAAGGAGCTTCTTGACGTTATCGGGGATCTCCTCGAGGTCCTTCACGTTCTCTTTTGGGATCAGCACGGTGGTGATGCCGCCGCGCAGCGCCGCCAACAGCTTCTCCTTGAGGCCGCCGATGGCAAGCACGCGGCCACGCAGGGTCACCTCACCCGTCATCGCCACTGTTTTCTTGACCGGAATGCCCGTCAGCACCGAAACGATGGTGGTGCACATGGCGATACCGGCCGAGGGGCCGTCCTTGGGTGTTGCGCCCTCGGGCACATGCACGTGGATGTCCTTTTGCTTGAACTTGGTGGGCTTGATGCCGAAATCGAGCGCACGGCTTTGCACATAGCTGTGCGCCGCTTGCACGGATTCCTTCATCACATCGCCCAGCGTGCCGGTGTATTTGATGCCACCCTTGCCCGGCACCGTGACCGACTCGATGACCAGCAGGTCACCACCGGTCTCGGTCCAAGCCAAACCGGTCGTAACACCGATCTGGTCGACCTTCTCGGCCTCGCCGTACGAGGTCTTGCGCACACCGAGATATTTGCCAAGGTTCTTACGGGTGATGGTGATCTTTTTCTCACCCTTCATCATGATCTGTTTCACGGCCTTACGCGTCATCCGTGCGATCTCGCGCTCGAGGTTACGTACCCCCGCTTCACGGGTGTAATAGCGGATGGTGTCGCGCAGCGCCTCCTCGGAAATCGAGATCTCGCTCTTGTTGAGGCCATGATCCTTCATCTGTTTCGGGATGAGGTGATCGACCGCGATACCGACCTTTTCGTCCTCCGTGTAACCGGAAAGACGGATGACTTCCATGCGATCGAGCAGAGGGCGCGGCATGTTCAGCGAGTTGGCCGTGGTGATGAACATCACGTCCGAGAGGTCGTAATCGACCTCAAGGTAATGGTCGTTGAAGTTCTTGTTCTGTTCGGGATCGAGGACCTCAAGCAAGGCAGCGGCTGGATCGCCGCGGAAGTCGTTGCCCATCTTGTCGATCTCATCGAGCAGGAACAGCGGGTTGGAGCTTTTCGCTTTTTTCATCGACTGGATCAACTTACCGGGCATCGACCCGATATAGGTACGGCGGTGACCACGAATCTCCGATTCATCGCGCACGCCGCCGAGCGATATCTTGACGTAGTTACGCCCCGTTGCCCGCGCGATCGAGCGTGCCAGCGAGGTCTTACCGACCCCTGGAGGGCCGACAAGGCACAGGATTGGGCCTTTGATGGATTTGGTGCGCGCCTGCACCGCCAGATATTCCAAGATGCGCTCCTTGACCTTCTCCAGACCCGAATGGTCGGCGTCGAGGATCTTCTCGGCCTGAGGAAGGTCACGCTTCACTTTGGTCGGCTTCTTCCACGGAATCGTCACCAGCCAATCAAGGTAATTGCGGATGACCGACGCCTCGGCCGACATCGCGCTCATAGTGCGCAGTTTCTTCAGCTCAGATTCGCTTTTTTCGCGGGCTTCCTTGCTGAGCTTGGTCTTCTTGAGTTTCTCCTCAAGCTCGCTTACTTCATCGCGCCCCTCATCAATTTCGCCAAGTTCCTTCTGGATCGCCTTGAGCTGCTCGTTGAGGTAGTATTCGCGCTGGGTCTTTTCCATCTGGCGCTTGACGCGGCCACGGATGCGCTTTTCGGTGTTCAGCACGCCGATCTCCGATTCCATCATGGCATAGACATGCTCCAGACGTTCGGAGACCTTGATGATCTCGAGGATCTCCTGCTTGGCGGGAATATCGATCGACATATGCGCCGCGACCGTATCCGCAAGGATAGAAGGTGAAGTGATCTTGCCGATGGCGCCGAGCGTCTCGGGCTGGATCTTTTTGTTCAGTTTGACGTATTCCTCGAACTTGCTGATGACCGAACGGAACATGGCCTCAAGCTCCACGGGGTCGCCCGTCAGCTCGGCGAGTTCCTCGGCCTCGACTTCATAGAATTCGTCGTTCTCGATGAAGCGGTTCACCTTCGCGCGCTGCACGCCCTCGACCAACACCTTGACCGTACCGTCAGGCAGGCGCAGCAGCTGCAGCACCGAAGCCAGCGTCCCGACGCGATACAGATCCTCGCGGGTGGGAATATCCTGCGAGCCGTTACGTTGCGACACGAGAAGAATTTTGTTGTTTGCCTTCACCACCGATTCGAGCGCTTTGACCGATTTCTCGCGGCCGACGAACAACGGTACCACCATGCCGGGGAACACGACAATGTCGCGTAGCGGTAGTACGGGGAGGGTCTGTGGGGATGTGGATGTCATGGGGCGCTCGGGAAAAAGGGATGACGGATGACGAATGATGAACGGCAATACCATGAATATAGGCTGCTTCATTGCAATGTAAAGGGCTAGCAGGTGTGATATATTTGCGCATCCGAACGAGCTGCGCTATGATATGCGGCAACACGCCCCTCACCCCCTAACCAACGGGATTGCCGCATGCACCGCCTCGCCCCTTCCTTGCCCCATAAAGCAGCGTTCAGCCTCGTTGAGTTGAGCATCGCCATCGCCATCATCGGGCTGCTGGTCGGTGCGGTGCTCAGCGGCAAATCGCTGTTCAGCCAATCGCAGCTACAAACGGTGATCACGGATTACAGCAAATACAGCACCGCTGTCTCGCAATTCCGCCAGCAATATGGCGGCCAACCCGGCGACCTGCTGGACGCGACCAGCTATTGGGGCGACGACAACGCATCCTGCCCCGATGGGGCGGTCACCAACGGCACCCCCGGCACCTGTAACGGCAACGGCGACGACGACATCGCCGATAGCAACGAGCCTTACCGCGCATGGCAGCAGCTTGTATTGGCGGATTATCTTCGCGGCAGCTTCAGCGGCATCACGGGCGGCGGCGGCAGTGCGCACTCCGTCATCGGTACCAACGTTCCCGGCTCGCGCGTACCGCGTGCCGGCTGGAGTTTTTCCTACAAAGCCACCACCAGTGGCGACACCAACCAATACGATCAGGATCTTTCGAATTTCTTGGCGTTCGGTGGCTCGGTCACCAACGGCTTGACCCAAGCCGCCGCCATTACCCCGACCGAAGCGTGGCAGGTCGACACCAAAATGGATAATGGCCTGCCCGGCAACGGCCGCGTGGTAACGTTGAAGCCGGCAAGCCTTGCCAACTGCGCCACCAGCGCCGTGGATGCAACGGCCGAGTACAACCGCACAAGCGACACCATCGCGTGCGCGCTGAATCTCTCGCTGACCTTGAAATAGAACGCAACCGGCTTAAGGAACGCCCAAGCAGTGGCTAGCTTTTCTTGCCGGCCTTCTTGCTTGCGGTCTCTTGCGTCAGTACGGCGGCGGCCTTGCCGTTGATCACGTCGCCGGTGATGATCACCTCGTTGACGTTCTCGGTGCCGGGGATCTCGTACATCAGCTCCATCAAGGCTTCTTCCATGATGGCGCGCAAGCCGCGCGCACCCGTCTTACGGATGATGGCCTTCTCCGCGATCGCAGCCAAAGCGTCGTCGGTGAATTTCAGCTCCACGCCTTCCATGTCGAACAGCTTACGGTATTGCTTGGTGAGCGCGTTCTTCGGTTCGGTCAGGATGTTCTTCAGTGCCGATTCGTCGAGGTCGTCGAGCGTGGCGATCACCGGCAGACGGCCGATGAATTCCGGAATGAGGCCGAACTTAAGCAGATCCTCGGGTTCCAGCATCTTGAACATTTCACCGGGTTTCACTTCGTCGGTATTGCGCACATCGGCGCCGAAGCCGATGCTGGTTCCCTTCTGACGGCGGGCGATGATCTTCTCGATGCCGGAGAATGCGCCGCCGCAAATGAAGAGAATGTTGCTGGTATCCACTTGCAGGAATTCCTGCTGCGGATGCTTACGGCCACCTTGCGGCGGTACGGAGGCCACGGTGCCTTCCATGATTTTGAGCAGCGCCTGTTGCACGCCCTCGCCCGATACGTCGCGGGTGATGGATGGGTTTTCCGATTTGCGCGAGATCTTATCGACCTCATCGATGTAGACGATCCCTTTTTGTGCACGCTCGACGTTGTAATCCGCCGCTTGCAGCAAGCGCAGGATGATGTTCTCTACGTCCTCGCCCACGTAACCAGCTTCGGTCAGCGTGGTAGCGTCGGCCATGGTGAACGGCACATCGAGGATGCGCGCCAGTGTCTGCGCCAGCAGGGTCTTACCCGAACCGGTGGGGCCGACGATGAGGATGTTCGATTTCGCGATCTCGATCTCGTTGGATTTTTCCATCACCGCGATGCGCTTGTAATGGTTGTGCACCGCCACCGCGAGCACCTTCTTCGCGCGTTGCTGACCAATCACA